>CAKUHP010000015.1 GCA_934658705.1 uncultured Collinsella sp. | reverse complement strand
CCAGGCCCTTGCGGCGTAGTCGCTATTTATTCAGTCCAAGTTTCGGGGCGCAGTTCACTGTCCCCTTTGTGGTGGTTACAGGCGGATTCCCAGCAGGCCGCGGCCGCGATGACGGGCCTCGGCGGGCACTTGGGCGTGCGGGCCGGCGGCCTTTACGGACTCGGGCAGGTGCGAATATTTCTTCTCGAAGTTCTCCTCGAACATCACGGCCAGGTTGTGCGCGGCCTCGTCGTAGCGCGCGGTGCTCTGCCAGTACTGGCGCGGCACCAGGATGCCGTCGGGCACACCGTGGCACGTGGTGGGGATGTCGACGTTAAAGATGTCGTCGTGCACGAACTCGCTGTCCTCGATGGTGCCGTCGAGGGCGCGCGCGACCAGGGAGCGCGTGTAGGCCAGCTCGATGCGATGGCCCACGCCGTAGCCGCCGCCGATCCAGCCGGTGTTGACCAGGTACACGCGCGTGCGGCCGTCGGCGATGCGCTCGCCGAGCATCTTGGCGTAGACCATGGGGTCGAGCGGCATAAACGGCTCGCCGAACAGCGAGGAGAACGTAGGCGTGGGCTCGGTGACGCCGACCTCGGTGCCGGGGATCTTGGCCGTAAAGCCCGTCACAAAGTGGTACATGGCGGCGTCGGCCGTCAGGCGCGAGATGGGCGGCAGCACGCCGAAGGCGTCGCAGGTCAGGAACAGCACGACGCTCGGGGTGGTGCCCATGCCCTTGGTCCATGCGTTGGGAATGTGCTCCACGGGGTAGGCCACGCGCGTGTTGTGCGTGATCGAGACGTCGTCGTAGTTGGGCTTGCGGTTTTCGTCCAGCACCACGTTTTCGCAGATGGCGCCAAAGCGGACGGCGTTGAAGATCTCGGGCTCGTGGAACGCGTCCAGGCCCTCGCACTTGGCGTAGCAGCCGCCTTCGATGTTAAAGATGCCCATGTCGGACCAGCCGTGCTCGTCGTCGCCGATCAGCAGGCGCGTGGGGTTGGCCGAAAGCGTTGTCTTACCGGTGCCGGACAGGCCAAAGAACACGGCCGTCTCGTGCGTGACGGGATCCATACTGGCCGAGCAGTGCATAGGCAGCACGTCGTCCTCGACAGGCAGCAGGTAATTCATAACGCTGAAGATGGACTTTTTAATCTCGCCGGAATAGCCGGTGCCCGCAACCAGAATCACGCGCTCCTGGAAGTTGATGACCACCGCGGCGCTGGAGTTGAGGCCCTTGATGGCCGGGTCGCACTGATAGCCCGGCGCGGCAAGGACGCAGAAGTCCGGCTCGCCGGTGCGCGCGATTTCGCGGGCAAGCGGGCGAGCGAGCATCTGCTTAATAAAGAGCGCCTGGCTGGCACGCTCGCAGGCGACGAGCAGGCGGCGCGTGTGGTTGCGGTCGGCGCCGGCCATGCCGCGGGTGACGAACACATCGCGCTCGTTGAGGAAGTCGACGATGCCGGCCTTGATGGCCTCGTAGCTCTCGACGGACAGTGGGCGATTGACGGCGCCCCAGGCGATCTTGTCGTGCACGTCGGGCGTATCGACGATAAAGCGGTCGTTGGGCGAACGGCCGGTACGCTCCCCCGTCTCGATCACGAGTGCGCCGTTGGAGGCCATGCAGCCCTCTTCGCGGCGGATGGCATACTCGACGAGCTCGGCCGCCGGCAGGTCAACCAGCAGGCGGGGCTGGTTCTCGGCGGGATCTTCGACCAACGTAAGGCCAAAGTTGGACAGTACTTCTGCAGGGGTAACACCAGGCATGGGGCCTCCTTTAAAAGCGCGTCACGAGGGCGCGCGCTTTACTCACGTAAAGCCCGTTGTACCCGATATGCAAAAACGTTTTTGCGGCAACCGCAGAGCATCCCGCCCAACGGTCAAAATTCGCAGGTAAGCGTAACCCGCCCCTAGTCGTTTAAGAACGTCTCCAATGACTAGTTGTGCTACAGCGGCAGGTTTTGGCCGAGCATGGCGATGGCGCTCATCAGGACCAGCATGCCGGCGGCGTAGGGCAGGACGGCGCCCAGGAGCTCGGCGTCCTTGCCGCGCACGTGCACGGCGGCCAGGCCAATCGCGAGCGTCTGCGGCGAGATCATCTTGCCCGCAGCAACGCCCAGGGCGTTCAGCGCGACCATCCAGTAGTCGCTCACGCCCAGCGCCGCAGCGGCCTGACTCTGGATGGGACCGAACAGCATGCCCGAGGACGTGCCCGAACCGGTCACGAATGCGCCAACAGCACCGATCCACGGAGCCAGGATCGGGTACAGCCCACCGGCGACGGCGATGCAAAATGCACTGATCGACGAGATCATGCCCGCATAGCCCATCACCTTGGCGCAGCCCAGCACCGAAAGCATCGTGATCACCGTCGGCATCATCTGCTTGAAGGTTGCGGTCAGCACCTCGCCCATCAGACGCGGCGAAGCACCCTGAATCGCGCCGCCAACAAACGCCGCCAGGAAAATCCAGACACCCGGCGTGTTGATCCACGAAAACGTAAGCGTACCGGGGTTCTCGCCGCAATACACCTGCACGTGGCTCGCAAACGGCACGAGCGCAGCGTGCACGGCGGGCACCAGGTTGGAGGTACCCAGCAGCAGCACAAAGATCAGGATGAAGCACGACCAGGCCGAAAGCGCCGACTTAACGGTGAGCTGCTCGCCGGCCTCGATATTCATATGGAAGCGCGCATCCAGGTGGCCGGACTTCTCGGCGCGCATAGCAAGCGCGGCAGTCAGCGCGAGCGACACAATGGAACCCACGACCACGGCAAGCTCGGGGCCTACAAACATGGCGACGATCAGAGCCGCGCCGACAAACGACGCGCCAGAGAGCAGCGCGATACCGGCCACACCGTGCAGGCGCTCGCCCACGCTTGCAACGTTGCCCCGATCATCGGAAACACGGCCCGCAACCAGCACAATAAGCAGCGGCATGACCACAAAGAAGGGCGCGAGCTGCACCAGCTGAACGGTCGCCAGGTGCAGGGAATCCAGACCAACCAGGTCGGCAACGGACACCGTCGGGATACCGATGGAGCCATAGGGCGTGGGCACGCCGTTGGCCAGCAGGCAGATGAGCACGGCGGGAACGGCCTCAAAACCCAGGCCCGCGAGCATGCCGGCGGGAATGGCGACAGCGGTACCAAAGCCGGCCATGCCCTCCATAAAACCACCGAAGCACCAGGCCACGAGCAGCGCCAGCAGACGGCGGTCGCTGCTGATGGAGGTGATCATGCTGCCAATCACGTCCATGGCGCCCGTGCGCACGCACAGGTTATACGTAAACACCGCGGAAATAATCACCAGCACGATGGGCCACAGGGCCATCAAAAAGCCCTCGAGCGAGGCCGTGGCGATCTGCGCCGCCGGCAGGTGCCACCACGCAAGGGCGAGCACGCACGAAAGAACAAACGAGCCGATGGCGGCTTTCCATGCCGGCCATTTAAAGCACAGCAGCATCACGACAAGCCAGATGATCGGCACAAGGGCCAGCAAAAACGCGGCGACATCCATGGGTAAAAACTCCTTGGTACCGCGCAAGCGGCATCGGGGGGTCACAAAACCTCAACAGAATACCGCACGCTTACCGACAAATTGATGCCGCCTGCCGAATTTATCGAACAACCTGTTCAAAAACACGAATCGATACCGCCGCGGCTATACTAGAGCGCAGCAATAGAAAGGAACCGCCTTGAGCATCACGCCCCTCGATAGCATCCGCCGCGTCATCGCCCGCCACAACGGCCTCGCCGACCCCACCGCGTTGGGCGACGGGGCACACGGCCAGGGCGGACGCATCGAGAACGGCCTGTTTCCCGCCTCACACACCGCCGAGGAGCTCGCGCGCATCCAGGAACTGAGCCAGCGCAACGCCGGCGGCCCCGACAGCGGCCAGGCCACGCGCCGTCGCCGCGAGCACGAGCGCGAGCCCGGCCCCATCCGTCGCATGGTCGACGCCTGGTGGAACCGCCTGCTCGGAGCCGTCTACGGCGGCGGCTTCTCCACGCAAGAAGCCGAGTACGAGGAGCACGCCACCCGCCGCGACTACCTGTGGAACACACTGGGCACCGCTGTTTGGGGTATGGCGTTTCCGCTGCTCACCATTGTGTCCACGCAGCTCGTGGGCGCCGAGGAAGCCGGCAAGTTCTCGATGGCCTTTGTCACCGGCACGCTCATCATGATCGCGTGCAACTACGGCGTGCGCAATTTTCAGGTCTCGGACATCGACGAAAAGACCAGCTTCGCTTCCTACCAGCTCAACCGCTGGCTTTGCGGAGCACTCGCGCTGGTGTGCGGCCTCATGTACAGCAGCGCCCGCGGCTACGACGCGCAGATGGCCACAATCGGCCTGGGCGTCTACCTTTATAAGGTGATCGACGGCGTCGCCGACGTATATGAAGGCCGCCTGCAACAGGCCGACAAGCTCTATCTGGCCGGCATGAGCCAAACGCTGCGCTCCGTCGGCGTCCTTGCGGTCTTTGCCGTGGCGCTGTTCCTCACGCGCAGCATGTCCATCGCCGCCATGGCCATGGGAATCGCCGCGATCGCCTCCCTCGTGCTGGTCACCGCGCCGCTCGCCCTGCTCGAGACCGAAAAATCGCGCCGCGTGAGCCTGCGCGAGGTCGGCCGCCTGTTTGTCCAGTGTGCCCCGCTCTTTGGCGCGCTGTTCCTGTTCAACCTTATCGAGAGCATGCCCAAGTTTGTGATGGAAGGCACACTGGCCTACAAATACCAGCTGTACTTTAATGCGCTGTTCTTTCCGGCGCAGGCTATTTTGCTGAGCATTGGATTTATCTATAAACCGCAGCTCCTGCGCTTGTCGAGCATTTGGGCAAACCCGCGCAAGCGTCGCCGCTTTGACCTGATTATTGTTGCCGTCATGGCGCTCGTCGTCGTCATTACCGGTCTGTGCGCCGCATTTATGGCGGGCCCCGGCATCCCCATCATGAACGCCATGTACGGCCTTAACCTTGAGCGCTATCACACGCTGGCGCTGCTGATGGTTGTCGCTGGCGGCGTCACCGCGGGCATCGACTTTATCTACGCCATCATCACAGTGCTGCGCCACGCCAGCGACGTCACCAAGATCTACCTGATCTGCTTTGCCGTGAGCGTGGTGCTGCCGCTGATTCTGATTAACCTGCTAGGCATGACGGGCGCTGTCGTGAGCTACCTGGCGATCATGGCGCTGCTGCTGGTGTTGCTGATAATCGAGTACACCCACATTCGCCAGCGCATCGAACGAGCCCGCAACCCGTACGGTGCCTAATTGCAGCGTGGGGGCAGCTAATTACTCGCCAGGAAGAATGTTCGCGTAGAACTCTGCGCCGTCGTCCAGGCGCAGGATCCCGACGCGGCCAAACTCCGACCCGGTGGCGGCGGCGCAGTCGATGTCGATGCGGTCGGGCACGCCGGCGGTATCCTCGCCGCCCAGGCGCACAATCTGCCCGCGGCCCGATTCCTCGTCGAGCCCCGCCAGGCCGCCTACCTCGCAATAGCGCCCAAGCGACACCGTGGGCGTATGGCCGCTCACCACGACCGGGCCCTTGCCCTCGGCGGAAAGAAGCCCCGTCGGCACATCCCAATAGCCGTGACGAATCCACAGCAGGTCATCGGACGACTGCACCGCCAGCATCTGCTTTAGCAGCTCCCGGTCGGCATCGACCGCCCCGGCGCCATCGGAACAATCCACGCCGTGCTCAAGCAAAAACGCCCGCGCGGCCTCCATCTCAATACCGGCATGCACCAGCAGATACGGACGCTCGTCAGTCTCTGCCACCGCGTACAGCGGCAGCCCGGCCATCCAGCGCACAAGCTCCTCATACGCCTCAAATTCCATGTCGTTGAGCTGCTCGCGCGTCGTCCAACCGCCGTTGATATCCCAGGTCTCGGCATCGAGCGGATCCTGGCCAATGATGGCGTCGAGCATAATCTGCTCGTGGTTGCCCTTGAGCACGTGGGCGTTGGGCAGCGAGCGCACGAGCTTAATGACGCCGAGCGGATCGGGACCGCGATCGATCATGTCGCCTAGCACGTACAGCGTGTCGTCGGACGCCAGCGAGATCTTGGACAGGGCCTCGTCAAGCGCACGCACATGCCCGTGAGCATCGGATGTCACATAGATCGCCATGGAACGCCTCTCCTTGCATTGCGGCCGAAGCCCAGAGCCGCAACTAAAACTTCAAGTTGAACTTAAACGTTACCCATTGTACTCCGTTGCAATAAAGCTGGGAAGGGTCGCCGCCACAGGCGATCACCCACGCGGCCCGCCCCAGCGCCCCGACCAGCACCGCCCGCGCCGCCACCTCGTGTCGAAAATGCGAACGCCAGCGCCTCAACCCCATAAACCCACCATCTTTGGGTACAAATAACCGCAGACAACTGACCGTGCCACGCCAACCACTCAGGAGCGGACACCTTCCATGAACCAGATCCTTCTCTTTATCGGCCTCGTCATTATTCTGTGCTTGACCATCAAACCCGTCGGCAAAAAGCTCCCCTTCCCCACCTTGTTCATCTTTATCGCGCTCGGCATGCTGCTGGGCGTCAACGGCCCGGCGCACATCGACTTTAGCGATTACGCGCTCACCGAGACCGTCTGCAGCACGGCACTGCTGTTCATCATGTTCTACGGCGGCTTTAACACCAACATCGACCGCGCCAAACCCGTCGCCGCGCCCGCGGTGCTGCTGAGCACGCTCGGCGTCGTCATCACCGCCGGCATTACCGGCGCTTTTGCGCACTTTGTGCTGGGCCTCGACTGGATTGGTGGCCTGCTACTGGGCTCGGTTGTGGCGTCCACCGACGCGGCGAGCGTCTTTAGCGTCCTGCGCGAGCACAGCCTGTCGCTGAGGGATGGCACGGACTCGCTGCTCGAGGTCGAATCGGGCTCCAACGACCCCGTCGCCTACATGCTCACCGCCGTGCTCGCGACCCTCGCGGCCGGCGGCGACATCAACATTCCCGTGCTGCTCGCCAAACAGATCATCCTGGGCGTGGGATTGGGCCTTGTCATCGGCTGGGCAGCGGGCCGCCTCATTGAGCGCGCACACGCAACGGCCGAGGGCGCGCAGACCATCTTTTTGTTCGCCGTGGCCATCGTCGCCTACGCGCTGCCGAGCTACCTGGGCGGCAACGGCTTTTTGGCCGTGTACCTGGCCGGCATCGTACTGGGCGCAAGCGACATCACCGGCAAGGTCGAGTTGGCGCACTTCTTTGACACCCTAACCGAGATGGCCGAGATGACCATCTTCTTTTTGCTCGGCCTGCTCGTGACGCCCGCCCGCCTGCCGCAAATGCTGCTGCCGGGCCTGGCGCTCATGGCGTTCATGCTCTTTGTGAGCCGCCCCATCGCCGTCGGTCTGCTCCTGGCGCCCTTTAAGACGAACCCTCGCCAGGTGGCGCTCGTAAGCTGGGCGGGCCTGCGCGGTGCCGCGTCGGTCGTCTTTAGTCTCTTTGCCGTGGTGGCCGGTGTTCCCGGTGGCCACGACCTGTTTGACCTGGTGTTTGTAATTGCTGTGTCGAGCATTGTGGTACAGGGATCGCTGCTGCCGGCGGTGGCGAAGAAGCTCGACATGATCGATGCGGAAGGCGATGTGCGCCGCACCTTTAACGACTACCGCGACGAGGACGGCATGTCGTTCGTTAAGCTCAAGGTGGGTGCGGGGCATCCGTTTGCCGGGCGCTCGCTTGCCGACATTGGCAGCGCTACGAACATGCTTGTGGTCCTAGTGCTGCGCGATGGAGCGCACCCGGTGCTGCCCAACGGCGACACCGTGATCGAGGAAGGCGACCTGCTGGTGATGGCCGCCCCAACGTTCGAAGAGCGCGCCCAAGTTACGCTGCGCGAGGTCACCGTGACGCCCCACGGTCGTCTTGCCGGCCAGCGTCTGCGCGACGTGCCACAGGGCAAGCACCCCTTTATCGTGGTGATGCTCAAACGCGACGGCCAAACGATCATCCCCGACGGCAACACCCTCATATACGCCGGCGACGAAGCCGTCATCGCCACACTAGCGTCGTAGCAGCCAAGGGTAGCTAATTTGGGACGGGGCTATTTTGACTACCCCGCTTGCGGGGTAGTCAAAATAGCCCCGTCCCAAATTAGCTACCCCATCCACTCCTAAGTTGCGGTGAAATAGGGACTGAATAGGCCATCTAGCAGCCCAAACAGTCCCTATTTCACCGCAACTTATAAGAGGCAACCAAGCGATCGGCCGCCCCGGTCCAGCCACATCAAGAGACCACGCCAAAGAGTCGCCATTTGAAAGCCGTCCGATCGCAAGAAACCAAAACCTCACAGATAAAGATCTTTGACAAGAGACGGATTGACAAGAGACAGGTCGCACGCCTGGTTGGCCTCTTCTCCATCAAGGTTATAAACAACTTCCCAAGCCCTGCCAGAAGCGTCATACATCACGAATCCAAGGAGTGAGCCAGCAACCAAGCCGATAGAAGATTTGACACTAGCCACATCATCAAAATCGGCATCAATTACACCGATTGCGTCACAGCTAACATACGCATACGAAAAAGAGATTCCTGGCCCCAAGCGTGAGACCAGAGAGTTGCCCTCACCGTCCATTATGTTAGTAATAAAACATGATCCCATATTCGTAATCGTAATGAAGAACCCGTAGTCTCGCTCCGAGCACTCTAACTTTATTTGGGGCTTAGCCCGCTCAAGGTCATCTTCCTCCTTTTTCCGACGTTCATCGGAATCGCATTTGTACGAAACCACCGCGAACACTACAGCAGCAAAAGTACCAATCCCGTTTAGCAAGTCCCCCGTAGACATAGAGTCAATCAAAGGGCAAGAAAAGATCTCAGCGGAAAAGGCGAGGCAGCATTTGAGCAGCAGCACAAAAGCAATCAGGCAAGGAATTGAAATTGCCAAGGATTGCAAAATCTTACGATTGATATTCACGGATTCGCTCGCTCCTCTAGTTAATAAACGGCTGTTTAGATTGTGGGTCAACAAGGACATATATTATCTAGTCAAACGCCTTACCCATTGGAAAAAGCGCTTGACTAGATATCAGGGGAGCAATGCACATGGCACCTTTAAGCGAACAAGCTCATTGCAAATCCTTCGGCAAAGCGCTGCCATCAACTTAGCCCACCAACCTCACCAATTATTGAGCAACAAGTTCCGCGCTGCACATACGATACTTGTCATTCGTCGCCTACATCGGCCGAAACGTCAAGGAGCATTTCGTCTTCCATAGCGCGATAAAGCTTTGCAAGCGCATCCTTAAATTCATACAATACGGCCTTCACCGCCTTGGCAATCCTAGTGCTATTCTTTGAAGCAGCCTCTCCAGTCGTGCTTTTTTGTTCGCTATCCAGCCACATGTCAAACAGATTCCCGACAATGGGAACATACAATGACAAAAGGTCGCAGAGTGCCGACCGAAACCCAAATTCCCTCCTGATTTCGTAAGCGACAAATTCTATCAGGTCCTTTATTCTGTAGATATCCGATGCAATCGCCTTTTCTTTCAAAAGCCCGCTACAAGCATGGATTTTTTCAGCAAGCTGAGCCACATCGGTCAGCAGCTGCTGAACAGCTTCTGGAACCTCGCGCTGATGCTCCGCTTCTTCAGCACGAGTTCTAAGCCAAGCATCAACGCCATCAGAATGAAGACAATAAGACTCAAACGCTTCATCCGATGTGATAAGCAATGTGTCATTGCATTCAAAGTGCCCCTGCGGAACAACCATCTGTCGCACAGCATATTTCAAATCCTTAACGATAACCGCGAAGGTGACTTTTGACAGAACGGCCAGCTCATCAATTATTACAAAACGTTTCAGACGCAAAATATCGCAATAGCGCTCAAGCCTTTCACTACGCTTGAGCGACAAGACTCCCCTGACGATCAAAACAATGTTGCCAGCCACGCCAATACCCGCCGACAATGCTATCGCAAGCCCAAGCGCGAAATACTCAGCGGAAAAATATAAAATCGATAACCCGATGAGTAATGCACAGGCGAATCCAGCTGTCACTACCGATGCGACGACTATCGCCAGCAGGGACTCGCATCGATGCGAACGAAAAAACATGTAAGATTGTGATTCACCCCGCATCTCAGATGCGAAAGTGTCTTCAATCCTTCCAAGTTGATCGCTTTCAATACAACTCGACATGGCTAAGGCAACTCTTTCGGCATCTGCCAGCACCTCATCAACACTCAAAGGCAACTGACTTTGGTCTGCCCCTAAAGGCTCTGAGTCGAGTTCACGATCTTTGCTTTTGTGAAACGCATTTTTGAACGGCAGTTTCATATGATCTCGCTATCTTACTCTTTCGGTCTCCGGTGGCGTATGAATAGAGGCAACATTGAGGTTCGCTTCTAGACTTGAAGCGGGGACGACGAAAGCAGGCAGGTCACCCGAAACAGGCGTTCCGTCGGGTGCCTCAATGTTTTGATTAACGTTCGGTAGCGTAAAGGCAGCACCGTTTCCCACTGATGGCGATTCCACTCCGGGAACACTCGATGCCGGAGGGGCAGAATACGTTACGTCGCCTTCGCTGCTATATGCCGAATTAGAATGGGAAGCCGTATTTGAATGCGAAGTGTGGCTAGCATGACTCGAATGGCTTTGATGGCTCTGATGGCTGCCATGGCTCACGTTACCGTGGCCAGAAGCCCCGGATCGATGGGAGCTGTGAGACCGATGTGAGCTGTGCGACCGGTGGACGGCATAGGCGTCGGTAACAAACAGCGCACTCAGCACGACCGCCATCGCGCCAAGCATCAATAGACGCCCAGCGGGAACGCCGCCCTCTTCGTCTTCAATTAAATCCACTACGCTCTTTCTAATATTGGGGAATATCTCATCCGCGCTATTCATAGACCTTTACGCACCTGCCTCCTTGCCATTCTGTTTTATAGTGCTTAAGGGCATCGGCATAGTATTGGCATTCCCCATCGGGATACCCGTCAACAAATGAACCGACGATCTTATTACCTACCTGCCCAGCCGGAAACGTGTAGGTGCCAGAACCATTCATCTTGTCGTCTTGCCATGTGCCTTGGTATGATGCTCCACTTGCCCATGTGTAGGTACCCGTGCCAGATTTCATTCCGCCATCAATGGCACCCGAATACTCATCACCGTTTCCATACTTAATCTGAACAGATCCGGCCAGTTTTCCATCTTCAACGCTTCCCGAACATATTGTTCCATCCGAAAGCGAAATTGAAACCGACGAGGCCTTGCTGTCTTCGATGGTAAAAATGTACTTCCCGCCAGAATTATTCATCTCATATGTTCCCTCGACAAATCGATTCTGTGAGAAAACACCCTTAGCGACATCGCCGTTGGCGAAAGTGAATACGCCATCTCCATCCATGGCGTCCTTTTTCCAGCCGCCTTCATACTTGCAGCCATCGGCCCAGATGTAAACGCCGTTACCTTCTCTTTTGCCATCAGCATACATACCGTTGAAGCTGTCGCCGCGGGCATATTTCATTTCACCTTTGCCGTCTATACCAGCAGAAGAAACTGCGCCCTTATAAGATGACCCATCAGAATAAGCTATTTCTAGTTGGTTGAGTTTGCCGTCCTTGTATACGATCGAGTAAGAATCATGTCCGCTCTTAAAAGTACAAACGCCCTTAATGAAGACATTCGATTTAAATGTACCCCGATAGACGGCACCATCGGAACTGACGTATTCACCTTCACCGGATAGTTGGTCCTCGCGCCACCCTCCAGTATATTTGTCTCCATCAGTCCAGGTGAAAGTGCCCTTTCCGTTCTTTTTCGAATCGGAATAAGATCCCTTATATGTCCCCGACGAAGGGTCATTAAAGACGCCGACGCCTTCGAGCTCATTCGCGTCCCAAGTACCGGTATAAGATGCGCCACTTTTATAAGCAAAGGCTCCATTACCGGTAAAATAGCCAAAATCTGTTTCCCCAGTGTATTCACCCGTTGTCAAGCAGACTCTGCTGAAAAGACTATTCTGAAATTCCGAGTACACACGCCAGGCGAAATCATTGGCATTAATCACTGTCCAAAGCAATGAGCAAGCCAGTATATCGCACAGCAGTATCGAGCAGACACGCATCACGGTACCGCGGTGTTGTCTAATCCGCTGCTTCCGGCATATTTCAATTGCCGCGCCGCCGTCATGCCGCCCGCCAGCACTCACCATCACGACCGATTGCGCCTCATTATCTTGTGGTCTGCCCATATTAATTGCTCCATGATCTCAGAGTAGCGGCACGCTCGTCATCAGCCAACAAGATTTCAAATAGGTAATCCAATATGCCCGAATATAGTTTACAGCGATAGCTTCGCGGCTCTTTCTCCAACACGTCATGCGAAGTCGCATAATTTACGACGGGACATGTTCCACAATAAGGTTGGTACACACAATCGCAGCAAGTGGGAATTGTCTCCAGAATACTTGAGGCACATGTGGCGCGACAAACACCACGTCCGACCAGCTCAGCATAGTCATTTTCGAAAACGGTACCAAGGCAAAACGCATCGTCGCCCATCTCATAAACCATTCGACCCTCATCGCAAGTAAAAACTCTTCCATCAGGGTAATAGGCGAGCTGACCGACACCAGCTCCGCAAGGAGACCTGAGTTCCATATAATTGACAGGGGAGCCGCTAATTCTGTCCATGAGAATGGAGGCGTGCTGTTCTCTGAAACACCGAGTATTATTCAGAGCGATGGTTTCATCGAGAACTTTCCGATAAAACGAAACAAATTCCTCGGCGTCATAGCCGACATCTCCCCAATGCGCCCGAGCCACACCAAGCGGCGTGAGCGGTCTAACAAATATGCTATCGAATCCCAATTCAGCATACGCATTGACAATTTCTCGTGCATGGGAAAGCGATCTCTTGGTGGTTGTTTGAATGGCCCCAACGCATAATCCCCGGCTACGAATCATCTCAATAGCAGAAGCGACATCTTTAAATGTACCTCGTCCCCCGCGATACGGGCGATTGGCATCGTGAAGAGGCTGTGGGCCGTCAATTGATGTCGAAATATTTACCGAGTGCTCGCTGAAGAAATCAAGCATCTCATCATTAAGCAACGTCAAATTTGAGACGATATTGTAGTCGATCTCATGGGTTCCTTTATTTTTCTCCGAGTATAGAACGATGTGTTTAATCGTCTCAAAATTAAGAAGGGGTTCGCCTCCCTGAAATTCAAATGTCAGATAATGAGCCGGTGACTGCAAGGCAACACCAACAGCGCGCTCCGCAGCCTCTTGGTTCATATAGATATGCCCGTCTCGTTCCGCACCACACGCTTGGCAGTAAATGCAACCCATGTTACATGCAGTCGTAACAACAAAGATGTGCAGCGATGTTGCAACACCCATAAAGCCTTTAGATTCGCGAAGCAGATATCTTTTTTGAGATGAATACTCGAGGTCTGTATCAACATATGCCATTTCGTTATTAATCAAATAGCGACCCAAATCAGATTCAGCAGACACGCTGTTTCTTGCAATCAGCCCAAACTCTTCCCGAGAAACAGCCACATACTTGCCAAAATCATTCGTCAAGAAAAACCGACCATCAGCAAACTCTTTGAAATTGAAGTAGTTGTATTTCAAGACAGCGGCTCCAATTCGTCTCGCACCAAGCCGAGCGTCCCAGCAAATACGCCCCCACATGCTTTACGGTAGCTACAACTCTGGCACTTATTATCAAATTGGACTTTTGAAGGGGCGATACTCTTCTCGCAAAGTGTCCAATAACCCCGGTCAACAGTGCAGAGCGGAAAATTATAAAGTTTAACGTCAATACCGCCCATCAATAGCTTTTGAATAGATGCTCTTACCGCCCGAAATGCCTTACCATATGGAATCCAAACCGCATCACGGTTAGAGCGAGCGGTACCTGTCATTTCCATAGCAATAATGCTCACATACATGATGCCTTTGAATTTGGCCAA
Organism: uncultured Collinsella sp.; assembly: GCA_934658705.1. Classification (GTDB taxonomy): domain Bacteria; phylum Actinomycetota; class Coriobacteriia; order Coriobacteriales; family Coriobacteriaceae; genus Collinsella. Next base: position 22,591 of record CAKUHP010000015.1, on the reverse strand, counting down.
GATGAAATCAGCCATGTGCCCAAAATCTGAAGCATTAAGCCGACTCACGACCAGACGCAACTCAACCGGCACGCCACACGCCAATAAATTTTCGATTCCGTGAACTGTCTGCTCAAAACTACCAGATGACCGCGTGATTTGGTCGTGGAGAGTGGCGCATGACCCATGGAGGGGTATGGCCATCAGCACATTTAATGGCTTCGTTTCCAATAGCAAGTTCACATATTTTTCAAGCGCAAAGACGCGACCATTTGTCAAAAACAGAAATTCAGTCGCCTTAAACCCATCTCTTAGGATCCTGAGCAGCTTAAAAAGCTCCTCGCCCGCCAAGAAAGGTTCGCCTCCTGTTATCGTTAGATGTCCAAGGTCTGACGGAATATAACGAATGAACTCAATTTTGTCGTCAATATTGGCCATTGGAGAGTGCATCCTTGCCCACTCCGGCGAAGGACACATAATGCAGTTTGAGTTGCATCGTCCTGTCACAAATAGATAGTTGTCATTCGAAGCGTCATCATATTCCAAATGAAGAGAACCATTTTCCCAGATCGAGAAGACATCAAAACTCTTGTGACGCAATATCTGTTCAATAGATTCGCGGTTCGCCGACAGCTTTATCATCTCAGGGCAGAGAAGCAAGCTTTCTCTTTTCGCGTAAAGAACGTTCAAGCCTCGCCCTAGCAACTCGTCTCTTGCATTTTCGCTCAAAGCAAGAGAGACATATTTGAATCCAAGACCGTAGTCTTCAAACGTTATGCCCATTGCGACACTCCCATAGCAGCATATGCTAAAAAACCAACGCCTAGCAATGCAGCAAACGGAACCTTTTTAACAATAGTAATATTTTCAGTCCTGGTGGCCTTCGCCCACAGATGGATGCTCGCCACTTCATTACTAGTAAGCCTGCTGCGGAGATCTTCAGTCGAAACTCCAGGCAATCCAGGAGTAATTGATGACTGCATAAGCATGGAAGGTATAGCCGCAAGAATCATCCCCTCTTTCAAATCCTCCACCTTTATGCAGTCGTAAATGGTAGTTTTAATAGTCGCTTGGCATAGAAACAAAACCAACGTTCGAACAATACTGCCGACGCTCAAAAGAATCGGAACAGTCGAGGAAACAACGGAGATTACACCAACAGCCATAGCGACAGGAAGAACGCACACCCCCTTCTTTAGCGATCTAAGACGGGGAACGCCCAGCGCAATCGCAGCGCTAGCAATTCGAACAATCCACACTCCAACGTTATAGCGAAACAATCCGCAAGCCAACGCCAGCTCTCCAATTGCTGCGATATACGTTAATGCCGCAAAGTACGATTTGAAAAAGGACCATAAGGCATTTCCGATGTACTCAAACGATATGGTCACTTTCTTTTTCGCTACGAGCAGAAGCGAATTCACAAGCAAGAACATGTAGCCAAATGCAAGCGAAAATACTAACGCTGCAGCAAGCGTAAAACTCGTTCCCCGGATATTCCAATAACAGCCCGCGGGAAATAAAAGCGAGAGAACAATCGCCATCTTGCAGTCGCCACCGGCAAAGGAGTGCGTGTAGAACAAAGCAAGCGATACGGATGAAACAATGACAACGTTAAAAAGGAATACCCCGGTTAATTCAGGTGCAATAATGCCATAGTACACAACGTCATAAAGGACGGTCGTCCCTAAAAATAGCTTGAGCATTTTATTGGGGACCACACCGTTCTCAATATCACTTTTTGCGCACATTAGGCAGAGCAAAACAACAAGGCAGAGAGCCAGCAACTCCACCGCCATCTTCACCTTAAGAATTTTCTATTCCAATCATATAGTTCTCGAGTTCACGAATCGTAATAACCTCATCGTACTTACATGCTGATATTTCAACCTCACTGTAATCAGCATGAGCCTCAACCTTTGCAGACAACAAATTACGATAATCAGCTAAGGCGCGTTCTATCGTATCACGTGAGAAAATCTCATTTCTAATGCTCATCCGCATGTTCGCTAAACCAATCGCTCAAAATCTCCTCTTCGACAAAAGGCTTATTATCGTTATTCGTCTCTCCTTCCATCACACTCGGATCCACCACAACACTGCTAGCCATAGCACGGGCAAGCAACAGCTCTCTAATGTTCTTGGTTTGTAGATAAATCTCATGGCGTACACTCTGTGTAAGCATCTCGTTAACGAAACGCTTCTCACCAACCTTGGGAGCACCATCTTTGGGGATGATGCTTACGTAATAATAGGTATCATCAGCATCAAGATGAACGTACGCCTCATCAGTAAAGTTGTAGGCAGCCTTGATGAGGGCCACCTTTGGGTAGAGTTCCTTACAAAACCTCATCACGCAATCTCCTTGCTCGCAGTCAGATATTTTTAATTCTAGCGTATCAACAATCCTCGAAAACAATCCTCGAACCGAATCCTGGCCGCCAGGGAAACGACGGAGATATCCCGAACCCGGAAAGATTCAGCGCGCACTCCAATTAAAAAAGGCTCTGTTAGTCCATAATTGATATCCTGCCCAATCATTTTTAAAATCGCGCAACAATCGCCCCCCTGCCGGGTTTGAATCCGTCAAGGGGGCGATGTGCTCAAGATCGGACAGGTTGATCGTGAAGGCCCTATCGCTTCAAGTCGCCTTGCCGGCTAGCTCTCCGCTTTCCCGCCGGGTGTCGGCGCCTTGACCTACATCTCGAACGGCATCCCGCCCTCGCGGATGAGCGCCCTGGGGGACGCGTTGACGGCGGTGGACATGGACAGACCGAACTCGTCCAGGATGGCAGTCGCCCCCCTCTTGACCTCAGGGTCGATGCGGATCGTCGTGGCCGGTACGTTCGACGGCATGGTTGCACATTTCCTCGTTTATCGCGATGCGACCATTCTACCGTCCCTGCGCGGCGGGCGCGTCCCAGCAGTCCATGTAGGGCGGCCGGACAAGGAGGTAAAAGGTGGAAGTGACGACAAACAGGCGATAACCCTTTTGTAAGTTGCGGTGATATAGGGACTGTTCATGCACTCCAAGCCGCAATTTAGTCCCTATTTCACCGCAAGTTATTGAGGGGATGGGGTTGAGGGGCGATTGCGGTTACCAGTCCTCGTCCGAGCCGTAGCCGTCGTCATCGTCGTCGGCGGCAAAGTCGCAGAGGTCGAGGCCTTCGCGTTCTGCTCGGGCTAGGAGCTCTTGAGGGGACTCGTCCTCGATATCCATCACGTCGAGCATGGCGGCCGGAAAGCCTACGCCTGCTGCGCTCCCCGCGCGGTCGAGCAGGCTCTCGCGCAGCTGGTCTACATCAACGTCGACCTTCATGGTGAAACCTCCTTGCCCTGCAATCTCGCCCGTATAAACCGCACGCCCCAAATGATGTGCAATAAATCCCAGTTACCGCCATAATAAAACATTGACCATCAAGGGGGTTGCAGGCAATGGACAAGCTCGATGCCATGACGGCACAAGTCAGAGATTTTTGCGATGCGCGTGATTGGCGCAAATACCACACGCCAAGAGAACTCGCCATCGGCATGGCAACTGAGTCCTCCGAGCTGCTACAGCCCTTCCGCTTTATGAGTGACGAGCGCATTGCAGAGATGTTCCAAGACCCCAAGCAACGCCAAGCCATCGAAGACGAAGTCGCCGACACGCTGCTTTTCCTCTTGCGTTTTGCCGACCTCACTGACATCGACTTACAGGCGGCGCTCTCGTCCAAACTCAAACGCAACGGCGAACGCTACCCCATCGACACCGGCTCCAACGAATACAGAAAGGCGGGCCATCATGAGTAACGAGTTCGCCCTTCGGCAATATACGCTCCCCCTACCCCAACCCTTTGAGACAAGTGAATCGTTGCAGAATTTTGGCACGCCAAAGCCAGGGTCGCACCACGACGAAAGCTGGCCCGTTCTCTACATCCTGACCAACAGCAAAAACAAAACGGCGTACATCGGTCAAACGACCAATTATCGGCGCCGCATGAAGCAACATGCCGCAAACGTTGAGAAGGACTTCGATCGGACCCTTTTAATCGACAATCCGACATTCAATCAGTCTGCTACATTTGAGTTTGAGAATCGGCTTATCGAGCTGTTCTGCGCCGACGAAAAATACCAGGTAACCAATGCCAATAATGGCTACGCCCAGTTCGATTATTATGAGCGGCCTCAGTATCGACAGAAGTTCCGAGACCTCTGGACGAAGCTCCGAAAAGAGAACTACGCAATCCATCCCATCGAGGAGCTCGAGAACTCGGACCTCTTTAAGTTCTCGTCTTTCAAGACGCTCACGCCCGATCAATACGAAACGATCGAGACGATTTATAAGCGTCTCGAGCAAGAGCACGAAGACATCAAACATGGCGGTCCTAAAAGAAAGCGCGTAACCGTCGTTAACGGCGCGCCGGGTACGGGCAAAACGATTCTAGCCATCAGCCTTATGTTCAAAATCAAAAACGAGCCCAACCTCGCCGACCTGCGAGTTGGCTTCGTAACGCCCATGGAGTCTCTGAGCAAGACGCTCAAAAAGCTCACGCACTTCCTTCCCGGGTTAAAGCCCGGTGACATCCTGAGCCCCAGCGATGTCACCAAAAACGATCGGTATGACATTTTGCTTGTCGACGAGGCACACCGACTGGGAAACTACTTGACCGCCGGCGCCGGCATCGGAGCTTTTTACAACACATGTGAACGACTCAACTTGCCGCGCACGAGCAGCCAAGTGGATTGGATTTTCAAATGCTGCGACAAGGCGTATCTGTTCTATGACCCCAAGCAGCAGGTTCGCGCATCCGGACTCAACCGAGACGGCCTTGAGCAGCGACTCAACCAACTCGAAGAAGCGGGAATCGAGACCGAAGAATTCAACTTGAGTACCCAAATGCGTGTGCGTGGCGGCGATGAGTATCTCGATTTTGTATACGATCTACTCGACAACAAGGCGTACATGCATGCCGGCATGAAGTTTGATGAGCTCTTTGCCTCGCAGCCCTACGACTCGCGAGCCGGCGACCCGAACAGCGATATCCCCAGGTACCAGTTTGGCATCGTCGACCGATTTGAGGACTTCTGCTCCCTGCAACAAGCGAAGGAAAAGGAAGTCGGCCTATCTCGCATGACGGCTGGCTTTGCTTGGAAATGGGAAACCAAGAGCAATAAAGACGCATTCGATATCGTGATCGAGGGCATCCCCAAACGTTGGAACTCGAGCCAAAAGGATTGGGTCAACTCGGCCAACGCCGTCAATGAGGTTGGTTGCATTCACACAGTGCAGGGCTACGACCTCAATTACGGATTCGTAATTCTGGGTCCCGACATTTACTACGACAACGACAAGGGAGCCGTCTGCGTTAACAAGGCGAACTTTAAAGATGCCGTCGCCAAGAAAAAGGCGAGTGACGATGACCTACGAAAGATCATCGTTAATGCCTACTACGTCCTGATGACACGCGGCATGCTGGGAACGTATCTCTACGTGTGCGACCCCGCTCTCAAGGAGTATCTGTCACGGTATATCCCGGTGATATAGACGCAGGACAAACGTCGCAAATCGAAGGCATTACTCAAACGTTAAACACACGAACATATATTCGTGTTATATACTTGAGCTTGATGCCCACAGCATGGTATAAAAGAGCTGCGTTCCGTTATGGAGGGCAGTCAAGGGCCGGGGGATCCCCCCGGCATTTTCTTTTTTGAAAGGCTGTTTCATGAACGAACTGCCCGCATTCCCCGACAAATCAAGGCACCGTCAGGAAAAGAATAGCTCAAGCGACGAGCAAGCACGGGTCCAACAATCCATCTCCCACGGCTACAACGACCTCGTCAACGGTCGCGTGCGTCCGTGGACACAGGCGAAGGCCGAGGCGGATCGTACGCGAGCCATCAACCACCCCTCCCCCATGTAACAACCCTGTAAATCATAGCGGCGTAGTCGAGTTTTACCGTGATGCGGTCGCGCCTGGCGCTCCACTGTGCTAAAGTATCCCGAACGTTCAAACGACTACGAGGGGGACCTAGAAGATGGCACGTGTGCACAACTTCTCAGCAGGCCCGGCCGCACTGCCCACCAGCGTGCTCGCCGAGATCGCCGACGAGATGATGGACTACCGCGGTTGCGGCATGTCCGTGCTCGAGATGAGTCATCGATCTAGTATGTACCAGCAGATCATCGACGACGCCGAGGCAACCCTGCGCCGCCTGCTGAGCATCCCCGACAACTACCGCGTCCTGTTTTTGCAGGGCGGCGCCACGCTGCAGTTCGCGGGCATCCCGATGAACCTCATGCGCCGCGGCCGCGCCGGCTACGTCGTGACCGGCAACTTTGCCAACAAGGCATACAAGGAGGCCGCCAAGTACGGCGAGGCCGTGCTGCTCGCGAGCTCCGAGGACACCAACTTCGACCGCATTCCCAACATGGCCGACATCAACGCGCGCATTGCCGCCGAGGCCGCGGGCGACGGGCTCGACTACGTCTACATCTGCCAGAACAACACCATCTTTGGCACCATGTTCCACGAGCTGCCCGATTGCGGCGACGTGCCGCTGGTCGCCGATGTCTCGAGCTGCTTCCTGTCGCATCCGCTCGACGTCGAGCGCTACGGGCTCATCTATGCCGGCGCTCAGAAAAACGCCGGAGCCGCGGGCGTGGCCGTGGTCATCGTGCGCGACGACCTTATCGCCAAAGGCCCGGCCTTTGCGCAGACGCCGCAGTACATGGACCTTAAGACCCAGGCAGCCAAGGGCTCCATGCTCAACACGCCCAATACCTTTGGCATCTACGTGTGCGGCAAGGTGTTCCGTTGGGTCGAGGAGACCGGCGGACTTGCCGCCATGGCCGAGCGCAACTGGGCAAAGGCCAACCTGCTCTACGATTTGCTGCAGGACAGCAAACTGTTCCACGGCACCACGCAGGCAGACAGCCGTTCCATCGCCAACGTCACGTTCCGCACCGGCGATGCCGACCTTGACGCCGCCTTTGTCGCGGGCGCGGCCGAGCACCAGATTCAAAACGTCAAGGGCCATCGCCTCGTCGGCGGCATGCGCGCCAGCGTATACAACGCCGTCACCATGGAGGACGTGCAGGCACTGGCCACGTACATGAAGGACTTCGAAGCGCAGCATAGTTTGAGTCCGCGATCTAACTAGCCCGCAACACGCGGGCCGACCAGCCACCTCAGACCACCCTGTTTACATCAAAACATGCTAAGGAGTTTTTCCATGCGTAAGATCAAGACCATCGACGACATCACCAAAGACGGCAAAGTCGAGTTTGGCGAGGGCTACGAGTTTGTGGGTACCGCCGAGGAGGCCGACGCGATCCTGATGCGCTCGACCGACCTGCACGGTTACGAGCTGCCCGAGGGTATTCGCGCCATCGCCCGCTGCGGCGCCGGCGTCAACAACATCCCCGTCGATGAGTACGCCAAGAAGGGCGTCGTCGTCTTTAACTCCCCCGGCGCCAACAGCAACGCCGTCAAGGAGCTCGTCCTGGGCATGCTGGTGCTTTCGAGCCGTGGCGTGGTGCAGTCGATGAACTGGGTGCGCGACAACGCCGACGACCCCGAGATTCAGGTCGACGCCGAGAAGGCCAAGAAGGCCTTTGTGGGCCGCGAGCTCAAGGGCAAGCGCATCGGCGTTATCGGCCTGGGCAACGTTGGTTCCAAGGTCGCCAACGCTTGCGTCGATCTGGGCATGGATGTGTACGGCTACGATCCGTTCATTTCCGTCGAGCACGCGTGGGTGCTGAGCCGCGAGGTGCAGCGCGTGGGCACGCTCGAGGACCTGTGCCGCGGCTGCGACTACCTCACGGTGCACGTGCCCAGCAAGGCCGACACCATCGGCATGATCAGCACCGAGCAGATTAACCTGCTGGCCCCCAACGCCGTGCTGATCAACTACGCGCGCGAGACTATCATCGATGAGGACGCCGTCGACGCCGCCCTGCGCGAGGGCAAGCTGAGCTGGTTTAGCTGCGACTTTGCCACGCCCAAGACCGTCAAGATGCCCAACACGTTTATCACCACGCACTCGGGCGCCGGCACCGGCGAGGCAGAGGCCAACTGCGCCGACATGGCCATCAGCGAGCTCAAGGATTACCTGGAGAACGGCAACATCGCGCACAGCGTCAACTACCCCGCCTGCAGCATGGGCAAGGCGCGCGCCGCAAGCCGCATCGCCTGCCTGCACGCCAACGTGCCCAACATGATCGGCCAGATCACGGCAATCCTTGCCAAGGACAACGCCAACGTGCAGCGCATGACCAACGAGTCCGCCGGCGAGAACGCCTACACCATGTTCGACACCGACGAGCACCTGGACACCAGCACCATCGAGGCGCTCAAGCAGATTCCGTCGATGTATCGCGTGCGCGTGATCAAATAGCGCCGGCGGTAAGCCTGCCAGACAGGCCACGAAGCCCATTCGGCCCCCGTTTCACGAAACGGGGGCCGTTTTCGTTGTTTAGGGGCGGCTTTAAAATGCTACCCAAAACAGGTTTTTTCGGATAATCGACAGTCACACTCAAATCACTGAGCACACCTGCTTTTGCAAACAGCTTTATCAGGGGTTTTACTAGGTTAAAACCGATCTCTATATGCCACATTCAAGTTGACTGTCGATTTTCCGAAACAACTTGCTCTGGGTAACATTTCTCTAAGCCCCTCCAAGGCGAAACTGAAGCCTTTTCGCGACCAAAACTCTAGTTTGCGCGACCGTTTTCCGCCCGCGCGACTACATTCTCGCCCAATCGATGAAAATCTCCTCGCGAAGCCGCCGTTCGAGCCCCTGCTGCCGCGGTGTCTTGTCTTTCAACGGCGCATCGAGATAGGACATGATGAGCTTCATCACCACGCGGAAGGCATCGGAGTCAGCCAGCTGACCATAGGTCATCAGAACGACGGGATATCCCATCGCTTGCAGGGCCGTCGTTCGATCGGAGTCCGAGATCTTGGATTCTATGGATCCGTGAATGGCTTTACCTTGGCATTCAACCAGGCACTCTCGGCTACCGTCGTTATTTGCCAGCAGGATATCGGCATAGCGCCTATCAAGCCCCGAAATCAGGCGGGCACTGCGCGTCATACGAATCTCAACGTTATTAGTGAGGCGCAGCCCTTCGCCGCCGCGCAGCCTCGTAAGGCCAAACAGCATCGAAGCTTGGACCTCGAGCGGCGATGCCGCCACTCCCGTAATGCATTTCGCGGCGCGCGTGAACGATTTAGCACCGCGGAGCCCCCGGATCTTATCGACGTACTCTGCAAGCTCAGAGAGCTCGATCAAGGGAGGTCGTTTCCATAAGTCCGTTGGATTCCCGGCGGCATCCTTTACATTTTCCCAGCCCAACTGCGCGTCACCCCACCGGTCCCCATACGCCTGCACAAGTGCCGACTTTACCTGGGGCGCGATCTTGCACACGGTAAAGGTGCCGCACATCTCATACATGCACATGATCAGGCGCTCGTTTGAGACCGAGGAGGCCAAGGTCAGCAGGGTAAAGAGCGGGGACGCGACATCGAGGCCAAACTCCGTCTGCTGCACGGAGCCAAACGGCCTCTCCCCATTCCAAACATGCCTGACAATGCGATCGCCCTTACGCCCGCAGCCGCCCTGCGCCAACACATGTAACGGGGTGCGCAGGAAATGCGTGACGAGTGGATGCTCGCAAAGGCGCTCCCTGCGCGGATCGTCCACAGAATCGGGCAGGTCCGGCATTATCGCCAAGACCTGTGGGGGTATCCGGTGATACCGAAAGGCGGATATGTCGCACAGTATGTCGTCCATGAGGGGTACGTACCCACTGCGTCGTTTGTGAACCCGCTCGGACGGCAAACGCGATGGCTCGGCCTGCGAACGGTAAATACCGCCACGCGCGCGTCGCGGATCTCTCGGGAGGCTTACAATCGGTTTGGAAAGCAGACTGATTGTGAGGTTGCATATGGTTGACAAGGATTTTGCCTGGCGGCTTGCGCAGGACCTCGTGCGGATCGATAGCTCGGATCCAGGTGCGTATGAGGATGAAATTGAGCGGTATATCAAGGAACTGATCGAGTCGCAGGTCGCGGGGCTCGATTGTTCGGTGCTAGATGCAGTGCAGATCGAGGAGCTCGAGGTGCTTCCCGGACGCCGCAATCTTATGGTCACCGTGCCCGGCTTGAGCGACGAGCCGCGACTCGTCTATATCTGCCACATGGATACCGTCACCTTGGGCGATGGGTGGGATGCGGACATCCCGCCGCTCGGGGCGACCGTGCGCGACGACAAGCTCTACGGCCGCGGCGCCTGCGACATGAAGGGCGGCCTGGCCTGTGCCATCGCCGCACTGGTCCACACGCTCGAGCGCGTAGCGGCGTGCGGCGAGCTGCCTCGGCGCGGCTTTTCGCTCATCTGCTCGGTCGACGAGGAAGACTTTATGCGCGGCTCCGAGGCCGCCATCGATGCCGGTTGGGTTGGCTCGCGCGAGTGGCTGCTGGACACCGAGCCCACCGACGGGCAGATTCAGGTGGCGCACAAGGGGCGCACGTGGTTCGAGATCGAGATGACCGGCGTGACGGCTCACGCGAGCCAGCCATGGAAGGGCGCGGATGCCGTCGCCGCCATGGCCGAGGTCGTGTGCGCGCTTCGTCACGCGTTTGCGGAGTTGCCAGCGCATGATGAGCTGGGGCCTTCGACTATCACGTTTGGCCAGATCGAGGGCGGGTATCGCCCCTATGTGGTGCCCGACCATGCCAAGGTCTGGGTCGACATGCGCCTAACGCCGCCGACCGACACAGCAGCCGCGACCCGCATGGTCGAGCAGGCCATTGCCACAGCGGAAGCCGCCGTCCCCGGTTGCCGTGGCAGCTACACCGTAACGGGCGACCGTCCCGCCATCGAGCGCGACCCGGACTCTCCCCTTCTGGCAGCGCTCAAGCACACGGCGGACGACGCGACAGACGCGGACACAACCGTCGGCTTCTTTACCGGCTACACCGACACCGCCGTCATCGCAGGCAAGACGGGCAACCGCAACTGCATGAGCTACGGCCCCGGCTCGTTGGCGCTCGCCCACAAGCCCAACGAGTATGTGCCCCATGCCGATATCGCTCGCTGCCAGAACGTGCTGATTGCGCTCGTCGACAACACACTCTGGGACGCGAACAGCCAAGTTGGGGCATAATAAGCCGCGAACAAACCGACTCACACGTTAGGACCGCCATGAAAGCACTTCCGTTTCCCTGCATCCGCCCGGCTCAGGACCGCGTGCTCGAGGCGCTGCCTGCGATGGGCGGCATCCTGGGCGGTAACGATTCTCTGCGCGGCGCGATTGCCGACGGCCTGATGCTCAAGGATCCGGGTGCGGCGTATTACGTGTACGAGTGCTCGGGAGAGCCGGGTCGCGTGACAGGCGTCGTGGCGATTTGCCCGATGGGCGTGCTGGCGGGTGGCGAGGGCAATGCCGACGCTGACGTGACCGCCGTCACACGCGCGATCGCCGAGCTCAAAGTTCAGCCGCGCCCCGTGTCGCTCGCCTACGAGGCCTCGCCCGTCATGGATATCATCCTGGGCGCCGCCAAAGAGGGCGCCTCACTCTACGCCGTCACCGATCCCGCAGGCATTACGCACCGCGTGTGGGAGGTCAAGCGCGAGGACGCCGTCGGGGCCATCCGCGCCATGCTCGACCAGGCGCCGGAGCCGACGCTGACCGACGACCCGGCCTACGCCGCCGCGCTGGCGGGGGCATCTCAGCTCCTGGCCGACGAGGCCCGCACCGCCGAAACGTACACCGGCAAGGAACCGTTCAACTTTACCGTGGCTGTGCTCTTCCCCGCCGCGCAGGTCAGCGGCGCCGCACCGCAGGTCCCGACCGGCCTGCTCACCCACCAGATCGCGCGGTTCTAGAGGGCTCAAGCGCTCAGCACAAAGACTCGGCACTCAAACAAACAAGGGGCGGAGGTGCAATGCCAACGCATGCATCCCCGTCCCTTTCGCATCGAGCAAGTATGCCAGTGACCCGTGCACCGCGCTCGCGCTACCCGCGCTGCGGGCCTGCCGCCGCCACGAGCGGCTCCAACCCCAACTCGCGCGCGTAATCCTCCTGCGTAAAGATTTCGACCAGCTCAAACGTGCCGGTCTCGTCATCAAATACAAAATGCAGCACCGAGCAGTTGCCCGGCACACGATCGCGCTCGTCTGCTGCCGCGCCCTTCACGTAATCCATGAACTCCTTGATAGCCGAGCCATGGCTCACCGCGAGCACGCACGTGTGGCCCGAACGCTTCATAAGCTCGGTCAACGTCGCCACCATACGCTCGCGCACCTGCATCTGGCCCTCGCCGCCAAACTGACGATAGAAATCGCGCCACGGACGCTCAGGCATCAGCATCACGCGCTCGGCCTCAAAGTCGCCAAAGAACCACTCGCGCAGGCCGTCCAGGCGCTCGTACACCAAGCCCGGCCACAAGTTGGCGATCGTCTGCTCGGTGCGATGCAGCGTGGAGGTGTAGGCGTGGTCGGGCTCGATGCCGCGCACACGCAAGAACATGCCAGCGCGTGCCGCCTGGTCGCAGCCCAGCTGCGTAAGCGGCGAGTCGCTCCAGCCCTGAATAATGCGCTTGAGATTAAATATCGTCTGCCCATGACGGACCAGATACAGGTCTTTATTCATAGGGGGTCCTTTCGTTTGTTACCAATCCAAGAGCGAAAACGCCCCGTCGCAATAGCCAAAATGAAGCACGGCGCCGTTGTCGGGCTGCTCTCCCCCGCCGGCCACGTAATCAAGAAACTCCTGGCAGGCAGAGCCGTGTGAGACTGCCAGCACGCAGTCGTGCTGGGGCCGCGCCATAATGCGGGCCAGCGCCGCGACTATGCGTGCCCGGAGCTGCGCCTCCGATTCGCCGCCAAAGGCAACCGGATAATCGCCCCATGGCTGCGCCGGCATCTCGCGGTTTGATGTGCCCTCCAGCGAGCCCAGATGCCACTCGCGCAGGTCATCGACCAACACAACGGGCTGGCCTTCGCCGACGATAAGCTCAGCCGTACGCCGCGCCCGCCCCAACGGGGAGGAATACACATGATCAAAGGTCACACCACGGCCCTCGAACGCCGCGCGCGTCGCCAACGCCTGCTCGCGCCCACGCGCCGTAAGCGGCGAATCATGCCAGCCCTGCAAAATGTTCTGCACATTGAGCTCGGTCTGCCCATGCCGCACCAAATACAGATCGCTCACAAGCCCTCCCCTCACACCACCACAAAGGGGACAGGCACCTTTGCGGTGGTTTTGCCGCCGGATCGCGCCGCAACGTGCGCCCAGTTACACCAGCACGTCGGCAAGCGGGCGCTTGGGTACGTGATGCACCTGCGTCTCGTCGCGCCAATAATTGATAGAGCCGTCGGGGTTGGAATCAATCGCGTCGATGACCTGCGTCTCGGCGGGCACGCCAAAGGCCATAATCAGCTTGAGCTCGTACTTGTCGTTGTCGAGCCCCATGGCGTCGATCGCGCGGGGCGTGAAGGCCTTGAACATGCAGGCCGCCACCTCGGGCGTCGCGCTGCGGGCGGCGAGCATCATCGTCTGCGCGGCAATGCCGGTGTCGACCTCGGTAATGGGCGCGGCGGACTTGCCCGGAACGGCGCGCTCGGCAAGAATCGCAATGTAGCCGGTCGGGCGCTCGCCCTCATCGGGACCCGGCCAATCCTTGAGCGCGCCGGCCCACACGAGCTCGTCAAACACGCGCGCGCAGTCCTCGGCACCGCTCACCACATGAAAGCGCAGGCGCTGGGCATTGGCGCCACAAGGAGTCAGGTGCGCCAGCTCCGCCAGCTCGAGCAGAAACTCACGCGGCACGCGCATGGACTCGTCAAAACGACGGCACGTGCGGGCGCGGCGGACCAGCGCGTCAAACGTGTCCAGGCCAAGCTTTTCGCAACCCTGCTTTGCCATCGACTCGGCGCTCGACGGCGCCGCGGGAACTGCTTCGTTCATAGGAACCCCCAATATAAGCCAAATGTTCTTAGGAAAATCTAACCTAAAACGTAGGCAATTTCACACAGCTGCTCAATGTTCCACAACTGTTGAATATTCCCCATCCAAACGGGAACAAAGGTAACAATTCGGGAAGGTGAGGCGGCAATTCGCCCTTCCTGCCCCACGCGACGGCGCCCTTGGGCGATACTTGTTGCAGCACTTTTGGCGTACGCCGCACGGAAAGCAACGAACGCAACGTACGCCGCACGGAAAGGAGACATTATGGGCATCTTTAAGAACGATGACCAGAAATCGAGCCAGCTGGGATTTGACGAGAAAAGCATGGAAGGCAAGGCCATCAAGGCAGTGCGCTGGCTTTACGCCATCACCGGCGCCATCGCGCTGCTCGCCGGTATCGCGCTGCTGTTTGCGCCGGCTAAGACCCTCGTCTTTTTGACGACCGTCCTGGGCTTCTACTTTGTCATTACGGCTGGTATTAGGCTCTTCACCACGGTTTTTGAGTCGAAGCTGCCCACTGGTTGGCGCGTGACGAGCATCATCCTCAACCTGCTCATCCTCTTGGGTGGCGTGGTGATTCTGCGCAACCAAGCGCTGTCGACCGCGACGCTCAGCACGATGGTGGTGCTCGTGGCCGGCTTTGGCTGGATCACCGAAGGCATCATGTCGATTCTGGAGTCCGAGCTTTCGTCCAACCGCGGCTTTACCATCCTGAGCGGCGCGCTCTCCATTATCGCCGGCGTGTTCGTGTTTATCTACCCGCTGTGGTCGGCCAAAATGCTCGTCATCTTTACCGGCGCCGCGCTGCTGGTGTTTGGCGTGACGCTGGTTATTCGCGCCATCCGCTTTGGCAAACTGGTGCACTAGATGCCAAGAACGCTTTTTATTGATGCCGACGCCTGCCCGGTTACGCGCGAGTCGATCGACTGCGCGCGGCGGGCGGGCGTCGCCGTCGTTATCGCCGGCAACAGTACGCAGAACCTGGAACGCCACATTCGCCGCGACGACCCGCGCGACGTCGAGCACGCGCGTCGGGGCTTTTGGGTCACGACGCTTGACGTGAGCGTGGGAGCCGATAGCGCCGACTTTGCCATTGTCGAGCGCCTGCAGGCGGACGACGTGGTCGTGACGCAGGACATTGGCCTGGCGAGCATGGTGCTCGGACGCGATGCCGCCGCCATCGGCGTGCGCGGGCGCGTCTACGACAAGGCGACCATCGACATGCAGCTGTTTATCCGCCACGAGGAAAAGAAGGTGCGCCGCGCCGGGGGACGCACCCGCGGGCCAGCAGCCTTCACTAGCGAGGATCGAGCCCGCTTTAAGCGCAACCTTACCGAGCTGTTGCGATAACCAAGGTAGATTTTTGGGACATGCCTGAAAATCTGCTTAGAGGCCGAAGGCGGAGAGGACGAGGCCCCAGCCGGCACCGATGACGTACATCATGACCAAGAACATGACGTTCTCGCGGGCGCTGCGGTTGGTGCGGAACAGCACCAGATAGCCCACGCCGGCGGAGATGAGCGTGCCGGCGAGCATCGGGGCCAGCTGCAGCGCACCCTCCAGGTACAGCTGCGTAATGACGACGCTGGCGGAGCAGTTAGGGATCAGGCCGACGAGCGCCGAGCCCAGGACAGCGAGCGTCTCGTTGCCGCGCAGGAACTGCTCGATCGCGGACTCGCCGAAGGTCTCGAGGACGGCGACCAGGATCAGCGTCACCAGGAAAATAAATACCGACACCTGCACGGTATGCGAGATCGCGCTGCGAATGATCGACAGAACGGGCGCGCCCTCGTGTGAGTGGCCGTGGTCGTGGTGGTGCTCGTGCTCGACCGCGTGGTCGTGGTTGTTGTCATGGCCATGGCCGTGACCGTGCCCGTGGCCGTCCTCATCGTCGTCGCAGCCGCAATGGTCGCGCTCGCATAGCTCGTGAATGTGGTCGGCGCTCACGCCCGCCTCGGCCACCTCGTCGATGATGTCGCCACCGGTGTGGTCATCGTGCGCGCAGTTCACGTGGGCCGGATTGGCCGCGGTCCCCAGCACGGTGCGACGTATCGCCGCATGCGCGCGGGCGTTACGGCGCAACCCGCGAATGGCGGCGTCCACGATAAAGCCCGTGATCAGCGCGATGAGCGCTTTCGATGCCAGCAGCATCGCCATGGTCTGCACGGGAACTTGCTCGGCAAGCAACAGCGGCAGCATCTCGTCGGAAGTCGAAAGGAACACCGCTACCAGCGTTCCCAGCGTCACGACGCGACCGGCGTACAGCGTCGCTGCCATGGCCGAAAAACCGCACTGCGGCACGATGCCCAGCAGCGAGCCAACGATCGGCCCCGCGGAGCCGGCGCGCTTGATGGCGCCATTGACGCGGTCGCCCGCAACATGCTCGAGCGTCTCGAGCACAAGGTATGTAACTAGCAAAAACGGCACCAGCGACAGCGTGTCCTTGCCGGCGTCGAGCAGAATATCAATCAGCAAATCCATGACGGATGGAACCTTTCGTGTCTTTCGGCAGCATTGTAAAAGTCCTAGCGGTCAACTAGGGTATTGTAGTTGTCCCAGGCGCGATGCCAATAGTTGCCCATGGTAAACTATCATCTCGTCACAACTCAGTAACCCCGAGCCGCGCGACGCGGCCCGTCCAAGGAGCAGCATATGAACGTTTCACAAGCACTCGAATACGAGCGCCAACCGTTTATCCCCATGTTTATCTACGGCGACCACGGCGCCATGGAGTCCGAGCGCCAGAAGGGCGAGGAGGCCCTCAAGGTGCTCGAGACCGAATACTTTACCGCCGAGGGCGACCCCAGTTTCGACTTTGCCACCGTGCGCGACCTGGCCGACCGCAACCGCGACCTGTGCGACCAGATTGGCGAGGCGCGCCTGCGCAACGTGACGCCCGCGACGCTCTCGCGTGGCCTGTCCGACGCCGACACCTGCGCCGCCATCGGCAAGATGCAAAAGCGCACCGCCGCGTCGGTCATGCGCGAGATCCGCGGCGACCGCGACGCGCTCGGCGTGGCCTACGCCCGCAAGCCCATCCAGGGCACGGTGCTGGGCATCGACATCGAGACCACCGGCCGCGCACCCGAGCGTGGCTACATCATCAACGTGGGCTGGGAGATCATGGACCTCACCAGCGACGCCGTCCCGCACGACGCCGAGGCGCACTACTGCGGCCTACCCGACATCTACCGCGGCGAGGACGTGCCGCTGTCGAATATCCACCACATTACTTGGGACGATATCGACGGCAAAAAGCCGTTCCGCGAGAACAAGGAGCTGCAGAAACAGCTGCTCAAACTCATGAAG
This sequence comes from uncultured Collinsella sp., assembly GCA_934658705.1. GTDB lineage: Bacteria > Actinomycetota > Coriobacteriia > Coriobacteriales > Coriobacteriaceae > Collinsella. The sequence goes on along the minus strand of CAKUHP010000015.1, from coordinate 5,343 downwards.
AAGTATCCCTACATGGCGCACAACGCCGCCTTCGAGGACAGCTGGTTCAAAATTCACCTGGACGGTTACGCCGAGGCGCGCCGCGCCGGCAAAATCATCGTCATCGACTCGCGCCAGATCTGCCGCAGCCTGGACGCCGACGTGCGCTCGCTCCCCCGCGAATCCGCGCCCGCCGCGCTCGAGAACTGGGCGCGCCGCCGCGGCACCCTCGCCGCCGACGCCAACGAGCAGCACCTGGGCCTGGACGACACCGACCTCATGCTCCGAACCGTCCAAGCCGAGTTCAACCTCAAGAACCTGTTCGCAAAGTAGTGAAGCCGATCGCGATCACATCCGCAACGGCGCAACGCAATCCGTCTGGGCACACTGGCACGCAGTAAACTAGGGCGCAGTCTTATGGCTGCGCCCTAGTTTTCATCAAAACGAGCAAATACGCGTGATTCACACAGTCGACAGGTTATCCCACCTACATTTTTCGAGTTGCTCGGCCAGCTGAACCACTAGGCAAGGCCCATTGAGCCACAATCGAGCGCTGTAGTCGCCTAAATTTCACAACCGAGTCCCATTAATCTACCTGAATCAATTCGAATAGGACATCGCAATCGCACCATTCGTATAGGGAAAGGCCGAATAACTCAAATTATGTTGGTGAGGTATCTGGGCGGTCGGCAAAAACGCCTAGAAGCTACGAATTCGCAACTAAAGTTCACCAAAAAGGCGCAACCAGCAGATACCTCCCCAGCCAAAGCCGCTCCCTCGACACGACAGCTCAAAACCCACCGTTCGCAGAAGATAAGCCGCGCCCCAATACCGTTGCCCGAAGTTTCGGTCGTGCGCGGTGTCCGCTATGCCATCATGCGCGTATGGGAATCGTTCTGTCACATACCACGGCACGCGCTGTATACCAAACAGCCAACTCGCTCGCAAGCTACGCGACCGATCCCATACCCATGGAAAAGATCAGGATGTCTGCGCCGACCACGTCCGACCTGGAAGCGGCGCGAGCATGGCTCAGCAGAAAGAATATCGATTCTGAAAGCATCCATGTGCTGACGTTTTCCAACAATGCACAAAGTCACCGCAAGGGCTGCATCTGCCACTGCACGCGCTATACGTTCGATGCAGAAAGCTACCTGGAACTCGAGCCAAACGTCTACATCGTCGATATCAAGCTGTGCGCACTAGAAGCAACAGCCGACCTCAACCTTTCGGAGCTCGTTGAGTATTACTTTGAAATCTGCGGCTCTTACGCGCTTGAAACGTCCGACGAAACTCAATATCGCGAGCGCCCAGCCCTAACCAGCGTTGAAGAGCTCAGAGCCTTCTTTTCAGAGGCATCGGGCTATCGCGGATCCAATAAAGCCCTTAAGGCACTTTCTTATGTACGCGGAGGCTGTCGCTCCCCACTCGAAACTGCGTTTGTCATGATGCTGACAATGCCCAAGTCAATGGGCGGCTTAGCCATACGCGCTATCAAAACGGATTATCCAATCCCAGTCCCCAAAAGATACGCCGTCCTAACTCGACGGACGGTTTTTTACCTCGATGCGCTGCTCGAAAAATCGATGACCGATATCGAATACAACGGCTTTTACCACGACGAACCCGAGCAGCAAGCAATTGACGAAGAACGCCGCAACACGCTGCGAAACATGGGATATGCCGTTATTACCGTCAGCCGTCACTCATTTTTTAAACAATCCGCCTTTAGGCGAATTATGGAAGCGATTCGAATCCGCGAGAAGATATGGCCCGGTCGACTCCCGGATAACTTCGCCATCCAACAAGAAACTCTTCGTCAATTTGTCTTGCGGCGTTACTTCGAATACGGTCGCCGCGTCCTGGAGACACTCAAAGAAGAAGAGACTGCCAAGTGCGAGATTGCAAGCCAATATCCGCAAGTTGATGACCCGAGCATCAACGATGTGCCCGAACCCGATGACATGCAACACGTCGGGGCGCTTGCCGAGGAAATAAATGGAACTTGGGAAGGTGGCATGTCCGCAAGTGTCGATGAAAACCGCACGGAAGACGATGCAATTATTGATCTAATTGAGAGTTCGCTCTTCTAATAGCAGACCGTGCGGATGTCCACCTACATTTTTCTACTTATTCGGCCATCTTTGTGCCTGAGTGGTTGCAGCAATGCTCAATAATACTTTAGATAGAACCGATCTCTGCAGGAACTCCTGTAGAAAAAGAACTGATTCTCACGGTATTTAAAAAGATAAAGTACAAATATGAACAGTTCTAATGCTTCTCGAGGCGGCTTTCTTAGTATGCCGGCCGAACATCTCGAAATATGTTGGCGAGCATTGCGTCGATACATCCCAACCCACAGAAAATCGCAGAGGTGACAAGCAGTCATCAAAACTATTGCAAATGATATTGACATATGAACATGCGCTCATATAATCGGAAGTAAGTTATATGAGCGCATGTTCATATGAAAGGATGTTGCAATGAGCGACCACGCTGATGAAGCAAAGTGCGGCAGCGAAGCCATCGACACCGTTGTCCCCACCACTTGCTCGCCCGAGGACCTGCCCGACGAGGAGCTGCTGTACGACCTGGCCGACCTGTTCAAAGTCTTCAGCGACACCACGCGTATCAAGATCCTCTATGCCCTCATGGGCCGCGAGCTGTGCGTGGCAGACATCGCCGAGGCAACCGAGACCTCGCAGTCCGCGGTGTCGCACCAGCTGCGCACGCTCAAGCAGTCGCACCTGGTCAAATTCCGGCGTGACGGCCGCAACATTCTCTACTCGCTCGCCGACGACCACGTCTACACCATGCTCAACCAGGGCATGAGCCACATCTGCGAATAGCAGACAACCACGGTACCGGCGCGGCCGGCACCCAGGCCGCTAACACAGGGAAAGGAACCCATCATGAAAAAGCAGTTCAAGCTCGACGAGATCGATTGCGCCAACTGCGCGCGCGAGCTTCAGGACGAGTTGGCCAAGCTCGAGGGCGTCAAGTCCGTGTCGGTCAACTTTATGACTCAGAAGCTGACGCTCGAGGCCGATGACGCCGAGTTCGATGAGGTCCTGGACCGCGTCGTTGAGTTCACCGCCGACGCTGAGCCGGACTGCGAGATCATTCTCTAGTCCACACGCATACCGACCCGCAGGGCCGCGCTTGCCGCGGCCTTTGCTCTCGATATTATATGAGCGAGTGTTCATACATTCAAATGGGAGGTTTAAATCATGGCAGCCGCCGACCCCAAAAAGAAAAAGAAGAAGCGCAAGAAGAAAGAGTCCCTCGAGCATAAGCGCAATCGCATCCTGGTCGCGCTGGGCATCTTTGTCGTGGCATACGCTCTCGAGGAGCTGGGCGCTCTCACCGCCGCATTCGGTACCCCGGGTGATATCTATGCCAGTTTCGTGCTGTTCCTCGTGCCGTTTTTAATCGGCGGCTATGACGTCCTTCAAAAGGCATTCAACAACATCCGCCGCGGCAAGGCCTTCGACGAAAGCTTCCTCATGGTCGTCGCAACCATCGGCGCGTTTGCCATGGTACTCTTCCCCGACACCGACCCGCACATGGCCGAAGGCGCCGCCGTCATGCTGTTCTACCAGGTCGGCGAGCTGTTCCAGGCCTACGCCGTGGGCAAGAGCCGCAAGTCGATCAGTGCCATGATGGACATCGCGCCAGACTACGCCAATGTCGAGCAGGCCGACGGCACGCTCGAGCAGGTCTTCCCCGATGACATCGCCGTCGGCACCGTCATCGTGGTTAAGCCTGGCGAGCGCGTGCCCATCGACGGCGTCATTGTCGATGGCGAGACGCAGCTCGACACCGCCGCCCTCACCGGCGAGTCGGTCCCCCGCCCCGCCAAGACCGGAGACGATATCATCAGCGGCTGCATCAACATGACCGGCCTCATCCACGTGCGCACCACCAAGCCCTTTGGCGAGTCCACCGTCAGCCGCATCCTAGAGCTCGTGGAAAACGCCAGCGAAAAGAAGGCGCGCACCGAGAACTTCATCACGCGTTTTGCCCGCGTCTACACGCCCGCCGTCACCGGCGCCGCGGCGGTGCTCGCGCTTGGCGGCGGCCTGGTCACCGGTGCTTGGTCCGACTGGATCTTGCGCGGCTTAACCTTCCTGGTCGTCAGCTGCCCGTGCGCGCTGGTGATCAGCGTGCCGCTCAGCTTCTTTGGCGGCATCGGCGGCGCCTCCAAGATGGGCGTCCTCATCAAGGGTTCCAACTACCTCGAGACGCTTGCCGACGTGGACACCGTCGTCTTCGATAAGACCGGCACCCTCACCAACGGCACGTTCTCGGTCGTGGCGGCGCACCCCGAGGCCAGCTATACCGAGCAGTCGTTGCTCGAGGTCGCGGCCCTCGCGGAGTCGTTCTCCGATCACCCCATTGCACAGTCGGTGCGCGCCGCCCACCAGGGTGAACTCGACCCCAAGCGCGTGAGCGATTCCGCCAACGATGCGGGCCATGGCGTGACGGCGACCATCGACGGCAAGCACGTCGTCGTCGGCAACGCCAAGATGCTCGCGGCGGCCGGTGTCGACGCTCCCAATTGCGAGGTTGTCGGCACGATCCTGCATGTGCTCGTCGACGGCGTGTACGCCGGCCACATCGTGATTGCCGACACCGTTAAGGCCGATGCCGAGCAGACGATTCGCGACCTGCACGCCGCTGGCGTCAAGCACACCGTTATGCTCACGGGCGACCGCGAGGAAGTAGCGGCAGCGGTGGCCAAGCAGCTCGGTCTCGATGAGTTCCATGCGCAGCTGCTACCGGGCGACAAAGTCGTGCGCGTCGAGGCGCTGCTTTCGGCCGAGAACGGCAAGGGCAAGCTCGCCTTTGTCGGCGACGGCATTAACGACGCGCCCGTGCTCACGCGCGCCGACGTCGGAATCGCCATGGGCGCGATGGGCTCGGACGCCGCGATTGAGGCCGCCGACGTCGTGCTCATGGACGACAAGCCGTCCAACATCGCCCGCGCGATTCGCGTGGCTCGCAAGACCATGACGATTGTCTGGCAGAACATCATCTTTGCACTGGGCATCAAGCTGCTGATTCTGATACTTGCGGCGCTAGGCATTGCGAACATGTGGCTCGCCGTGTTCGGCGACGTAGGCGTGGCGATCATCGCCATTCTGAACGCCATGCGCGCGATGGGTGTCAAGAACCTGTAGCTTGGTTGTGGTCCCTCCGGCCGGGGCCGGGTTTGGTTTTGAAAACGTCCTCGCGCATGAGGCCCGTCTTTCCTGCTCCTGCGGAGCAACGGAAAGGCGGGCCTCGCGCTGACGCTCCTATTTGGCAAGGTGTTTTTTAGAATCCATTTTTCGCTCGGCCTCGAACGCCTGCCTGTCCCAA
>CAKUHP010000014.1 GCA_934658705.1 uncultured Collinsella sp. | reverse complement strand
ACCCGTACCCGCTGCGCCTTCGAGGTCGGCGGCATGGATCTGGGCATGGGCGTCACCTACCTCGATCCCGGTTCGTCGCAGATGGGCAAGAAGGAGTCCATCGAGGACACCGCTCGCGTTCTCGGCCGCATGTATGACGGCATCGAGTTCCGCGGCTTTGCCCAGGATGACGTCGAGGAGCTCGCTGCTAAGTCCGGCGTGCCCGTCTGGAACGGCCTGACCACCGAGTGGCACCCCACCCAGATGCTCGCCGACATCCTGACCGTCCAGGAGAACTTCAACTACGACATCAAGGGCAAGACCCTCGTCTTCATGGGCGACTGCAAGAACAACGTCGCTCGCTCCCTCATGGTTGTCTGCTCCAAGCTCGGCATGAACTTCGTGGCCTGTGGCCCCGAGGAGTGCATGCCCGCTGACGACGTCATCGAGGCCTGCAAGCCCATCGCCGAGGCCAACGGCTGCACCATCAAGCTGACCACCGACGTCAAGGACGGCGTCGCCGGTGCTGACGTTCTCTACACCGACGTGTGGGTCTCCATGGGCGAGCCCGACGAGGTCTGGGCCGAGCGCATCGCTCAGCTCACCCCGTATCGTGTCACCTCCGAGGTCATGGCTATGGCCAACCCGGGTGCCATCTTCCTGCACTGCCTGCCCAGCTTCCACGACACCAACACCACCATTGGCGCCGAGAAGTGCGAGCAGTTCGGCATCACCGAGCAGGAGGTCACCGACGAGGTCTTCGAGAGCCCCGCTTCCAAGGTCTTTGACGAGGCCGAGAACCGCATGCACACCATCAAGGCTGTCATGTACGCTACGCTCAAGTAAGAGCATCTAGCATCTCGCTCGGGGTGTATTGCTGCACACCCCGAGCGGTTTTGTCTGGTAAATATCTCGCACCAAGCGGTATGCACGGCACGGAAGAGTCGCTTTGCGCGAGATCAGTTAAATGATTTATGAAGGGGGGATGAGAACCATGACTGAGACCGCTAAGAAAAAGCGCGGTATGCCTTCATCGTTCACCATTCTTCTTGCTCTGCTGGCAATTGTCGCAGTGATTACCGTTATCGTCTCCGGCACGTCCGGCGGCGAGGTTACTGCAGCCCGCCTGAGTGATTTCTGCACCGCCCCGGTTAAGGGCTTTGCTGACGCTCTGCCCGTCTGCCTCTTCGTTATGATCCTGGGCGGCTTTCTCGGCATGATGACCGAGACCGGCGCCCTGGACAACGGCATCGCCGTTCTGGTGCAGAAGCTTAAGGGCAACGAGATTATGCTCATTCCTGTTCTTATGCTCATCTTCTCCCTCGGTGGTACCACCTATGGTATGTGCGAGGAGACCGTTCCCTTCTATGCCCTGCTCGCCGCTACCATGATGGCCGCTGGCTTCGACCCCATGGTCGGCGCCGCTACCGTCCTGCTCGGCGCTGGCTGCGGCTGCCTCGGCTCCACGGTTAACCCGTTCGCCGTCGGCGCTGCCGTCGACGCTCTGACCGGCGTTGACATCGCTGTGAACCAGTCCATCATCATCGGCCTCGGCGCCGTCCTGTGGATTGTCACCACCGCTATGTCGATCGTCTTCGTGATGAGCTATGCCAAGAAGGTCAAGGCTGACAAGGGTTCCACCATCCTGTCCATGCAGGAGCTCAAGGACGCCGAAGAGGCTCACGGCAAGGCTGCTTCCGAGGTTAACAAGGAGGTCAAGCTCACCGGTCGTCAGAAGGGTGTTCTGATTGCCTTCGCCTTCACCTTCGTCGTCATGATCGTCGGCTTCATTCCGCTGGCCGACCTCAACGAGGGTGTCGCCAACTTCTTCGACGCTGGCGCTGTCTACGACGCCGACGGTAACGCCGTCGTCCAGGGCTGGTCTGCCCTGATCACCGGCCTGCCCATTGGCCAGTGGTACTTCGACGAGGCTTCCACCTGGTTCTTCCTCATGGCTATCCTGATCGGTATCATCGGTGGCCTGTCCGAGAAGCAGATCGTTAACACCTTCATCACCGGCGCTGCCGACATGATGTCCGTCGTTCTCGTCATCGCCCTCGCCCGTGGTATCTCCGTCCTCATGGCTAGCACCGGCCTCGACGTCTACGTCCTCGACGCTGCCGCCAACGCTCTGGCTGGCCTGTCCGGCGTGATCTTCGCTCCCATGAGCTTCCTGGTCTACTTCGGCCTGTCCTTCCTGATCCCCTCGACCTCCGGTATGGCTACCGTCTCCATGCCCATCATGGGACCGCTGGCTGTTAAGCTCGGCTTCTCGCCCGAGGTCATGGTCATGATCTTCTCCGCCGCCATCGGTGTCGTGAACCTGTTCACCCCGACCTCCGGCGCCATCATGGGCGGTCTCGCCCTGGCCAAGATCGAGTGGACGACCTGGCTCAAGTTTGCCCTTAAGCTCATCGTCGCGCTCTCCGTCGTCTGCGCCGTTATCCTGACCATCGCCTGCGTGATGCTCTAAGTACCCAACGGGTACCCCACGGAAACCTTGACGATCCTGTAAAGGATCACCTGGTCATCGTCTGTCCGGTGGGGTCAACCCACCGGTAGACTCCTACCTTTAGCCCCCTCCCGTTCCGTGCGCGGGAGGGGGCGCTTCTATGTTCCGGCGTTTTACCAAACGCCGGAACCGCTCGACGCTGCAAGCCCGCCAGAGCGGCAATCTGACGTTCAATCGTCGGGCATGGCCAAAAGGCCTATGCCCTCCTCTTTCACGTCACCTTGCTCGCTCTGGCGGGCTTTCGCTGACTTGTGCTCAACCTGTGACGTTATCTTTGTAGGTGCAAGGGGGGCGCCTGGCGCAAAGGGGGCAGGTTTGTCTGCATCATGTTGGTGCAAAGTAACCTGACCCCATTGCACCAATCCGCATTTCTTTGTCTCTGGCGGAGCGTTGGAGGTGGCTCCGGTATAATCGCGTAGGAACTTAAATTAGAAACGGGACGGGAGCCATATATGCGCCAGGGTTTCGACAACGCGAAGTATATCGAGCTGCAGGCCGCTCATATTAAGGAGCGCATCTCGCAGTTTGGCGGCAAGCTGTATTTGGAGTTTGGCGGCAAGCTGTTTGACGATTATCACGCGAGCCGCGTGCTGCCGGGCTTTGAGCCGGATAGCAAATTCCGCATGCTCAAAAGCATTTCCGACGATGTTGAAGTCATCATCGCAATCAATGCGAACCACATCGAGAAGAACAAGGCCCGTGGCGACCTGGGTATTACCTATGACGAGGACGTGCTGCGCTTGGTCGATCTGTTCCGCGGTAACGGTTTTGCCGTCGCGGCCGTGGTTATCACCCAGTATGCCGGTCAGCCCGCTGCCGACGTGTTCCGCAACCGCCTGAACGCGCTCGGTATTCCCGCCAAGCTTCACTATCCCATCGAGGGCTATCCGCACGACGTCGACCTGATCGTGTCCGACGACGGCTATGGCAAGAACGAGTTTGTCGAGACCACTCGTCCGCTCGTCGTGGTCACCGCGCCGGGCCCCGGCTCGGGCAAGCTCGCCACCTGCCTGTCGCAGCTCTATCACGAGCACAAGCACGGCACCGCCGCCGGCTACGCCAAGTTCGAGACCTTCCCGGTTTGGAACCTTCCCCTCACGCATCCGGTCAACATCGCTTACGAGGCCGCCACGGCCGACCTCGACGATGCCAACATCATCGACTCCTTCCACTTGGAGGCCTACAACAAGACCACGGTCAACTACAACCGCGACGTCGAGGCCTTCCCGGTCGTACGCGCCCTGATGGAGAAGATCCTAGGCGAGAGCCCCTACCAGAGCCCCACGGACATGGGCGTCAATATGGTCGGCTTTGCCATCACCGATGACGATGCCTGCCGCGATGCCTCCAAGATGGAGATTGTCCGTCGCTACTTTGCCGCGGTCGAGGCCGTGCGCCGCACCGGTGTGGGCGACGAGCAGGTCGACCGCCTCAAGCTCATTATGAAAAAGGCCGGCATCGACAAGAATTACTCGCCGGCACGCTCGGCTGCCCTTACCAGGGAGCAGCTGACGGGTGGCCCCGTAGGCGCCATGGTCATGCCGGACGGCTCCGTGGTGACCGGTAAGACCTCCACGCGCCTGGGTGCCGCGAGCTCGCTCATCATGAACGCTCTTAAGCATGTCTCGGGCGTCGACCTTGAGCTCGAGGTCATCAGCGATGAGGCGATCGAACCCATCAGCAAGCTCAAGACGCATTTCCTGGGCAGCAAGAACCCGCGCCTGCACACCGACGAGACGCTTATGGCGCTTTCGATTACCTCGGCCACAAGCGAGACGGCGGCCCGCGTCCTTTCGGGCCTGGAGCAGCTGCGCGGCTGTGACGCCTTCTTTAGTGTGATCATTTCGCCGACGGATGAGACGGTGCTGCGCAAGCTGGGTATCAACGTGTGCTGCGAGCCCAAGTTCGAGCGCCGTGGGTTCTTCCACCGCTAATCGTTGTAAATTGGTCTGAAAGGGGCGCATCGGGTATACATCTGATGCGCCCCTTTTATCAACAAAGCCTCCGTTTAACCTAAAATTAGCCCGTTTACCTGCCTATAAGCGATTTGAGCGGTATACAATAACGCTGATAAAACATCCTTTGCAGGATGCGCCGGTCGTGCACGGCGCGTTAGATGCTCGTGCTCGGTTTGAGGAGGCTGCGATGGCAGGCAAGGGTCGTGCGAGTGTCAACGATATGAAACGTGTCGAGGTGCTGGTGCTGATGGAGATCGCCCAGCAGTCCAAAGACAATGGCGGGCTCTACGGTTTCTCGCGCAAAACGCTTGCCGAGCGCGTAGGGGTGTCTCCGTATCGCGCCCGTGCGGCAATCGAGCGTCTGGAATCCGAAGGCATCATCGAGGTCGTCTCACGCTACAACGACGATGGCGGCCAGCTTGCAAACAGCATTTGCCTTACGGGGCGTGGCGAATGGTACCTTAAGGGCATTCGCGCCGGCCTGCTCGTTTCGGATATGCTGCAGGACGAAGTCGCCGATCGATAACAGCGTGCAAATCTATGTAACGTTACGCCGCCCGGCCACACGGGCGGCGTTTTGTTTCGAGATTGAGAAATGCGATTGCATGCAAGAAAAAACGTGAACGGCGCGCGCCGCGAGTATTACAATGAAGACCCGTAAGATGTGTAAGGACAACTTCTACGGGAAGCGCAGGTAACTCAATATGACCAAGCATGTGTTCGTGACCGGTGGCGTGGTTTCGTCCCTGGGCAAGGGTATTACCGCGGCCTCGCTGGGCCGTCTGCTCAAGTCGCGCGGCTACAAGGTAACGATGCAAAAGGCCGACCCGTATCTGAACGTCGACCCCGGCACCATGAGCCCGTTTCAGCATGGCGAGGTCTTTGTGACCGAGGACGGCTATGAGTCCGACCTGGACCTGGGCCACTACGAGCGCTTTATTGACGAGAACCTGACCCGCGATTCCAACTTCACGACCGGCGCCATCTATAAGAGCCTGATTGCCCGCGAGCGTCGCGGCGACTTTTTGGGCGGCACCGTGCAGGTGATTCCGCACGTTACCAACGCCATTAAGGACAAGTTCCGCCGCATCGAGGAGCAGACCGGCTCCGACGTGGTCATCACCGAGCTGGGCGGCACGATCGGCGATATCGAGTCGCAGCCGTTCGTCGAGGCTATTCGCCAGTACCGTAAGGAGGCCGGCCCCGAGAACGTCTGCTACATCCACGTGTCGCTCGTTCCCTATATCGCCGCCGCCCACGAGGTCAAGACCAAGCCGACGCAGCATTCCGTCAAGGAGCTCCGCAGCTTTGGCATCCAGCCCGACATTATCGTGCTGCGCTCCGACCACCATATCGACGACGCCATCCGCGGCAAGATCGCAAGCTTCTGCGATGTCGACACCGACTGCGTCTTTACCAACGAGGATTGCGCGAGCATCTACGATGTTCCGCAGCTGCTTGCCGAGCAAGACTTTGACCTGCGCATTTGCGAGCGCCTGGGTCTGGACCCGCGCGAGCGCGACATGAGCGAGTGGAACGAGTTCCTGCGCAAGCAGAACCACGCCAACCATCACGCCGACAAGGTGAAGATCGCCGTTGTGGGCAAGTACACGCAGCTGCCCGATGCCTACCTGTCGGTTATCGAGGCCCTGCACCATGCGGGCGTGTTCTACGACCGCCATGTGGATGTGCAGCTGGTCGACGGCGAGAGCCTCGATGAGCAAAACGTCTCCGAGGTCCTGGGCGATGCTTCGGGCATTCTGGTCCCCGGCGGCTTTGGCAAGCGCGCCCTGGAGGGCAAGATCCTCGCGGCCGAGTTTGCCCGTGAGCACAAGATTCCGTATCTGGGCATTTGCTTGGGTATGCAGGTGGCCGTGTGTGAGTTTGCCCGCAACGTCGTCGGCCTTGCCGGTGCCAGCTCCTCTGAGTTCGACCCGGACGGTCCGTATAGCGTGATCGACCTGATGAGCTCGCAGGAGGACGTGACCGAGAAGGGCGGCACCATGCGTCTGGGCGCCTATCCGTGTAAGCTCGCCGCCGATTCCCTCGCTCGCGAGGCATATGGCGAGGAGCTCGTCTACGAGCGTCATCGTCACCGCTTTGAGTTCAACAACGCCTTCCGTGACCAGCTCGAGGACGCCGGCCTGGTTATCTCGGGTCTCTCGCCTGACGAGCGTCTGGTCGAGATGGTCGAGCTGCCGCGTGACGTGCATCCGTGGTATGTGGCCACCCAGGCCCACCCCGAGTTCAAGAGCCGCCCGACCAACCCGCAGCCGCTGTTCCGTGAGTTCGTGCGCGCCTCGATCGGGCAGCACGAGGGCGTCGACCGCCTGCAGGTGACGCCTATGAACCTCGCTACGGACTAAGGGTGCCCGCTAACAAAGAACATATCGAAGATACTCCCTCGTCGCTCGCCGTGGCGGCGGGGGAGTATCTCGATTACCTCGCGGTCGAGCGGGGCTTGGCGTGCAATACGATTGCGGCCTACCGCCGCGATCTGACGACGTACTGCGCCTATCTGGAGCGGGCGGGCATTGCGTCTTTTGAAGATGTGAGCCGTCAGGTCGTGGAGGGCTTTGTCGCCGACCGCCGCGACGGAGGCTATTCCGATGCCTCGGTGGAGCGCGCGCTTGCGGCCGTGAAGGGCCTGCATGCCTTTTTGGTGCGCGATGGGGCCGTAGCCCAAAATCCGACGGCGGCGCTGCGCCTGCCCAAAAAGGCCGATCGCCTGCCGGAATACCTTTCGGTGGAGGAGGTCTCCGCGCTGCTCGATCAAGATTTTCCCGAGGGCGAGATGGGTTTGCGTGACCATGCCATCTTGGAAGTGCTCTACGGGTGCGGCTTGCGCGTGAGCGAGCTGGTGGGGCTCGATGTGGGCGATATCCATATCGATGACGGGTTTGTCCTGGTGCGCGGTAAGGGCTCCAAGGAGCGCCTGGCCCCGTTGGTGGGAAGCGCGGCGCGTGCCTTGACGCGCTATATAGGTGACGGGCGCGCTCTGTTGGCTGCCCATGCTCGCGGGGCGGAGACCTCGGCGGTCTTTTTAAATAAGAACGGACGTCGCCTGTCGCGCCAGGCCGTACATGCGATATGCGGGCGGTATGGGCGCCAGGTGGGGCTGATGGGGCTCCATCCCCACACCTTGCGCCACTCCTTTGCCACCCACATGCTTGCGGGCGGCGCCGACCTGCGCGTGCTGCAGGAGATTTTGGGCCATGCCGATATTTCGACCACGCAGGTCTACACGCATGTCGACCGCACGCAGCTGACCGAGGTCTATCTGGCGGCTCATCCGCTGGCACATCGCTAATCATACCGCTAACCTGCATAGTTATACGTTTTAGGGGACGGCCCCCAGATTGTCACCGTGCGTTTATTCGCACGTTTCGGCAATCTGGGGCCCGTCCCATTTTTTGCCACGCGCTACCGCGGTGGTGGGTCGTGCGTGCCGTGGGTGGGGGAGTTTGGGGGCGATGTGAACGGCATGTAAAGCGACGTAAAAATCGCCTCAAGGTCAACTTGAAGGTTGAGGTTGAAAGGCGGGGTGCTACAGGTGGCACCCCGCCTTTGCTGTAAACACAACATATTGTGTTTTCGAACATATGCTCGGGGGTGATTTACAACATATGGTGGGTGGAGTGGTGGGGCGGGGTGGGGGAAGGGGTGGGGAAAGGTGTTGAAAAATGGGTCGGTTCCCCATATTATTAATGGCGTCGACAGGCGGGGTGGTTCCCCGCGTACGTGCCATCTGAGTAACCGAGGGGAGGGCGCACATGGGAATGACGGGTGCATACGAGCGCAATCTCGATGCAAAAGGTCGTCTGTCCCTGCCTGCACCCCTTCGCGAGGAGCTTGGAGAGCACGTTCGCGTGTTCAAAGCCCTGGATGTCGATGCTCTGTACGTGTTCTCTGCCGAGGCCTTCGATAAGTGGGTCGAAGGACTCTTCGCGGGTCGTGAGGGCCACGAGGGTTTTAACCCGCGTGACATCAACGACCAGAAGCTCATGAGGGCGATCAACAAGCGCACCACGTCGATGGATGTGGACAGCGCGGGTCGTATCGGTCTTTCTGAGTCTCTCCGCAAGCAGGCGAACCTCGACCGCGAGGTCACGGTTGTGGGCAACTACGATCACCTTGAGGTTTGGGACCGCGCTACGGCCGATGAGGACGATGACGACGAGGCCCTGCTGGACCTTTTCTTCTCGTAAGGGCAAGGCACGAGTAACGGATGGAGCGTGGGATCTTGACACAAGAATATCGGCATGAACCTGTCATGCTCGGCGAAGTGCTTGAGTCGCTGCAGCTAAAGAGCGGCTCCGTCGTCTGCGATTGCACCCTTGGCGGTGCCGGTCATTCGGTAAAGATGGCCGCGCAGGTAGGGGAGACGGGCCTTTTGCTCGGCGTCGATCAGGACGACATGGCCCTCGAGGCCGCTGGCGCCCGTCTGGACCGCGAGGTTCCCGGCGTACCGCACCAGCTGCTGAAGGGCAACTTCGGCGACTTGGACGAGCTGCTTTGCTCGGCCGAGGTGCCCGGGGTCGATGGCTTCCTGTTTGACTTGGGCGTTTCGTCACCGCAACTCGATATCCCTGGCAGGGGCTTTTCGTATAACGAGGACGCCCCATTGGACATGCGGATGGATCCGGGTAATAACACCTTAAACGCAGCTGAGGTCATCAACACCTATAACGAACACGACCTCGCCCGGATTCTACGCGTCTACGGCGAAGAGAAGTTCGCCTCGCAGATCGCGCGCGAGATCGTGCGCCGTCGCGAGCAAGAACCGATCGAAACCACAGGCCAGTTTGTCGAGATCATCAAGGCTGGTATCCCCGCTGCCGCTCGTCGACATGGCGGACACCCGGCCAAGAAAAGTTTCCAGGCCATTCGCATCGAGGTCAATCACGAGCTCGATGTGCTCGAGCGAGGGCTTGACGCCGCCACCAGGTGGCTCAACCCGGGCGGACGCATTTGCGTCATCTCGTATCACTCGCTCGAGGACCGTATCGTAAAGAACCACTTTAAGGAGATGAGCCAGGGGTGCACGTGTCCGCCGGAGATTCCGGTGTGCGTGTGCGGCAACGTGCCGATACTCAAGGTCATCACCCGCAAACCCTTGGTTGCCCAACCCGAAGAGGTTGAGCGCAACCCTCGGGCGAGATCAGCCAAGATCCGCGTGGCGGAGCGCTTGTAGCGTAACGCGCGCGATATTGGACCTCCCGCTCGTACCACAAACGAAGCTTAAACACACTACCAACGTACTCGGGATGGGAGGCGGCATATCATGGGCTATAACACCTCAAACGCAGCAGTCGCCTATGATATGAACGCCATGCCCGCCTACCGTGAGGCACCGCAGGCTCCCGTTGCTCCCCGCGAGCAGCGCACGCCGCGCTTTGATGTCTACACGGGCGCGGGCCGTCAGGCAAACCAGGCGGTAAGCCCGGTTTTCATGAGCGTTCTTAAAACGTTTTGCATCATTGCGGCCATCTTTATGACGATCGGCGTCGCCCGCGTGGCGCTCGCCGGCGTTACGGCCCAGGTGCTCAACAGCAACGCCGAGCTTACCAACACGCTCGAGAAGGCGACCGATGAGAGCTCTGACCTTGAGGTCATGCACTCTGTTTATGGTGCCGATACGCGCATTCGCGATCTTGCGGGCGCTTATGGCATGGTGGAGCCCAGTGAGAGCGTTACACTTGATTTTTCGCAGGATGCAGCCGCGGGCGCCAGCGCGACCGCGACCGCTCAGTAACAAGACGGTAGCTGAGTATGACAAATGACTATCGCCGCGGTGCCGATGGGAACCGCGGTTCTGGGCGTCCCTCTTCGCGGGGACGCTCTGGTTATCAAGGAGCGGGCCGGCCATCTTACAACGCCGGGCCGTCTCGTGGCAATGACCCCGCGTCACGTCTCCGTGGCTCGAATGGTCCTCAAATGCACAACACCAGGCCGCGTAAGAGTTCGACGACCGAATGGCTCACGGGCACGCCGCTGCCCCGTCGTAATGCCGTCTTGGGCGTGATCGGGATCGGCATGGGCCTGGGCGTCCTTCGCCTTGCCGACTATCAAATCGTGGAAGCCGATAAGCTGCGCGATCGCGCCGACGCGCGTCGCCTGCTTGCACAGACGCTGTACGCCAAGCGCGGCACCATCTACGACCGCAACGGCAATGTGCTGACCTCGTCGGTCGAGTGCCGCAATGTCGCTGTGAACCCGCAGCTGGTCGAGGATGTGGACAAGACGGTGTCGGCGCTGGTCAAGGCGACGGGAATCGATAAAAAGACCTGTCGCGAGCTCGTCGAGTCGGATGGCACCTGGGTGTATATCAAACGCCAGGTGGACGAGGACGATGCCGCTGTGCTGGAGAAGAAGAATCTGCCCGGCGTGCTCTTTGAGCAGGCCATGAAGCGCGTGTACCCTTATGGCAACCTGGCATCGCAGGTGCTGGGCGTGGTGAACGTGGATAACGATGGCCTGACGGGCCTCGAAAAGCAGTACAACAAGCTTTTGACCGGAACCAACGGTTCGCTGGTGCGCGAGCGCGCGAGGGATGGTAGCTATATCGCGGGCGGCGCCTATAAAAAGGTGCCGGCGGTTGATGGCGTGGATATCGTGACGACGCTCGACGTCAATATCCAGCGCGCGGCCGAGGACGCTCTGGCCGAGGCGGTCGAGAAGACTAAGGCCAAGAACGGCTCGGCGCTGGTGACGGACCCCACGACGGGTGAGATTTTGGCGGCGTGCTCGTATCCCACGTATGACCAGACCGATCTGGAGAACGCCAAGACCGAGGATATGAACCTGCGCCTGGTCACCGATGCCTACGAGCCCGGCTCGGTTTTCAAAACGCTCGTTGCCGGCACCGGCTTCGATTTGGGCGCCGTACGCTCGAGCACGTCGTTTGAGGTGCCGGCGAGCATTAAGGTGGGCGACGACACCGTAACCGACGCCGATAAACGCGACTACACCATGACCATGGACGTGCGCGAGATGATGCGCCGTTCGTCCAACGTGGGCTTTGTTTTGGTGGGGCGCAAGATCGGTGCCGATGATTTTGCCACCTATGTGGACAAGTGGGGCATTGGTCACAGCTCGGGCGTCGATTTTCCGGGTGAGAGCCTGGGTATCGTCAAGGAGCGCGACCAGTACGATGGCGCCACGCTTGGTTCGATGAGCTTTGGCCAGGCGCTGTCCGTCTCGCCGATTGAGATCGCGCGCGCCGTGGGCGGTATCGCCAACGGCGGCGTGATGATGACCCCGCACTTCTATAAGTCCAGCAAGGGCGACGAGAAGGACTGGGGCGAGGGCGAGCGTGCGATTTCGGAGGATGCCGCCTCCCAGGTGACCTCGTGCATGCAGACGGTCGTGTCCGAAGGTACGGGCGTTGGCGGTGCGGTGGACGGCTACGACGTGGCGGGCAAGACCGGTACGGCGGAGCGCGCGGACGAAAACGGCGGGTACCTCAAGGAGAACTACATGTCTTCCTTCATGGGCTTCGCCCCGGCTCAGTCGCCCAAGGTGCTGTGCTACATCACGCTTGACGGCACGCCGAGCGGCTCGGATGCCGCGGCCGTCCCGTTTCAAAGCATTATGGCCATCGCGCTCGATGTTCTGGGCATCCCGCGTACCAAGTAGGGGGTTGCCATATTTGGTGCGTTCATTGTTTAAACTAAAGGGTGTTCACACGCCCTGCACCACGCATAGGTGGCGCTGGGATACAATACGCCGGTAGCATTATTAGGTATATAGGGGAGCTGCAATGATAGAGATCGCCGTCAACAACCTCGCGGCCGCAACAGGGGCCCGAACCGTGACGGAAGAAGTCGATCGAGTTTGTCGCGGGTGCGTTATCGACTCGCGTCAGGTTGAGGAAGGGACGATTTTTGTCGCCTTCCCGGGTGAAAAGGTCGACGGTAACGATTTTGCTCCTCGGGCTATCGAGTCGGGTGCCGGCGCGGTCGTGCTTACCCGCGAGCCCGATGACGACTTGCTTTCGCTTGCGCAGGACAAGGGCTGTGCCGTCCTGCTGACGGATGATCCCGAGGAGTTTTTGCTGCGCCTGGCGCATGCCTACCGCACGCAACTCGGCTGCCTGGTCATTGGCATCACCGGCTCGATCGGTAAGACCACGACCAAGGACGTGCTCGCCGCGGTGCTTTCCAAGCGCTATCGCGTTTGGGCAACCAAGGGTAATTTCAACAATCTGATCGGCATGCCGCTCACGGTGCTCTCCGCCCCGGCCGATACCGAGGTTCTGGTGCTCGAGATGGGCATGAACCATTTCCACGAGATTGAGCGCATGTCCCAGTCGGCCAACCCCAATCTTGCCATCGTGACCAAGATCGGCACCTCTCATATCGGCATTTTGGGCAGCCGTGAGAATATTGCGCGCGCCAAGTCCGAGATTGTCCAGGGTATGCGTGCCGCCGATGGCTTCGCGCCGGTGCTCGTGCTTGGCGGCGAGGATGACTTTACCCCGTTCATCCGCGATACGTTTGCCGCACCCGCGAGCGTCGATGTGATGCTTGCCGGCGTTTCGGATGATGACGAGGTCTGCGCGCGCGACATTCGCGTCGACGACGAGGGCCGTCCGGTCTTCACGCTCGATTTTGGCGCAGGCGAGAGCATCGAGACCATGCTCGCCATTCCCGGTGCGCAGTCTGTCCCCAACGCCGTAAAGGCTGCCGCGGTCGGCATTCGCCTGGGCGTGACGCCGGAGCAGATCGATGCCGCCTTTAGGGGGCTGACGATCACCGGTCATCGCCAGGAGATCAAGCGCGCCGCCAGCGGTGCGCGTATCATTGACGATTCGTATAACGCGAGTGCAGAGTCCATGGCTGCCGGTCTCGATCTGCTGTGCTCGCTTATCTGCGACGGCTCGCGTATGGCGATCTTGGGCGAGATGGGCGAGATGGGCGATGAGGCCGCGCGCATGCACGAGCTCGTGGGCGCCTATGCCGCGGCCAAGAAACTCGACATGCTGGTGTGCGTGGGCGGCGAGCTCGCTGTGCTCATGGCCGATTCTGCCCGCATGATGGGTATGGACGAGGACCGCATCCAGGTGTTCGCCGATTATCAGCAGGTGCTCGACCGTATGGGCGGCGCGCTCGAGAAGGACGACGTCGTGCTGGTCAAGGGTTCCCGCTTTGTTGAGCTCGACCGCTTTGTGGAAGGTGTGTGCTAGCCCATGTTCGGTAATCCCTCGTATCCCACGTATCAGGCTTTTTTGGGTCTTGGTATCGCCGCCGCCATTGCGCTGCTGCTCATGCCGTGGTGGATCAAACTGCTCAAGGTCGAAGGCATCGGCCAGCAAGTCCGTGCCGACGGCCCTAAGCGTCATCTGATTAAGCAGGGCACGCCCACCATGGGCGGCGTCGTCATTCTCGTCGCGATTTCGCTTACGTGCCTGTTGATGGGCAAGCTTACCACCGAGCTCGTGCTCGTGCTGCTCGCCACGCTGGCCACCGGCGTGCTGGGCCTCATCGACGACCTGACCTCCGTCACGCACGGCCGCTCGCTCGGCCTGACTCCTCACGCCAAGATGATCGGTCTGACCGTCATCTGCGTCAGCTTTACCGTGCTCGCCGTCAATTGGTGCGGCGTCGCCCCCGAGATCCGTTTTCCCGGTGGCCTGGCGATTGACCTGGGCGTGCTTTCGACCACTATCTGCGGATTCTCGTTCCCGTGGCTCTACATTGTCTTTTGCTGGCTCATGATTGCCGGTCTTTCTAACGCCGTGAACCTGACCGATGGCCTGGACGGCCTTGCCGGCGGTACCTCCATGATCGCCATGCTTGCGATGGCCGCTATGGCGTTTTTGCACGGCGACGTGAACCTGTCTATCTTCTGCACGGCGTGCGCCGGCGCCTGTCTGGGCTTTTTGTGGTTCAACTGCTATCCGGCAAGCATCTTTATGGGTGACACCGGTTCACTGGCGCTGGGTGCGGCTTTTGCCTGCACGTCCATTATGACGAACACCGAGGTCGTCTCGCTTATCATCGGTGGCCTGTTTATCGCCGAGACCCTCTCGGTCATGATTCAGGTCGTCTACTTCCACTTTACGCACAAGCGCGTCTTCCTTATGGCGCCCATCCATCATCATTTCGAAAAGAAGGGCTGGGCCGAGACCAAGGTCGTCATCCGTTTTTGGATTGTCGCCGCGGCCTTTGGCGCCCTTGGCCTCGCTTTGTTCTTCCAGTTGGGATAGTGGTCTTTCATGCCTCTTGCAGATTCCTTTAGCCTGCTTGTTTTGGGTCAGGGTAAATCCGGCCTCGATGTCGCGCGTTGGGCGCTTGCCCACCCCGAGCGTGTGAGTGCCACGACCGTCTATGGCGGCGGCACCTCCGAGCCCAATGACGCCACGCGTGCGCTCGAGGCCATGGGTGCGTCGTTTGTCTATGGCACCGAGCAGGTGGAGGGCGTCTACGACGTGTGCGTGACGTGCCCGGGCATCTCGGAGTTTTCGGCGTTCTTTAAAGCGGGTCGTGAACATGCCTCCCAGATTATGGGTGAGCCCGAGTTCGCCTATCGCCTGTCGCCGGATAACTGGATTGCCATTACGGGCACCAACGGCAAGACGACCACCACGTCGCTGACCGACTACCTGCTTAAGGCCGCCGGTGAGGCCAGCGTGGCTGTGGGCAACATCGGTGAGCCGCCGGTGAACGAGATCGATGGCCGCGCTCACAACGAGTGGTTTGTGGCGGAGCTTTCGAGCTATCAGATCGCAACGACCGAGGAGCTTCACCCCCGCGTGGCGGTTCTGCTCAACATCACGCCCGATCACCTGGGCTGGCATAAGAGCCATAAGAACTATGCGCTCGCCAAGATCAAGCTGTTCGAGAATATGGTCGACGATGATCTAGTGGTTATCGACGTCGAGGACGCCGGCATCCACGAGTTCGATGAGTATATCTATACGCCGGGTCGTCGCATCTGCAAGGTCGCCTTTGACGAGCCCGAGGGTGCGGACGCCGCCTTCGTGCGCGACGGCAAGATGATCGTGCGCCTGAAGGGTGTCGAGACTCCGCTTATCGCCACGTCCGAGCTTAAGATCTCGGGCCATCACAATGTCATTAATGCCCTGTGCGCCGCCACGGCGGCCCTGGCGGTCGGTGCCGATGCCGAAGGCATCTGCCGTGGCCTTGCCTCTTTCCAGCCGCTCGAGCACCGCGTGGAGCCCTGCGGCGAGATCGATGGCGTGCGCTACGTCAACGATTCCAAGGCCACGAACACCGACGCGGTCGAGAAGGCCCTGACGGCGTTTCCCGACGATGACGTTATCTTGCTGCTCGGCGGCCACGACAAGGGCACGCCGCTCGCGGACTTTGCCCGCGTCGTTATGGATAACGTGCGTTCGGTCGTCTGCTTTGGCGATGCGCGTGAGCGTTTTACCGCCGCTATGGACGAGGCGGATGTCGATGGCGACGTGGATATCGCCCAGGCCGATGACCTGCGCGATGCCGTTGACGTTGCCCGCTCGCTCTCGAGCCGCGGCGACGTGATCCTGCTTTCGCCCGCCTGCTCTTCGTTTGATGAGTTTTCGGGCTACGAGGAGCGCGGCCGTGTGTTTAAGGACTACGTGGCCCAGCTTGCCGCCGCAGCAAAATCGCAAACGGAATAGGGGTTGCCGGTGAGAGAGGAGAGCCCCCGACAAGGTATGAGGAGGCCCGACTCGGACCGTGCTTCCTCGCAGCGTAGTACGCCTCGTTCTGGCCGCGGCGGGCAGACGCTTAGCGAGCGCTATATTGCCGGCGTTCCCGCCCGCATCATGCGCCCCCGTCTGATATTTATGGCATGCCTGTTTTCCTTGGTGTGCTTTGGCCTTTTGATGGTGTACTCAGCGTCATCGGTCGAGGCATTGCACGAGAATGGCTCGGCGACGTTTTTTCTGGGCCGTCAGGCCACGCTCGCCGCGGTTGGCGTTCTGGCTATGGTTGCCATCGCACGCATTTTGCCGGACAGTTGGTTTGGGGAAGACGTGCTCAAGATCTTCCTCATCGGCATGATGCTCTTGCTGATTGCGGTCTATCTTGTCGGTAGCGGAAGCCGTGGCGCTACGCGTTGGCTCAACATCGCCGGTATTCAGTTCCAGCCGTCTGAGTTTTTAAAGCCGTTTGCCATCGCGTATTCGGCCATCATGCTCGACCGCATCTTTTCGCCCGGCGGCAACATCAACGAGTTCCTTCGTAAGATGGGCGTTTACTTGGGCATCTCGCTCTTTTTGATCTTTATTCAGCCCGATTTTGGCACCGTTTTGATCATCTCGCTGACCATTGTCTGCATGGCGTTGTTTGCCGGCATGGATGCCCGATTAATTATCGTGCCAGTCGCTGTCGTTGCCTTCATCATGGTGGCCGCCCTTATTACCGAACCGTACCGCATGGTGCGTGTCCAGGTTGCCTTGAACCCTTGGGCTGATGAGTACGGAGATGGCTATCAGGCCACGCTTGCCATCATGGCGTTTGCCTCGGGCGGCCTTTTCGGCCGTGGCATCGGCAACTCCACCATGAAGTACTCGTATTTGCCCGAGGCGCATAACGATTACATCTTGGCCATTATCGGCGAGGAAGTTGGCTTTGTGGGCACCCTGCTGTTCTTCTTGGTCTTTGCGATGCTGATCTATTCGGCGTTTCGTATCGCTGAGCAGGCTACCGACCGTCGCGGAGCGCTCATGGCATCGGGCTCTGCGGTCATTCTCGCGGTGCAGTTTTTGATCAATGCGCTGGGCATCCTCAACGTGTTCCCCATGACGGGCAAGCCGCTGCCGTTTATTAGCTACGGTGGCTCGTCCATTATCGTGTCGCTTATGCTCGCCGGTTTGATCCTGCGTGTTTCGCGCGAGAGCGCCCGCCGCGATGAATATGACCGCCGTCGCGAGAGCTTTGCCGTTATGGATGAGAGCACCGCCGGCGTGCCCCACGTGCGTGGGGATCGATCGTCGCGCGGTGGCTTCTCCGTACTGGACGGATTTGCATCTGAGCCTGCCGCCCGACCGCGCCCGCGAACGGCGCCGCAGGGCCGCCCGCAGCGTCCCACTTCTCGTAACGCGGGCGGCGGATATAATCGAATCGATTTGAATTCGGACCCCTCGGCGCGCTTGCGCACCGACGACCAGGGGCCGCGCGTACGAAGGGATTACCATGACCGATAAGATGACCGTTGCTATCGCAGCCGGCGGCACGGCGGGACATATCAATCCCGCGCTCGCCTTGGCCGAGGAGCTGCGCGACCGTGGGCATCACGTTGTGTTCGTGGGTCAATCGCGCAAGCTCGAGGGTCGTCTTGTTCCCGAGGCCGGGTTCGATTTTGTGCCCATCACGGTTACGGGCTTCGATCGCTCCCGCCCCTGGACCGCATTGACCTCGCTGTGGCGTGTCAACAAGGCGAAGCGTGCGCTTGCCGGCTATTTCTCGAAGGCTGGCAAGCCCGATGCCGCTATCGGCTTTGGAGCCTATGTCGAGGTCCCGCTGCTGGGCTGGTGCAAGGATGCGGGCGTTCCGTATCTACTGCACGAGCAGAACTCTGTTCCGGGTCTGGCCAATAAGATGATGAACTCGCATGCCGCCCGCGTGTGCATCTCGGTGCCGGCTGCGCGCTCCGTCTTTGAGCGCGAAGGCGACCCCGACCATGTGCTCATGACGGGCAACCCGGTGCGTCGTTCGGTCATTGAGGGCGATCGCGCCCGCGGCCGCAAGGCGCTTGGCGTGCCTGAGGATGCCGTGCTGCTGCTCGTCTTTGGCGGCTCGCTCGGTGCCCAGCACCTCAACGAGCGCGTGGCCTCGCTTAAGGACGAGTTGCTAGGCCGCGAGAATCTCTACGTTTTGCATTCGACGGGTGCCGACGGCTTTGAGGAGACCGAGCGCGCCCTGGCGCTGACGCCCGAGGAAGCGAAGCGCTATCGCGTCCAGCCCTACATCGACAACATGGGCGATATGCTGGCTGCGGCCGACCTGGTGCTCTCGCGCTCCGGTGCCTCGAGCGTGGCCGAGATCGCTGCGCTCGCTGTGCCCTCGGTGCTCGTGCCGTATCCGCATGCCACGGCCGACCACCAGACCACCAATGCCCGCTACCTGGTCGATGCCGGTGCGGGCGTGCTTTGCGCCGATGCCGATATCGATGCCCCTGCCTTTGCCGAGGAGCTGCTGCATCTGGTTGATGACGCCGCGGCGCGCGATGCCATGCGTCAAGCGGCGCGCGGGTTGGCGCAGGACCGCGCCGCCGCACTTTTGGCCGATGCGGTAGAGGGATTGCGTTAGTTAGACGGGATATCGCCGCTCGCCCTCGCGCGGATGCGGTAGGTGCGGTACAGTTAACGGGTTACAGGCAGTGTTTACGCAAGGAGTACACGAGCACATGGCTGATTCCCAGACTGCAACCTCCGCGCCCGAGTTTAAGAGCGCCCATTTTATCGGTATCGGTGGCGCCGGCATGAGCGGCATCGCCCTCGTCCTGCACGAGCGCGGCTATGCCGTTACCGGCTCCGACCTTAAGACGTCGCGCTATATCCGCCAGCTTACCCGCGCCGGCGTGAAGGTACATGTGGGCCACGAGGCCGCCACGATTGACGAGGTCAAGCCCGACGTAGTCGTGGTCTCCACCGCTATTCCCGAGTCTAACCCCGAGCTCGTGCGCGCCCGCGAGCTGGGTATTCCCGTGTGGCCGCGCGCCAAGATGCTCTCGGCCCTGGGCCACGGCTACACCACTGTCGCCGTTGCCGGCACGCACGGCAAGACCACGACGTCTTCGATGTGCGCCACCATGCTCGACCGCATGGGTCTGGATCCCAGCTTCTTGATCGGCGGCATCGTCGAGGGTTACGACACCAACGGCAAGAACGGCTCGGGCGATTACTTTGTCGCCGAGGCCGACGAGTCCGACAGCTCCTTCCTGTTCCTGAACCCCAACGTGGTCATCGTGACCAATGTCGAGGCCGACCATCTCGATCACTACTCGGGCATCGAGGAGATTGAGGCCACCTTCGCCAAGTTCATGAGCCTGGTGGGTGAGAACGGCACCGTTATCGTCTGCGGCGAGGACCCGCATCTGGTGGAGCTTGCCAAGTCGACGGGTCGCCATGTGCTTTCCTATGGCTTCGCCGAGAACAACGACATCGTCTGCGTGCATCCTGATGTCAAGGGCATCCAGAGCGACTTTATCGTTCGCTTTGAGGACGGCACCGAGCACGCTGTCGAGATCAAGAGCAATCCCGGCCGTCACAACATGCTCAACGCCACGGCAGTGCTTACCGTCGCTCATGTTCTGGGCCTCGATGTCGACGCCGCCGCCAAGGCGCTCTCGAGCTTTGAGGGCGTTCGCCGTCGCTTTACCCACGTGGGCGATATCGACGGCATCACCGTGGTTGACGACTACGGTCACCATCCCACCGAGATCAAGGCAACGCTCGCCGCTGCCTCGTCGCTGGGCTACAAGCATGTCGACGTCGTGTTCCAGCCGCACCGCTATTCGCGCCTGCAGGCTCTGTGCGACGACTTTGCCGATGCCTTCGCCAATGCCGATAAGCTGCTGCTGATCGACGTATTCTCGGCCGGCGAGATGCCGATCCCGGGCGTTACCTCCAAGATGCTCGCCGACACCGTGCGTGCCAAGCACCCCGGCAAGGAGGTCGTGTACTGCTCCAGCCGTCTCGAGCTCAATCAGGAGCTTGAGCAGATGGTGGGCGAGGGCGACTTGCTGCTTACCATGGGTGCCGGCGACGTGACGACCGTCGGTCCCGAGTTCATCGAGTATCTGACTGCCAAGAAAGACGCTTAACCTCCATGGGTCTGTTTAACGCCGTCATGGCGCTCTCGGGCATGATCGACACGGATGTGGTCGAGGACGAGCGCCTTGCGCGCCATACGAGTTATCGCATTGGCGGCAAGGCCGACCTCTTCGTGACGTGCCATAGCTATCATGCCCTGCGCCGCGCCGTGGCGGTGCTCGACCGCGAGCAGGTGCCGTGGGTGATTATCGGCAAGGGATCCAATCTTTTGGTTGCCGATGCCGGTTATCGCGGCGCCGTCATTTCTCTGGGGCGTGAGTTTCAGCGCACGGTTGTTGCCGAGGACGGTTGCACGCTGACCGTTGGCGCGGGCGTTATGTTCGCCCGCTTGGTCAACGACGCTCTGTCACGCGGGCTTTCGGGCCTTGAGTTTGCGGTCGGAATCCCCGGTTCGGTCGGCGGCGCCGTGTCCATGAACGCCGGTACGCGCACCGAGTGGATCGGTTCGCTGATCGAGGATGTGGTCACGTTTGACCCGACATCCGGCATTAAGCACTATGCGGGGTCTGAGATTGCCTGGGGCTACCGCGAGTGCAGTCTGCCGCGTAACGAGATCATTCTTGAGTGTGTGCTTAAGCTCAAACCCGCGCCCAAGGCCGACATTCGCGAGCGTATGGAGCGGTATCTGACGCGCCGTAAGCGCACGCAGCCCATGGGTCGCGCTTCCTGCGGATCGGTCTTTCGCAATCCGCCCGATGCGAGCGTCGGCAAGCTGATTGAGGATTGTGGATTAAAGGGTTTTTCGGTTGGCGGTGCGGAAGTTTCGCCCGTACACGCTAATTTTATCGTTAATAACGGAACCGCCTCGGCCGATGACGTGGCCGCGGTTATGAGGCATGTGCACGGAAAGGTGAGGGAGGCGTATGGCATCGAGCTCAGACCGGAAGTTAAATTCCTCGGCTTCTAGAGCATCGAAACCAACCTTCCGCCGCGCCGGAGGGCGTTCCGGCGCACCTGCCCAGCCTCAACGTAAGGCCTCTATGCCATCCAAGCCTGCGGGCACGATGCGGCCTGTCAAACGACCGAGTGTCAAGCCTCAGCTGAACTCTCGACCCGTCGCCGGTAAGACGCCGCGCCCCGCACCTCGGCCCTTGGCGTCGCCTAAGCCCGCTATGGGTAGCAAGGCCGCGCGTCCGGGCCGCACCATCGGCGCCGCGAAGCCCCGTTCGCTTACCTCGGTCCCTGGCTCTACCAAGCCCGTTTCGGCGAAAAAGGAATTTAAACCGTTGGCCTCGCTCGGTTCTGCGGCGGCTCAAGCCGCAGGCGCCGCCACGGCTGTAAAGGGCAAGGGCAAGATTGTGGGTGGCATTCTGGCCGCGTTGGCCGTGCTCGCGGTCGTCGCCATCGTCGTCATCAATTCCGGCCTGTTCGCCGCCACCGATATTCAGATTGAGGGTAGCGAGCACGTGACTAAACACGATGCCATGCAGCTCATCGATCTGCCCGAGAATACATCGCTCTTTAACGTGAACCCCGACCAGATCACCGAAGACCTTAAGCAAAACCCGTGGGTCTCGGGCGTGGATGTCCAACGCAAGTTTCCCCATACGCTTATCATCACGCCGACGGAGCGCAAGGTCACTGCGATTGCCTATATAAGCTCCGACGATCTTGCCTGGGCCATCGGGGACGATGACACCTGGATCGCGCCGCTTTCGACATCGGTTGAGGTTGACGACCAGGGCAATGTCGTTACTTCGGGGGAGGGCGCCAATACGCTGAGCGGTATCGATGCCGCGCTGGCGCTGGCCAAGCACTACGGGGCCGTGCTGCTCACCGATGTCTCGGCCGATGTCGAGCCGGTTTCGGGGCAGACCGTTTCTTCCAAGGCCGTTAAGGCGGGCCTGGACTATGTGCGCGGCTTCTCCGGCGAATTCCTGGCGCAGATCAAGGATATTTCCATACCTTCGGTCGAGGCCATCTCGGCGAATCTCGATAACGGCGTTGAGGTCTCGCTGGGCGATTCTGACGATATCGCCAAGAAGGAACGCGTCGTGACCAAACTTCTTTCGCAGGTAGAGGGCGTAACCTACATCAACGTTCGGTCTCCCGGAAACTATACGTTTAGAAACGCGCCGACCGCATAGCGCCGCTTGCGGCTTTGTTGAGGGGCCATACCACGCCGTTTATCTGGTTTGTTTGGTTTTCACGGTCAATTATTTGACTGATACGTTCATAATGTGCAAACATAATACGGTTTACCTTTGCATTTACTTTCAACCTGAAGGTTAATGTGCGCAGGGGTCAACCCATGCTATGGCTATAACCTTTGTTCGGAGGACCGACATGCACGAGACAGAGATCAACAACTACCTTGCCGTCATTAAGGTGGTCGGCGTCGGCGGCGGCGGTACCAACGCGGTCAATCGAATGATCGAAGAGGGCATCCGCGGCGTCGAGTTTGTCGCCATCAACACCGATGCTCAGGCACTCGCGATCTCTGATGCCGATATCAAGGTGCACATCGGCACCGACCTTACCCGCGGCCTGGGCGCCGGCGCCAACCCCGAGGTTGGTCGCAAGGCTGCCGATGAGTCTCGCGACGACATCGCCGAGGCGCTTGCTGGCGCCGACATGGTGTTTATCACCTGCGGCGAGGGCGGTGGCACCGGCACCGGCGCTGCTCCCATCGTTGCCGATATCGCGATGAACGAGGTCGGCGCGCTGACCGTCGCCGTCGTGACTAAGCCGTTCACCTTCGAGGGCCGCAAGCGCAAGAAGAGCGCCGAGGAGGGCATCAAGACCCTCTCCGATTGCGTCGACACCATGATCGTTATTCCTAACGACAAGCTGCTCGACATCGCCGAGAAGAAGACCACCATGCTCGAGGCCTTCGCGATTGCCGATGGCGTCCTTTCCCAGGGCACCCAGGGCATCACCGACCTCATCACCGTCCCGGGCATCATCAACCTGGACTTCGCCGATGTTAAGACCATCATGAAGCAGGCCGGTACCGCCATGATGGGCATCGGTACCTCTTCTGGGGACACCCGTGCCGTCGACGCGGCCCAGCAGGCTATCTCCAGCCCGCTGCTCGAGAGCTCCATCGATGGCGCTACGCGCGTCCTGCTCTCCATCGCCGGCTCCAAGGACCTGGGCATCCAGGAGATCAGCGACGCCGCCGACGTTGTCGCTAACGCCGTCGACCCCGAGGCCAACATCATCTTCGGTACCGTCGTTGACGAGTCCCTGGGCGACCAGGTGCGCATCACCGTCATTGCCACGGGCTTCTCCGACTCCAACGTCAACCGCCAGGATGAGCTCTTCGCTGCCCAGCAGTCTCAGAGCAAGGCTGCTGTCTCCGCTGAGCCGCAGCGCACCGCTCCTGCTGCCAGCCCGGCCCAGGCCGCCCCGACCCGTAATGTCGGTGGCACCGAGCTTCCTAACTTTGGCAACGACCAGTTTGAGCTTCCCGACTTCCTGAAGCGTGGCAGCTTCTAGTTCGTTTTTCTCAACGACCTGCATGGGGTGCGTCCGATTGGGCGCACCCTTTTTTGTTGTGTTTCGCCTTTGTAAACGAAAGCCTCCAATCTCCTTACGTTCCCTTTACGTTTGGTCCCTACCGCTGCGGGTATCCTTTTGATGAAGTATGGTAGCCGTATGGCACGGACTGCAGCGGCGTCGCCGCGATACTTGTGTTATTAGGAGGCTTTAGTATGGCAGCACGTGCGGACAAAGTTTCGCGTGTCGACCATGATGGAGTTACGTTGGTGGAAGGCGCGACGGCCGATGTCCGTTTTGCCTTCACCGAACGCACCGGTGGCGTTTCCGAAGACGCGTACTCCTCACTCAACCTGGGATCGCATGTTGGCGATGACCCCTTTGCCGTTCAAGAAAATCGTCGTCGCGCGCTCGAGGCCATGGGCGCCGCCGAGTGCGAGCACAACCTGCTCGTTCCCAACCAGGTGCACGGTGAGCATATCGTTACAGTGACCTCGAACGGCGCGGATGATCTCGAGGATATTCGCGAGCAGATTGCCGAGGGCTGTGATGCCATCGTCTGCACGGCCCATGGTGTGCCCGTGCTGCTTTGCTTTGCCGACTGCGTTCCCGTGGTGCTGGTGGCTCCCGGCGGATTTGCCGTGGTGCATTCCGGCTGGAAGGGCACGATCGCACGCATTTCCGCCAAGGCGTGCCAGGCACTTTGCGAGGCCGCCGGCTGCGATGCGGGCGATGTCTCCGCCTATATCGGCCCGCATATCCTGGGCGACGAGTATGAGGTGTCTCAGGAACTCATGGATCGCTTCGGCGCCGAGTTTTCGTGCATCGATGCGACCGCCTCTCGCATGCTCGATCTTTCCGCAGCCATTCGCGAGGCGCTGGTGGACGCTGGCGTCGATGCGGGCTGTATTGTGGACACCCAGCTTTCGACCGTGCGTCAGAACGACCGCTTTTATTCCTACCGCAACGAGGGTGGCACCTGCGGGCGTCATGCTGCGATCGGCGTGATGCTATGAGAAAGATTGCATCGGTTCTGAGTGCCGCGGTGCTCACGCTCATGTTGTGTGCCTGCTCCTCGGGGTCTTCTACCTCTTCCATTACCGTGGCCGGTTCCACGACCTGCCTTCCTATCGCCGAAATCGCCGCCGAGGGCTTTAAGGAGGAGACTGGCATCGACGTGCTTGTCTCCGGTCTGGGTTCTTCCGCCGGCATTGAGGCCGTCAGCGCCGGAACGGCCGATATCGCCAGCTCCTCCCGTGGGCTCAATTCCGACGAGCAGGATCTGGGCCTGACTCCGATCGTTATCGCGCACGACGGTATTGCGGTCATCGTGAATGAGGACAACCCGGTTGAGAATCTCTCGACCGAGCAGCTCCGCGATATCTACGCCGGCAAGATCACCAATTGGAAAGAGGTCGGTGGCGAGGACCTGAAGATTCAGGTCATCAACCGCGATGAGGCGTCCGGCACGCGCGAGGCCTTCCGCACCATCGTGATGGGCGGCGCGCCGTTCGATCGCCGTTCGGCCGTTCTTTCGGGCACGGGTCAGGTCCGCGACGTCGTATCCCGTTCGCGCGGGGCCATCGGCTACATTTCGCTTGGCTTCGTCGATAGCCTCAACGCCAAGACCTCGGTTAGGGCCGTCTCGGTCAATCACGTCGAGGCATCCGAGAAGACGGTTGCGAGCGGCGGCTATCCCATTTCGCGTGACCTTTACTTTTTTGTGAAGGGAACGCCTTCGCAGCAGGCGCAGGATTACATCGACTACGTGACGTCCGAAAAGATGGACAAGCAGATTCGCGAGGCGGGCTTTATTCCCGTCACCAACGACGAGAAGGGGAGTGAGTAGCATGGAGGCACAGGAAAACTCCCAGACTGAGCAGACGGCTCGGGCACCCAAGAAACGCGAGCTGGCGCTCGTTTCGCGCAGCACCTATATCAAGGAAAAGGCGCTGCAGTGGATCTTCTTTGCGTGCGCATTCCTGGCGGTCGTCACCGTCATCCTGATTTTTGTCTTTACCACGTACTCGGCGCTGCCCGTCTTTACCGACATTGGCTTGGCGGACTTCTTTAGCTTTACGTGGGCGCCTTCTGAGGGACACTACGGCATCATGTCGCTGCTGGCCGGCTCGGGTCTGGTGACCGTCGGTGCGCTCGCCATGGGCGTGCCGCTGGGTGTGGGCACGGCTGTGTACCTGGTCGAGATCGCCAGCAAGCGCGTGCGCAAGCTCATCAGCCCGGCGGTAGATCTACTGGCGGGCATTCCCTCCATCATCTATGGCTTCTTCGGCATGATCATCATCCGCCCGTTTATCGCGCAGCTGACCGGTGGCCTTGGTTTTGGTGCGCTGACGGCTTGGTTCGTGCTCGCTATCATGATCGTCCCCACCATCACCACGCTCACCATCGACGCCCTCAATTCCATTCCCATGGGTATTCGCGAGGCATCGTATGCCATGGGCGCTACCAAGTGGCAGACCATCTACAAGGTCGTGCTGCCGGCCGCCAAGTTGGGCATTGTCGATGCCATCGTGCTGGGCATGGGCCGTGCCATCGGCGAGACCATGGCAGTGCTCATGGTTGTGGGTAATGCCCCGGTCATTCCCGACAGCATCGCGAGCCCCATCTCGACGCTCACGAGCCAGATCGCGCTCGACATGAGCTACTCCTCGGGCCTGCACCGCTCGGCGCTGTTTGGCATGGGCGTGGTCCTGTTTATCATCTCCGCCATGCTGGTGGGCGTCGTCCGTCTGATTTCCAAGAAGAAGAGGGGGTAGGCTATGTCCGATTCCGTTGACGCGACGGTCGATACGACCTCGTCGCGCGAGCGTATCAAGCGTGCCCTTTCCCACGGTAAGAAGGGTCGCCTTAACAAGGACCTTTCCAACAAGATCATGCTCGGCGTGTTCCGCGCCGCGGCCTATATCACCACGCTGGTGTTGGTCGCCATTATCGCCTACGTGGTCGTTAACGGCCTGCCGCACATCTCGCTCGACTTTATCTTTGGCTGGCCCCAGGGCGTCAACGCCGAGGGCGGCATTTGGCCGACGATCGTCTCGACCGTCTACGTGACGGCGCTCGCCATGCTCATCTGCACGCCGATCGCCGTGCTGGCGGCAGTCTACCTGGCTGAGTACGCCAAGCAGGGCAAGGTCGTCGAGCTCATTCGCTATGCTGCCGACGCCTTGGCCTCGGTGCCTTCCATCGTTATGGGCCTGTTTGGCTACGCTTTGTTTGTCGAGGCCATGGGCTTGGGTCTTTCGATGGTCTCGGCCGCTTTGGCGCTTGCGCTCTTGATGTTGCCCATCGTCATGCGCACCACCGAGGAGGCCATTCGCGCCGTGCCGCGCTATATCCGTTGGGGTGCATACGGCCTGGGCGCCACCAAGTGGCAGGTCGTCTCCAAGATCGTGCTTCCTTCCGCCTTTGGCCGCATTGCCACCGGTATCGTCCTTGCCATCGGCCGCGCCATCGGCGAGACCGCGGTGGTGCTCTACACTATGGGACAGGCCATCAACCTGCCTATCACGCCGCTCGATTCCGGCCGCCCCATGACGGTTCACCTGTACCTGCTCGCCAACGACGGCATCAACATGAACGCTGCCTACGGCACCGCGCTCTTGTTGATGGTGATCATCTTGGCCTTCAACCTGTTTGCGCGCTTCCTGTCGCGCAAGCGTCGCTAGTTAAGGAGTCCCATGTCCGTTTATCAGTCCGCTCCTACGCTGGAGCAAGCGGCCATTACGGCCAAGGATTTCAACTTTTGGTACGGTGACTTTCATGCGCTGACGGGGCTCGACCTCAACATCGCCAAAAACGCCATCACTGCCTTCATTGGCCCTTCGGGTTGCGGTAAGTCGACTTTTTTGCGCTGCATCAACCGCATGAATGACCTGATCGAGGGCACGCACGTCGAGGGCACCATGACGCTCGACGGCAACGATATCTATGCCGAGGGCGTCGATCCGGTCGACCTCCGTCGTCGCGTTGGCATGATTTTTCAGCAGCCCAACCCGTTTCCTAAATCCATCTACGAGAATGTCGCTTTTGGCCCTCGTCTGCAGGGCGTGACTAGCAAAAGCGACCTCGACGACATCGTGGAAGAATCGCTCAAGCGCGCCAACCTCTGGAAAGAGGTATCCAATCAGCTCAACAAGGATGGTTTGGCGCTTTCGGGCGGTCAGCAGCAGCGTCTGTGCATCGCGCGTGTGCTTGCGGTGCAGCCCGATGTCCTTCTGATGGACGAGCCCTGCTCCGCCATCGACCCTACGTCCGTCTCCAAGGTCGAGGATTTGATGGCCGAGCTGGCGCCCGAGATGACGATCATCATCGTCACGCATTCTATGCAGCAGGCAGCTCGCATCAGTGACTACACCGCATTTTTCTTGCAGGAAGTTGCCGGCGAGCCTGCCACGCTCATCGAATATGGTCAAACCGACGCGATCTTCACCAGCCCGGTGGATTCGCGGACGGAAGACTATATCACCGGCCGCTTTGGCTGATCGGTGCGACTAGTCCCAAGCCGATCGGACCTGGTCCGGTGCGTATTCACTGTGCGGGCGGCATGACCGCACCCAACTGATTGGAGTGAACCATGCGTAAACTGTTTTCCCGTCAGCTCATCGAGGCCCGTCACGAGATGCTGAGCATCTACGAGGCCATCGATCTGGCCCTTCACGATGCTGTGAAGGCCTATGTGACCGACGACCGCAAGCTCGCCACCAAGACCAAGAAGCGCACGCTTTCGATTGACGCCCGCTGCGCCAACCTCGAGGCCGTGTGCTACAACCTGATTGCCACGCAGTCGCCGGTCGCCTCCGACTTCCGCCTGCTCCAGACGATCATCTACGTCGACTTTAACCTGCAGCGCATGACCGACAAGGTCCGTCAGATCTGCCGCGCCACGCGTCATATGATCAAGGCCGATATCTCGCTGCCCGAGGAGCTTGTCGGCACGGTCGAGGCCGAGGCCGAGGCTGTCTATCAGGTGCTGGGCTCATCGCTCTCTGCGCTTGTCACCAATGACATGTCCATCATCTGCAACCTGGCCGTCGAGGACGAGCCGGTGCATGCGGCCTACGAGAAGTTCTTCCGCACCTTCAACCGTATGGACGCGGGCGAGTTTATGGACGACGACAGCAATTACGACGACCTGCGTCGCGCCATCATGGTTTCGCGCTACCTCGATCGTATCGCCTCGATTTCCATCGATGCCGCCTGCCGTCTGACCTTCCTGCTGACCGGCCAGCGCATGAATGCCGGCGATATCGCCCGTACGGACGAGGACGAGCTCGAGAGCATGCGCGTGCCTTCGGGCGAGGGCGTTATCATGAGGCCCGCCGTCGACGCGCGCTTTGTTGCCAAGGTGCCTGCTAACGAGCTGAGCGAGGGCCTTCGCTATCTGCTCGAGAACCTTGAGGACGAGGATGACGGCGAGGACGACGAGGAGTAGGGTAGCCTCGTTCGTCGAAAGATTGTAAATACCTAAGTGAGCGCGGCCTTGCACAAGCGGGGCCGCGCTCTTGCGTTAGCATGGGACTACTTGTTTGACTGTCAGCGGAGGCGATTGGCAATGGATAACTATTTGGACTTGATGCGCGCTCGCCGCGAGCAGATTCTGGAGCGTTTTTATGCGGCGCTCGATCGCGCGGGCCGTTCCCACGACGCCGCGCGCCTGATTGCCGTGTCCAAGACCGTTGGCGTCGATGAGACCGTTGCTGCTATTCAGGCTGGGTATCGCCATTTTGCCGAGAACCGCCCGCAGGAGCTGGTTCGCAAGCTCGCGGGTCTGGCGGAGCATCCGGAGCTGCCCGAGGTGCGCTTCGACATGATCGGTAACCTGCAGACCAACAAGATCAATGCGGTCCTGGGCTCGGCCGAACTGATTCACTCGGTGAGCTCGTTGCACTTGGCCCGGGCCATTTCGAGCCGTGCGGTTCGTAAGATTGAGGCGGGCGAGCTTGCCGGCCCCCAGCAGGTACTCATTGAGGTCAATGTGAGCGGCGAGGAGTCTAAGGGCGGCTTTTCGCCCGATGAGATTCGCGCTGCCGCGGGCGAGCTTGCGGAGCTTGAGGGAATTTGTGTACAGGGACTTATGACTATGGCGCCCCGGGGGAATAAGGATGTGGCACGCCGCACCTTTGCCGGGCTGCGCGAGTTGAGGGATGAGCTGGAGGCGGCGCATCCCGACCTGAGCCTGCCCGAGCTCTCCTGCGGCATGAGCGAGGACTTTGAGCCTGCCCTTGAGGAGGGCTCAACGCTCATTCGCCTGGGCAGGGTAGTATTTAGCCCGGAGTTTGAAGTAAAATAAGGCTTTGAAGTGCGCAATGATTATCGGAGCGCCTGCACTAAACCGCGAGAGGACACAACCATGGGCTTCCTTGACGAGATCAAAAATAAAATGCACCTGGGCGGCCAGCAGGGTTACGACCAGGGTTATGGCCAGGACGACGACTACGGCTACGATGATGGCTACGACGACGGCTATCAGAACAATGGCTACAGCGGCGCCTCGGGCGAGGGCTTCTACACTCAGGACGAGCCGAGCAACGGCCTTCTGGGCCAGACGCGCCGTGGCGAGGCCGAGTCGGTAGCTGTGTACACACGTTCCGGTCAGCTGGTCGGCGACGATTCTCGCCATGCTACGACCTACAACCCGCCGTCGCGTTCGCAGGAGACGGTCGCGGGCGGTTATCGTCCCGGTGCCTACGACACCCCGTCGAGCTACGCCGAGAACACCCGCGCCCGCGCCGCCGCTCCCGCCCCTGCTCCCGCACCGAGCGATGCCTCGGCCTACGCGAACAACATCATCAACTCCACGCCGCAGCTGCCGGCCTACGTCCTTCGTCCCGAGAGCTACGACGACGTCGAGACCGTCGTACGCCGCGTGCGCACCAAGCAGCCTGTCGCGCTGATCTTTGTGGGCGTTCGTACCGAGGTCGCCAAGCGCGTGCTGGACTTCTCGTATGGCTTTGCCTGCGGCCTGGGCGCCACGGTCAAAGAGGTGGGCGACCGTGTGTTTATGGTTCTGCCTGCTGGCTGCGAGGTCAAGGATTCCGACCTCAAGAAGCTCCGTGCCGACGGCTACCTTAAGTAAAGACAAGACGAGGAGATTCTCATCAACATCTACACCATTGTCCAGCTGGTCAATACGCTGTTCAACTTTTACTCCACGCTCATCGTGGTCTACTGCCTTATGACGTGGATTCCCCTGAAGCAGGGTGGATTGCTGCAGGATATCGCCGCCGTCCTCGATAGCGTGTGCGGCCCGTGGCTCAATCTGTTCCGGCGTTTTATTCCGCCGATGGGAGGCGTCGATTTTTCGCCGGTCGTTGCGATTATTGCGTTGCAGTTGGTGCAGAAGCTGGTTCTGCAACTTCTTATAGGTATACTCATATAAAACTGGCTTAGTAACTCACGTCGGGCGCGTGGCGCCAAGGCGAAGATAAAGGAGAACTTGTTATGGCTATTACCCCTGCTGACATTCAGGCTCAGACCTTCTCTGAGGCCAAGCGCGGCTATGACCCCGCCGAGGTCGACGTCTTCCTGGAGACGCTGTCTTCCGAGGTCGACGCCATGCTGGCGAAGATCGTGGACCTCAAGGGTCGTCTGACCGCCACCGAGCAGCAGCTTGCCGATACGCAGGCTCAGCTCGTTCAGGCTCAGGATGCTGCCGCTCAGGCCATCCCCGCAGCCCCGGTCGCTGCTCCCGCACCCGATTTCTCCGCTCAGGAGCGTCAGATTTCCGCTGCCCTCATCGCTGCCCAGCAGACCGCCGAGAGCATCGTTAACGACGCCAACGAGAATGCCGACCGTATCCGCAACGAGGCCGACGCCAAGGCCCGTGAGGTCATCCGCCAGGCTCTGACCGAGAAGCAGGCCGAGCTCGAGGAGATCGACCGTCTGAAGGCTTCCCGCGAGGAGTTCAAGGCCGAGTACCTCAAGCTCATCCAGCACTTCATGGACGATGCGCAGAACTCCTTCCCGGCCGATCTTATGGCTTCCACGCCGGTCGGTTCCGCTGCTTCTCCTGCGGTGACCATGCCTGCCGCCGAGCCGCTGCCTGTCGCCGAGCCGGTTATCCCCGTTGCCGACCCCTTCGCTCCGATTGATAACTTCGCCGCTGACGACCTGGACTAGTCGTAAGAACGCAGTCATTCGCTAAGAAAAAGGACCCGCAACTCGCGGGTCCTTTTTTAGTTGCTCCGAAGGCATGTCCCAAAAATCTACTTGAGGAGGAAGTCGGCGAGGGGAATGGTGCGGGCCTCGCGGTGCTCGGGGTCGGCGATATGGTCGGCAGGATAGCCGCAGACGAGCATGTGATAGGGATAGATGCCCTCGGGCAGGTTGAACTGCTCACAGGCCACCTCGGGCTTAAAATGGCATACCCAGCACGTTCCCAGACCCTGCTCGGTAGCCTCCATCATCATCTGATCACACACGATGGACGTGTCGATTTCACTGGAATTCATCTGGTCATAGGGACGCACCCAAGCATCGTCGGTAACGCTGCAAATAAGAAAGATAAGCGGAGCCCCAAAGATGGACCCATCACGAGCAAAACGCGGCTGACAAGCAGCGGCCTTCTCCAACAACTCCGGAGTATCAAGCACCATCACACGGGTCGGATGATTATTACAAGCAGAAGGAGCAATACGCCCCGCCTCAACAATGGCATCCACCACAGCCTGCTCAACAGAACGATCCTCAAACTCACGACAAGAATACCGAGAACGAGCCAAATCCAAATAAGACATACAAGCCCTCCAACAATCAAATACTGAAACAAAGATAACCAAAGGGTACCCAGAGCACCGCACAGCCAAACGCTCAGCACAGCCCCGAAGTACCTAACCGAGCCCCAAAGGCCGATCCAGCCAAACCCCCATTGCACTCAAACTATCAGCCCAAGTTCCCAATGGTGATACATAAGGCGAAGGGCCGGCCACGGTTTACTTTCGAACGACTCTGCAAAGCAGCCGGAGTGAGAAAGCAAACCGTGGCCGGCCCTTCGCCGCCGGGACACGTATCCCTAATTAACTGTTCTTCATGACAATCGAATCCACGACATCCGCCACATTCTCGCAGCAGTCAGCGCAGTACTCCAGGAAGGCGTAGACGTCACGCCACGCGATGACCTCGAGCGGGTCCTTGCCGTTGACGTGCAGGTTGCGCATGGCGTTGATGTAGAGCTCGTCGGCCTCGGACTCGATGGTGTTGATCTGGATGACCAGCTCGCGCAGCGTCTTGGACTTGCGATAGTTGGGCAGCTCGACCATCAGGTCCTTCATGGCGCGGCAGGCGTCGGTCACCTTGTGGGCGATCACGATGGCATCGGGGTGGATGCTTTGGATGTTGGTGAAGTAGACACGCTGCACGACGCCCTCGATACGGTCGAGC
Source organism: uncultured Collinsella sp. (assembly GCA_934658705.1). GTDB lineage: Bacteria > Actinomycetota > Coriobacteriia > Coriobacteriales > Coriobacteriaceae > Collinsella. Next base: position 5,489 of record CAKUHP010000014.1, on the reverse strand, counting down.
ACGGTGTCGAGCGAGCAACTCATCAGGTCAAGGTCCTCACGCTCGAGCGGCGTGATAAAGGCCGTGAGCAGGGCGTCCTCAAGCTCGTGGTGCTTCTTATCTGCCGCATGCTCAATCGCATGCATCTTGTCGAGCATATCGTGAATTTGAGCGGGATCGAAGTTCTCGAAGATCTGGGTGAGCAGCTCGGCAGCCTGAACGGCGAGGTCGGCGCAGGCGACGTAGTTATCGAAGTAGAACGAATCGGGTTTCTTTGCCATGGGTGGGTCCTTTCGAGGTGAAGGCGGGTGGGCGAAGCATTGCGGTCCGGGTGGACGCTCGGTTTGACTAGAGGATCATCATGAACAGCTTGGCCATGACAAAGCTGATGAGTCCGCAGGCGGGGAAGGTGAAGAACCAAGTGAACATCATGTCCTTGACCACGCCGAAGTTGATCGCCGAGAGGCGCTTGACGGCGCCGACGCCCATGATGGCGCAGGTCTTGATGTGGGTAGAGGACACGGGGATGCCGGTAAGGGTGGCAAGCAGCAGGTTCGCAGCGCCTGCGAGGTCGGCGGAGAATCCCTGGTACTTCTCGAGTTTGACCATGCTCTGGCCGACGGATTTGATGATGCGCTCGCCGCCCACGCTGGTGCCGATGCCCATGGTGGCCGAGCACAGCAGCATGATCCAGATGGGGATGCCGGCATCGCCGACGCTGGTCTGGCCGTTGGCGAAGGCGACACCTAAAAAGAGCACGCCGATGAACTTCTGTCCATCCTGCGCGCCGTGCATAAAGCTCATGGCCGCGGCACTCGCGATCTGAGCGTATTTAAAGAAGACGTTGGCACGTCGCCTGTTGGCGGCGGCAAACAGAATCGAGACGAGTTTGCACAGGACCCAGCCCATGACAAAACCCAGACCGATGGAGAGCGCCAGGCCGTAGATGACCTTCATCCACTCGTGGACGTTGACGCTGCTGGCGCCGCCGAGGGCGATGGCAGCGCCGGTGAGGCCGGCGATGAGGCTGTGGCTCTGCGAGGTGGGGATGCCAAAGCGCGATGCCGTGGCGCCGTAGACGACGATGGAGAACAGCGCCGCACACAGGCAGGCGAGCGCCATGGTGCTGTTTCCGCCAAAGTCGACGATATGCGAGATGGTGTTGGCGACGCTCGCGTTAAAGTGCGTCATGATGAGCACGCCCAAGAAGTTGAATGCGGCGCTCATGAGGATGGCGGCGCGGGCGGGCATGCAACGCGTGGTGACGCAGGTCGCGATGGCGTTGGGCGCGTCGGTCCATCCGTTGACGAAAATGGCGCCGAGCGCGAGGATCACGGTGACGGCAAGGACTGGGTTCGACACAAGTTGGCCGAGGAAGGTTGAGAACGTTACGTCCATATATGGGCTTTCTCGAAGTTTGCAGACACGTTACAAAAACATGATAAATCGTATCACCTCCTGCGGGTTTCTTTACCGAGTTCTGATGGGAGAAGTGAATTTTTTAGCACTAAAATTGAATATTAGCCCTGTTGACCGCGGGTGTTCTTTTTGCTAACACGCCATGAGGACATGCGTGCGCGCCCCGACACTCCAAAACCACAGTCTGTTCGCTTTACAACATGCAAACATGCGTTCGATAATAGATGGCATGGAATATCGACAGACAGATGGCAGAACTCGGCGCGTGCACAAGCAGTATGTGGACGTCGTGGCCCGCATCCTCGCGGGCGGGCAAGTCGTGCCGGTCACTGTCTGCTGGGTCGACGGTCGCTGCTTTACGATCGACGAGATCGTCTCGACCACTGGGTTTGGTCTGACGGTCCACGGCATCCGCACGGCAACCTATAAGGTTCGTTTTGGCGGACATGCGACCGAGCTGTATCTGGAGGATCAGGCGCGCGAACGGCCGGATGGCTCTCAGACGCACGTGATGCGTTGGTGGGTGTGGGCGTTCGACCGCACGCTCGAGGGGGAGCGCCGTAGGTAAGAGCGCGCAGCATTCGGGTACAATGGCAGGAATCTTGTCATCTGCCGCGCCGTTGTCTGCGGTGCTTTTTGAAAGGACGAAGTATGAACGATATCCAGGGCTACCAGAACGGTCCCATCGAGACCGGTGCAAGCCGCGCTAAGGAGATGTCGCCGCGTGCGTACAACCTTGTCATGTCTGTCCTCATCTTCCTGGGCTTTTGCGCCATGGGCGCCGGTGCCTACTTTACGAGCACCATGGCATTTGCCCGCATGATGATGAGCGGCGCCGCTCTGCCGCTGGTCTTCGGCTCGTTTATCCTGACCATTGTCGGCATCGTCATGATGTCGGCTGCCGCCAGCAAGCAGTCGGTGGGCCTGTCCCTTGCGGGCTACGTGGTCTTTGCGAGCACCTTTGGCCTGACGGCGTCGTTTGGTCTTGCCAACTACGACCTGCCCACCATCAACACCGCCTTTATCGCCACGGCCGCTATCACCTTTGTCTTCGGCGCGCTGGGCGTGACGTTCCCTAAGTTTTTCCAGCGCGTATATGGCATTGGCTTTGGCATTCTGCTTGCCACCATTCTGGTCGAGATTGTGCTGATGTTTATGGGCGTTTCGCAGACCATCACCGACCTGATCGTGATCGTGGTGTTCGCCGGCTTTATTGGCTACGACACCTATGTGGCCACGACGGTGCCGCCCACGCTGCCCAACGCCGTGCTCATGGCGTCCAACCTGTTCGTTGACATTATCAACGTGTTCTTGCGCATCCTGAACATCCTTGGCCGTCGCGACTAACACGTGGCGTTGCGACGATTCCTGTCGAGCAGGTAAAACGAAATAAAAGGCGGTCCTTCGGGGTCGTCTTTTTTTATGCGCGGCGGGGTATCATGGATGGGAAAAAGCCGATAGCGGCAGCGACAGGAAAGGTGGCCACTTATGGCAGACGTCGACAACAGGAACCGTAACCGCAGGCCCAACCGTGCGGGACAGCCGAACCCCAAGCGTGAGGCTCGCGCCAAGGCCGCCGAGCGCCATGTGGCGGCTGTATCCGAGGCCTGTGCCAAGGATATCGAGCGTTCGCTCGCCGGTGTGCGCGAATTTGACGGTATGCCTGCCGGCTTTGTCGCGGCGCTGAAGGCCAAGGCCCAGGCGGCTGTGGTTGCCGAGGAGGAGGTTGCCGAGGAGCCTGAGGCCGCTGAGGTTGACGCCGTCGAGGTCGAATCCGCCGAGACCGAGTCTGCGCCTGCTGAGGAGCCCGCTCCGGTCCTGCCCGAGGTCACCGTGCTGGACGCCTCCGCCACGCAGACCATTCTGGACAACGGCCGCGGCTATGCGCAGTTCTGCGACATGGCCGTGCTCGCCTTTGCCTCGTTTACCAACCCGGGCGGCGGCTATATCCAGGGTTATCTGGGCCAGGAGGCGACACTCTGCGCCGATTCGTACCTGTACAACGTGCTCGACAAGCAGCGCAAGTGGTACGGCGAGAACCGTCGTCGCAACATCAACTGTGAGCTCTACCGCAATCGCGCGCTGGTGGTGCCCGCCGTGCGCTTCGACCGCAACCACGTGCATGCATATGCCGACGTGATCGTTGCCGCCGCGCCCAACGTTAAGCGTGCCCGCCAGGAGTACCGCGTGAGCGACGGCGCCTTGCTGGACGCGCTTCGCGATCGCATTCGCTTTGTGCTCGCCATCTGCGACGAACTGGGTCGCGAGAAGCTCGTACTGGGCGCATGGGGCTGCGACAACAACGGCTTTGACGCCGAGGCCGTGGCCGAGCTCTTCCGCGAGGAGCTCGCGTCGGGCGACTTCAAGGTCAAGCAGGTCTTCTTCGCCGTGCCTTCTACGCGCTGGGACGAGGATTTTGCCAAGTTCGAGCACGTGCTGGCGAACTTCCCCGAGCGCAACGAGGAGTCCTATGCCCAGGTTGCCGCTCGCGCCGCGGCTGCCCGCGCCGCCGAGCAGGCTCAGGCCGCAGCCGAGGACGATGAGGATGACGACGATTGGCGCAAGTACCTGTAGACGATGCGCGTTGACGGATATGCCAAGCCGACGGGGGAAACTGCTCCCGTCGGCTTTTTACTGAGTGAGGGGCTACGATGAAAAACGTTCTGTGCTTTGGCGACAGCAACACCTATGGCTACGATCCGGCAGGCATGCGCGACGGCACCGCGGTGCGCTATGCGCAAGATGTGCGCTGGTGCGGCGTGGCGCAGCGCGACCTGGGCGAGGGCTGGCATGTAATTGAGGAAGGCCTTAACGGTCGCACGACGGTGCGCGACGATATGTGCCATCTGGACACGAATCTCAACGGCATTCGCGCGCTGCCGATGCTGCTGGAGGCACATAAGCCGCTGGATGCAATCGTGATTATGCTGGGCACCAACGACTGCAAGACGGTCTTTAACGTGACGGCTTCCGATATCTCCCGTGGCGCCATGGCGCTCATTCGCGCCGTCCGCGCGTTTCCCTGGACCGACGCCGCACCGTGCCCACGCATTCTGCTGATGGCTCCTATTAAGATCAAGCCGCAGATCGCCGATGTGTACATGACTGACTTTGACGAGCGCTCCGTCGAGGCCTCGGAGCATTTTGCCGAGTACTATGCGCATGTGGCCGAGCAATTTGGCTGCGACTTTTTGAACGCTGCCGACTTTGCCGAGCCGGGCGATATCGACTATCTGCACATGATGCCCGAAAGCCACGAGAGCCTGGGCCACGCCGTGGCGTCCAAGCTCCAAGAGATGCTCGGTGAGTAGCGCGACCCCAAACCACCACAAAGGGGACAGGCACCTTTGTGGTGGATTTGCCCGGGTAAACGAACGCCTTGGTTGCCATATGGGCATGGATGAGCTCATCGACCTCTTTGCCGAGGGCGACGAACTCGTCTCGAATACCGCTTTTGAGGATTTGGATCTTGCCTACGACGTGGCGAACGGTGCGACGTTCGATGGCGTCGTATTTCGGTCCTGCGTGTTCGATGGTGTGGATTGGAGCGGTTCTACTTTCCGCGATGTGGTCTTTCGCGGTTGCCGCTTTATCCGCTGCAATATGGAGGGCTGCTGGCTCAATCGCTGTGACTTTGTCGATTGCTCGGCGCCGGGACTCAACTTGCTCAAAGCACGCCTGTCGAGTGTGTCGTTTGCATCGTGCGATTTGAGCTACGCGAACCTCTCGGAAGGACGCATCGGGCCCCTGGTGGCGCGCGATACGCGTCTGACCGAGGCGGCACTTCAGGGCGCCAAGTTGGGGCAGCTGCGCCTGGATGGCTGTGACCTGACGCGTGTGGACGTGTTCAAGACGTCGCTTTCCGGCGTTGATGTGTCGCGCTGTGCATTCGCGGCGCCCGTTGTTTCGGGCGACTACCACGAGCTGCGTGGCCTGACGGTCAATGCCGAGCAGGCGCTCGAGTTGTCGGGCCTGCTTGGTATCCAGCTCGCCGACGAATAGACGCCAAAAGGAAAAACCACCACAAAGGTGCCTGTGAACTGCCTCCCATTTCTTGGACATCGAGAAATGGGAGGTTTTCCATGAGTATA
>CAKUHP010000013.1 GCA_934658705.1 uncultured Collinsella sp. | reverse complement strand
CGGGCAGCACGCAGATGCCGCCCTGCGCGAGCATGGAATCGCACTCGTCGACGGCGCCCTTGGAGAGCATGATCACGTGCGCGCTCGTCGGCAGATTGAGCGCCGCGTACAGGCCCGCCACGCCGCAGCCGGCAATGACGACGTCACATTCCATATCGGGGTATTGCTTGGTTTCCACAGGAATCCTCTCCCTTGAATGTGACAAAGGGACTGTCCCTTTGTCACATTGTTTTAGCGCGCTGCGTACTCGAGCATGCGGTCGAGTGTGAGCTTGGCCTGGTCGGCGGCCTCGTCCGAGACGCCGATCTGAACCTCGCCCTCGCCCGTCTCCAGGCAGCGCACGAGCTTTTCGAGCGTGATGAGATCCATGTTGACGCAGGTGGGCTGCACCGCGGGGAAGTAGAACTTCTTGCCGGTGCCCCGGCAGCGGCGCTCGAGCTCGTAGAGCACGCCGCGGACCGTCACGATGATGAATTCGCTCGCGTCCGACTCTTCGGCGTACTTGATGATGCCAGCGGTGGAGCCAATGTAGTCGGCCTCGGCCAGGACGTCGGCCTTGCACTCGGGGTGCGCCAGCACGAGCGCGTCGGGGTGGGCCTCCGTCGCATCGACAATCTGCTCGACGGTGATGATGTGGTGACGCGGGCAGTAGCCCTTGTTGAGGATGACGTGCTTTTGCGGCACCTGCTCGGCTACGAAACGACCAAGGTTTTGGTCGGGAATGAACAGGATATGCTGCTGCGGCAGCTCGGACACGATCTTGACGGCGTTGGAACTGGTGACGCACACGTCACTCCAGCTCTTGATCTCGACCGTCGAGTTGACGTAGCAGACCACGGCCAGGTCGTCGCCATACTCGGCGCGGGCCTCGTCAACCGTCTCGCGTTTGACCATGTGCGCCATGGGGCAGTCCGCGCCCGGTTCGGGCAGCAGCACGGTCTTGGTGGGATTGAGCAGCTTGGCGCTCTCGCCCATAAACTCCACGCCACACAGCACGATGGTCTGCTGCGGCAGGCTCTTGGCAAGCTTTGCCAGGTAGAAGCTGTCGCCGACGTAATCGGCCACTGCCTGGACCTCGGGCGCCACGTAATAGTGCGCCAGGATCACCGCATCACGCTGGGTTTTTAGTTGCTGAATGGCCTCGACGAGCTCTGCCGGCACCAATGCCGCGCGCTCCGTTGCCGTCGTTGCCGATGCCAGGCCGGCCGCAATATCGCGTGCAAGCTCCGATGCATCCATGTTCGCGCTCTGTGCCATCAAGGCCCCTCTCTTTTGGCGAATCTTGGGGCTTTAGTATGACACCTAGGTTTACAGCTGACAAGACAGCTGTAAACCTAGGTGTAAAGTTGAAATAAAGATTCAATTGCGGGTCGGCTTTTTTGCCCACGAGGTCTCGCGGCGGCACAAAAATAGGGTCCGGATGGCGAGATCCGGGCCCCTTGGGGATAAGGAGGCGGCTAGGCGCGGCGCTTCATGGCCCAAGCCAGCAGCAGAGCTGCCATGCCGGTTGCGAATACGCCGCCAGCCATGACGTATGCGCTGTCGCCGGACTCGGGCAACGTCTCCTTGCCAGCCTTCTTCTTGGACTTGGAAGTCGTAGTCGTGGTGGTCGTGGTGGTCTGGCCAGGAGCGGGCTTGGCAGCCTCGGTGACGGTAAAGGTCGTCTCGGCCGTACCCGTGGTCGAAACCACGCTCAGCTTATGCTCGCCCACGCCGAGCGTCTTTAGGAAGCTCGTCTTGAGCGTCACGATCGTGGAACCCTCGGTGAGCACGTAGTTCTCGGCAGCGACCTCCTTGTCGTCAACCAGCACCTTCTGGAAGAACTCAAGCGGCGCGTTCGAACGGAAGCTCAGGTCCTTGGCGGCGTCGACCACCATCGTCTGACCTTTGCCGTCGATGATCTCGGGCGCCAGAATCGCGATCTCCTCGGACTTGCCCTTCTCGCCGCAAACCTTGCACTTCTGATACTTTTCGCCCTTGGCCTCGACGGTCGCCGGCGTGTCGACGACCCACTCGAAGGTGTGCTCGGCCTTGTCGAGGACCTCGCCACAGCGGCAGATATGCCAGTGGTTCTTGGCGTCGTGTGCCCAGCCAGAGCCATCGGGCTCGTGCTTGAGAACACCCTCGACCGTCACGTTCACGTCGCCCTCGACGTCCTTGAGCTCATAGGCGCCCTTGTCGGAAAGCTTAACGGATTTGCCGTTGACCTTAACGGCGTAGTCCTTGCCCGCAAAGTATGCGCTGTCGATGCTCATGGTGAGCGTTGCAGCCCCGCGCCAGTCGAGCTCGGTTGCCGTCGAGGTAAGCTTGTAGCCCACCTGGTTGCCCGGCAGCGACACGACCAGCTTGCGGCCGGCCGCCACGGTGATCTCGGTGGCAGAAGAGGCATCGTAGTTGGTCTTGGCCTGGTAGCGTACCTCGTACACACCGGCGGCAAGGTCCTTGAGCTCGGTTACGCCCTCGCCCACGGCCTGGTACTCGGCGGCGCCTTGGGCGCGCCACTCCATGGTGGCGTCGACGCCCGTGATCTTGCCGTCCTTCTTGCCGCTCACAGTCTCGGCCTCGGCCTGGACCACCGGCGCGTCCTGCGGGGCGTTCTTGATGGAGAACTCGCATGTCAGACCCTCGACAGGCAGCGCGTAGTTGCCCGCAGCCTTGCCCGTCAGCTTCTTGTTAAGGGTCGCCGTGTAAGGACCACCGACCTCGGTCTGGGAGCCCTCGACGGTCGCGCCAAGGTCGTCCTTATCGATAACATTGCCGAGCTTCGCCTCGGGGCAGCGCTCCCTGCCGTCATAGATGAACTCAGTGGTGCCCCACGTCACGGTGAGCAGACGCTGGTTGATGGTGAACTTGCCGTCGCCAAACGTGATGTTGTAGTTGGGGTTAGCGTCCTTGGCCTGCGTCAGGTGCAGAGCATAGCTGCCCGCGTCATCACAGTCATCGCGTTCGATCTTGAGACCCTGAAGCGTTTCGCCCGCGACGAGCTTGCCAGCGGTGACAGACCACTCAAACACAGGGTCTTCCTCGCCGTAGGTCTTGGAGGCGTCCTGGGCGGTGACCGTGATCGCACGCTGCTTGACCTCGAGCGTCACCTTGCCCTCGGCCGTCACACCGTCGATCGTCACCTGGTAGGCAACTTCCAGCGTGCCGACATCCTTGATCTTGGGTGCGTCGGGGGTCCAGTTCTTGCCGTCGGTGCTGTACTTGGCCGTCGCGCCCTTGGGTAGGCTCGACGCGTCGACGGTGTGATACGCACCGTCGTACTCGTCGGAGTAGCCAACAATGGCGGCAGCCGGAATCACGACCTCAGGCAGCTTGTGACCGCAGACCTTGCACTCCTGATGTTTGGAACCCACCTCGGTTGCCGTGGGAGCCTTGTCGACGACCCACTCAAAGTCGTGCTTGGCCTCGTCGATCTTGTCGCCACAGGTGCACTCGTGCCAATGTGTGTTGTCGTCGGAGACCCACTTGTCGTTCACAGCCTCGTGCTTGCGCACGCCCTCGACCGTAACGTTCATGTCGCTCTCGGCGTCTTTGATCTCGTACGTGCCGTTACCGGCGAGCTCTACCTTCTGGTCCTTGACCTTGACGGCGAACTTCTCGCCATCAGCGAAGTAGTTCGGATCGAGCGAGAACGAGAGCGTCGCGGAGCCATGCCAGTCGAGCTCGGTCGCGTCAGCCGTGAGCGTGTAGCCCGTCTGCTCAGCCGGCAGCGTCACCTTGAGCTTAGGCCCAGCGGCGATCGTAACGGTAACGGTCTCGGAGGCTTCGTAATTCGTCGTCGCCCCGTAGCACAGGCGATAGGAACCGGGCGCCAGATTTTCAAGCTTATCGCCATCGACCAGATCGCTTGTCTTGATGAACATCATCTGCTTGCTAGGCTTACCCAGCATCATCGATGTATCAACGCCCTCAATCGTGCCGTCGTGTTTACCACTCACGGTCTCCGCCGTCGCCTTTACATTGGGAGCGCCGTCCCGTTTGGCCTTGGCGATAGCGTACGTGCATTCAATGCGCGAAGAGGGCTTCCGATAATTAGCAAGAACTGCGTCCTCACCAATAAGATTGCTCACATACGCCGTATACGTGCCGGCATTTACCTTTGCGGCATCAGCGACCTTGAGAGACACGTCATCACCGGGAACCAGATTGGTTATCTCTGCCGTGGGGCCCTGTTCTTGGCCGTTGTAAACGTATTGTCCAACCGTCCACTTCACATCGATAGTGCGACGTGAGATGGTGAACTCGCCTGCCTCAAACGTAATGTCGTAATTAGCGTTGGCGCCCTTTTCCTGAGAAGCCGTCACCTTATACGTCTTATAACCAGTCAGGACTTTCTCACCCTCATCACGCTTGTACGTGATGCCGGAAAGCGTATCGCCCTCCATAAGGGAGCCAGCCGTCACTTCATAGGTAAAGTCGGGATCCGGATCACCATACGTTTTAGACGCAGTAGCAGGCGCCACCGTAATCGGGCACGGCGTCACCTCGAGCGTCACCTGCCCCTTGGTGTCGGAAGCACCAGGGGTAGTCACCTTATAGTCGACCGTGGTCTTGCCGACGTTTTTGATTGAAGGGGCATCCGTTTTCCACGTGGTTCCACCGTCGATGCTGAACTGAGCCGTCGCGCCATCCTGAAGGTCCACGCTCACGGTATGCTCATTGCCGTCATACACGCCGACATAACCGCCGATGCACGCCGGAGAAATCTCCTCCTCGCGCAGGACATAGCCGCACGTGGAGCACTGATACCGCTTTAGACCAGGCTTCTCGCTGGTAGGAGCCGTGACTTCCTCCCAGCAGAACTCATGCCCGTCTTCGTTAATTTTCTCTTTGCAACGGCACACCTGCCAGTGGGTGCCATCTGAGCCCTCGGTCTTATACCAAGTACCGTCCTTCGACGCGCAAGGACCCTCAGCGATTTCGAAGACGTTAGCCTTCGAAGCGTAGTGATTATTGTCCTCCTTAAAGCGCACCTCGTACTTCTCGGCGGACAATTTGTCGATTGAAGTTTCACCAGCAGGGACGGATTTCCACCTTTTGGCCCCGAATTTTTTCCACTCATAGGTCTCGTTAAGGTTAGAAAGCGACCCGTCATTGAGGAAATGCGCACTTTCGTCCTTGACCTTGACGCCCGTGCCAGCGCTAGCGATATAACGCCACGGAACAGACTGGCTGGCAGGCGTGATCTCGATCTTAACCGATCCACTCTTTGTCACATAGTCTTTCGCGGTGATGCGGTAATTGACCGTTACGGAGCAGACCTCGTCCCCGTCATCACGCTGAACATCCATATAACTCGGAGCCTTCGTTGTCCATTTGTCGCTCCCATCAACGTTGTACTCGATCTTCATGTCGGCAGGGGCATTTTCCACCGAGATGTTGACGCCATGCGGCTGCCCATCATAGACGCCCTCGAATCCCTCGGCCGTCACATTTTCGAACTGCGTGCCCGTGATGGTCCAGCGTGCGAATGTCGAGCCTGTGTAGTTGCCCATGCCCTTGATATAGACCAAGTAGTACGGGTAATAGGAATTGGAGCTGGGAGGATCGACCGCACTCACCGTGCTATACGCCGGGTCACTATCAATCTCGTAGTCACCATCCTTGACGAAATACGACCAGCTTTGAGTGTCGTAGTTGTAGACCTTAACAGAGAAACTCGGCGTAATCTTCTTACCCGTCCACGGGTACGCATGAACTGTCTCACCATTGATCTTGGTGTCTTCTCCGCCATTATTGAATTCAAACGTGACCCCACTGACATCGCGCAAATCGAGCGGCTTAATCTGGAACTCACGGGTGAGCGTTAGGGCGCCATCCTGACCATCGACCTTAACTTTGGACTCGATACGATAAATACCCGCATCTTTAGGAACACATTCCAGTGCCTCGCCCTCGCCGTCGCCCCACTTCGTAAGCTTGTAATACCTGGATTCGAAGATATGAACGCTTCCTGTCGAGACGATATCGTCTCGAGCATAGCCGCTCTTATTCGACATCGTCAGTGTTGGGGCTACCTCACTGCCGCTGTACGGAATGCCGAGCTTTCCTTCGCTCACCGTCGCTCCATCGATGCCCAGCTCGACGGCATAGCCATTTTTGTAGCTGCAATCACTCGGGCGCATCTTGCCGGAGCAGGTGACCTTCAATTGACATGAGCTGTTGGCGGCCTTTTCCACCGACCACACATGCTCATGCGGCAGGCGCGAGGCGTACACGTATCCGTCGTCCGTCTTTCCGATGCCGACGCTCGGATCGTCCGTAGTAACGCGAGCGCGTAGGTCAGCCTCATTGATATCGCAAGTACCAAGTTTCCACTGCGTGCCCTTATAATCACCCAGCTGATTGTCCTTGAGCGTCAGCTGAACCTTACCCGTGAAGGTATCGGCAATGTTTAATTTGCCGAGGTAATAGATCCCCGGGGTATCGAATGCGAGTCCTCGGGCGCCCTTATCGCTGTTAGTGGTAATGGTCGTATCGCCGGCAAGCGTCACCGTACCGCGAGCATACACGGTGTTTCGACGCGTGTTCGCATCGGCATGGTAATACGTGCCCTCGGCATAAGTGTCAGAGATCTTGGTGTTGTTGAGCGTGCAAGCCGAGCCTTTAGCAACCGCGATTGCACTCGTCATGACCATGTCCTGCGTATAGTTCGCCGCTTCTTGCGTCGATGTGATGGTGCAACCGTTCAGCGTAATGTCCGCATTGTTGACAACAATGTTGCCAGCATGGGTGTGCTCATTTTTATCCTGCACGTTAAGTTCTTTGCACCAGATCGATTCTTGTTGATTGTTCTTGAAGGTGCAGTTGTTGAGCACAACCCTGGGCCTGCACCCACGGCCTACGACACTTAGCGCGCCAGCGCAGTCGTCTTGGTTATCCGTAAATTCACAGTTGCTAAACGTGACGTCCAAACTCCTTGCAGCGTTCGCCGAACTGAGAATCGTTACCGGAGCCGGAGAGGCTTCATATCCTGTTGCGATGTTGCTGTACTTGTGACTGCTACCATAAGTCGCACCGTTCGGCGTGCAATCCCATTTGCCGACCTTGACATTGTCGAAGGTCGCCGTTTCGCCATCGTACATCGTGCCATACAGCGCAATTGGCCTTTTAGACACCCCCGAGTCTACCGTCTTAAGCTCGATGCCGGAAACCTTAAGGTTCAGGCTGTCGGAGACCTTATTTTTATCGGCGCCATCGCCGAAACCGTCTCTTCTGCCGGCATTGTCGGACAAAAAGCTCTTGCCGTTGCAATAGACGGGAGTCCTGCCATTCCCGTTGGTTCCAATGAACTCAACATAGCCGCCGGCGAGCACAAAGAGCTCGTCGTAGCCACTGCCTCTTTTGTCCTTAATAGAACCAGGCCAGTGACCAACACTTGCATTCTCGGTGAGATATATGCGCGTCGGATCTTGCTCGGTACCGCCCTTTACGACGTAGTGGTTGATCTTGATCTCTCCGCCGACGACGTAGTCCTCACCCGCCTCGAGCGTCACCGTGTCGGCAACGTAGGGGTTTTTACTCTCTGTTTGGGCGATCTTCACGTTCGAAGGAATATCCGCCGTCGTCGCCGCCCCAGCCACCGCCGGCATTGCCACAAGTGCACACGCCACGGTGGCGATGCCCAGCAGGCGCGTCAGCACGGCGCGCATCCCCATCTTCTTCTCCCTCATCGTGCAGCTCCCTTTATCCCTATGCTTCGCGATGTTTGGCATCGTTTGGCGCCGGTGGCTGGCATAATCCCCGGCCAGCCACCGGCATGTATTGACATGTTTAACCACGGAATATTTTGCGGCGGCGCTTTCTAACACCCTGTCGCTTGGCGCGAGTTGCACGCCGTGGGGCGCAAATGGGATGCGCCTCGGCAAGCGGTACGCGCCCGATGTGGCAAAATCGAACTACTAAGGGGGCCCGAATGCTCAAGATTATTGCCTGCGACGATGATGCCGCTTTTCTAGATAGACTGCACCGGATGATCGACCGCTGGTCGGCCGAGACGGGCACGGCGGTCGACGTTGCGCTCGTCACGCGCGGCGAGGACCTGCTGGCCCGCCATGCCGCATCGCGCGCCGACGTCATCTTGCTCGACATGATCATGCCGCTCGTCAACGGCATGGACACCGCCCGCGAGCTGCGCCAGTCCGACACCGCCGCGCGTCTGGTGTTCCTCACCTCGTCGCCCGAATTTGCACTGGAATCCTACGAGGTCCGCGCCTTCGACTACCTGCTCAAACCCGTAGCCTACGAACGTCTGGCAAAGCTGCTCGACGAGCTTTCGAGCATGCGCCCGTCGGCGACCGACGAGTTCGTCATCAAGACGTCTTTCGGCTACCACGCCCTGCGTCTTTCCGACATCGAATATGCCGAGGCCCGCAACAAGCACGTGGTCTTCCGCCTGCGCGACGGGCGCGACATCGAGGCGTTCGAGTCGTTCCGCAGCGTCGAGGACCGTCTGGCGCAAAACGCGATCTTCTTTAAATGCCATCGCAGCTACCAGGTCAACCTGCGCAACATCGATCATTTCGATCGAACGGAGATCGTCATGCGCTCGGGCGCCAGCATTCCGCTTTCGCGCAGCAGCAAGCAAGGATTCCAAGATGCCTACTTTGCGGTGCGCTTTGAGGACGGGAGGCGCTGATGCCTGCGCAGGTCGAAATAGTTCTTTGGGCGATTCACCACACCACGACGCTGCTCTTTGGCGTTTTTGCCTCGGCGGCGCTGTGCGGTGTCGAGATCAATCGGCGCCATTCGCTTGAACTGCTGGGGGTTGGCGCCGCAACCGGCGCCGCCTTCTCGATCGCCAATGTCGTTGGCGGAGAACTGTTTGCCCGTCAGGCGTATCCGCTCGTCGTACACCTGCCGCTTATCGTCTACCTATGCGTGCGCTACCGCCTGAGCCCGCTGCTTGCGGCACTGGGCCTCACCAGCGCCTATCTGAGCTGCCAGTTTAGCAACTGGATGGGTATCGCTGCATTTGCCGCGACCGATTCGCAGATCGCGTACTATCTGGCGCGCATCGCGACCACGCTCGCCGTCTTCGCCATCCTGCTGCATTGGGCACGCGACATCGGCCCGCGCCTGGCAATCAAAAGCCCTACCGAGCTGGAGATCTTGCTGATACTGCCGCTCGTCTACTACATCTTTGACTATGCCACCAACGTCTACACCACGCTGTTCCACTCGGGCTCGGTGGTGACCGTTGAGTTTTTGGCCTTTGCCCTTTGCGCCTTCTACATTATGTTTCTCGCCGTCTACCTGCGCGAATACGAGGCAAAGGAAGTCGCCGAGCGTGAGCGCTGGATGCTCGAGACGCGCGACAGTACGGCCATAAAGGAGCTCGAGGCCTGGCGCCAGTCCGGACGCGAGCTGTCGATTCTTCGCCACGACATGCGGCACTTCCTGCGCGGCCTGGCCATTCTTATTGAGGAAGGGCACATCGACGAAGCGCTCGAACGCATCGACCAACTCTGCGAGACCAACGACCGCACCGCTGTGCGCCGCTACTGCGCCAACGAGACCGTCAACATCGTGCTTTCGTCATTTAGCTCGGATATCAACAGGCACGGCATTACCGCCGACCTGCGCGCCGCCGTACCCGAAACCGTTCACGTAGGCGATGCCGACCTGTTCAGCGTGCTTTCGAATGCTTTGGAAAATGCCATCATCGCTGCAAGCGACGCCCCCGAAGGCAAACGCTTTGTCGACCTTGACCTGCGGCTTGAGGATGGCCAGTTGCTACTTTCGGTTTCCAACACGTTTGGGCGCGCGCCACGCATGGTCGACGGTATGCCCGTGAACCAACATGCCGGTCACGGTTTTGGCACCAAGAGCATTAAGCTTGCCGTGGAGCGCATGAACGGCAACTGCCAGTTCCGCATTAACGGCGACCGGTTTGAGCTGCGCGCCGTGATGTAGGGGCGCGGCGTACGGTTCATGGCGCAGATCGACCGCCGGAGTCGCTTTACCGACGCTGGCCTGCTACAGCGGAGCGGCCGCCGGGGTCAGCTGCTTAATGTAGGCCCACATGCGCTGCTTGGCGGCCTTGTCGGCCAGCGCCGCCTCAAAGCCGTCGAGCGCGAGTACGCGACGCCCCTGCACGTGGGCGACCAGGCCGGGTTTGAGCATGGCGGTGTCAAAGTCGTCGATTGCCACAAGCATATCGGCATAGGTTTCACGCATGACGTCGGCCGCGCTGTTGTCCAGCAGCAGCACCGCCTCGGGGTCCAAGGTCTCCAGCGCCTCACGGAACAGGCCGCACGGCAGGGCCTCGCCCACCGCGACCGTCCCGTCGCCCGTGCCGACAACGCTTGCCAGCACACAGAAATCCTCAGGCGCATAACCGATGGCTCCGAGTGCCTTGCGCAGCGCGGCGCCATCCGAGCCGGCGGCAAGCTCGCCGCCCGAGCGCTCAGCCTCATCCAAATCGCCTTTGACCAGAACAATCGGCGAGCATGCGTTGCCCGCGATACGCACGCCACGCGCCGCAAGCGACGCGAGCTCCTGCTCGGCGGCCTGGGCGATGGCTTCTTTTTTCTGGCTTTGTGACGTGGGCATGCGCTCTCCAATCGTTTGCGTGCCCACCATTATATAAAAGAGCCGCCCGCGAGTGGTTGCTTTGCGGGCCGCTGGGTATAAGCACGGTCGTACTGAGTTTTACGCGGCCGAGCCGCGTCGCATTATGGAGGTCACCATGGCTGACATTAAGCAGATTACCCCCGAGAACTTCGATTCCATCGTTAACGACAACCTGCCCGTACTGGTTGATTTTTGGGCCCCGTGGTGTGGCCCGTGCCGTTCGCTCTCGCCCATCGTGGACGAGGTCGCCAACGAGCTGGCCGGCAAGCTTGCCGTGGCCAAGTGCAACGTCGACGACAACCAGGACCTGGCCATGAAGTTTGGCGTCATGAGCATCCCCACGCTGATCGTCTTTAAGAACGGCGAGGAAGTCGACCGCTCGGTCGGCGCATTACCCAAGGCAAGGCTTCAGGCGCTGCTGGAGAAGCATCTGTAATACGCTTGTTACTTGTCTGCCGTCCATGAGCGGTTTTACACCGCTCGCCGGAGTGCCGGGTGCAGGGCGCGCGACCACGGATAGTATGGTAGACACAAATTGCCCCCAGTGAACGGGTGCGGGTCAGACGGACTCGCACCCGTTTTCTTATGCGGCGGCGCGCAGGGCGAGCGTAGTAGAATCTGAACCACTGGATTGCCCCGTATAAAAGGAGATTTCCCATGCATGACGTCGGAATGAACATGAGCCAGCTTGCCATGAGCGTCAAGCAGGTCGACGACACCATCGAGCTCGCTCACGAGTGGAGCCATCAGCTGCTGCATGCGACCGAGAACTTTGACATGGAGCGTATTGGCGCCAAGCTCGAGGCCGCCATGGCTGCGCTGCACGAGGCACACGATGCGCTCGAGGGCTACGAAGAGGCCATCGAGGCCGATCACAACTCCGTCGGCTCTGTGAAACTGGTGTAACGTGGCCGAACACGAGCACGTGCACGGCTGCGGGCACGACCACGGCGCGGGTGCCGAGGCGAGCTGCCAGCGCGGTGGCTCCAGCTCCGAGCTGGTCCGTTTTTCGGTCACCGCGCCCGACGACCTGCTGCGCCGCTTTGACGAGCAGATCGCACGCCGCGGCGATGTTGCCAACCGCTCCGAAGCCGTACGCGACCTGATTCGCGCCTCGATCGCCAAGGAGCAGATGCGCACGCCCGACGAGCACGTTATCGGATCGCTCACCATGATCTACGACCACCATACCGGCGACCTGACGCGTCGCCTGGACGAGGTGCAGCACGACTACACCGACGAGATCGTCTCGACCATGCACGTGCATCTGGACCACCACAACTGCCTGGAGATTCTGGCGCTTAAGGGTCGCGGCGAGCGCGTCTACGAGCTGGCCGACCGCCTGCTGGGCCTGCGCGGCGTTAAACACGGCGAGCTCACCTGCGCCGCCACCGGGCAAAGCCTGGGGCTGTAGCGGGTTTCCCGCAGCGCACCTGCCAAAAAGGGACTGGTTTGTTTTGGCAGGTTTAGATGTTTTACCTACCAAAATAAACCTGTCCCTTTTTGGTCGGTTTTGATGAGGGAGAGTCGCATGCGGCATGCGCATATTCACGTGACGGGCATTGTGCAGGGCGTTGGCATGCGGCCGTTTGTGTATCGCGAAGCTATGGCGCATGGCATTTGCGGCTGGGTGCTCAACGCGGGCGACGGCGTGCATATCGAGGCGCATGCTTCGGGCGCGGCCGTCGACGGCTTTGTCGCCGCACTGGCGGAGCACGCGCCCGCGGCTGCCCGCGTGGAGCGCGTTGACGTTGCGGATTTGGAGCCCGGGGCCTGGGATGCCGCCTATGAGCAGGGCTTTCGCATCGTGGCGTCGCAGGACCAAACCGCGCACACCACACTTGTCTCGCCCGACATCGCCACCTGCGACGATTGCCTGCGCGAGTTGTTCGACCCCGCCGACCGGCGCTATCACTACCCCTTTATCAACTGTACCAACTGCGGTCCGCGCTTTACTATCATCCGCTCGCTGCCCTATGACCGAGTGGCCACCTCGATGGATCGCTTTCCCATGTGTCCCACGTGCGCCGCGGAGTATGGCGACCCGCTCGACCGGCGTTTTCACGCGCAGCCCGACGCCTGTTTTGATTGCGGGCCTCATATTACCTGGCGCGAAGTTGCGGACGACGACGCACGCGGGAATTCGCCTGCGACACCGGCTGTCGGCACCACACGCGAGGCCAGCGATGCCATTATTGACCGCTGCGTTGAATTGTTGGCCGACGGCGGCATCGTCGCCATCAAGGGCCTGGGCGGATTCCATCTTGCCTGCGACGCCGCCAACGAACAGGCGGTGATCGAGTTGCGCCGTCGCAAGCGCCGCAGCAACAAGCCGCTTGCCGTCATGGTGCGCAGCCTTGCCGATGCCGAGCGCCTGTGCCATATCGATAATGTCGAGCGCGACTTGCTGACCGGTAGCGTGCGGCCCATCGTGCTGCTGTGCCGGCGTGCCGTTGGCGGGAGCGACGGCGATTTTTCCGACGCCCTCGTGCTCGCACCGTCCGTTGCACACGACTTGCCCGAGCTCGGCGTCATGCTCCCCTATACCCCGCTTCAGCATCTACTGCTTGCCACAGCGGAAGCCCATGGCATGCACGCGCTTGTCATGACCAGCGGAAACCTGAGCGAAGAGCCCATCGAGACCGATGACGATCTTGCCTGGGAACATCTCGTTACCGCCGGTATCGCCGACGCACTGCTCGGCAACGACCGCGCAATCCTCTCGCGCTACGACGACTCCGTGGTGCGTGTGGTCGATGGAACCGCTATGCCCGTACGCCGTGCTCGCGGATATGCGCCCCAGCCGTTGCCGCTGCCGACGCTCGCCGGCGCCGCGCCCTCCGTGCTCGCCTGCGGCCCCCAGCAAAAGGCCACGATCGCACTCACGCGTGAGGATGTGGACGGTGCGTCGACCTGTTTCGTGTCGCAACACATCGGCGACGTCGAGAACGGCGCGACCTTCGATGCCTGGAACGCCGCGCGCACGCGTCTGGAAGACCTCTTTGACCTGGTGCCCGCTGCCCTGGTCTGCGATTTGCACCCCAGCTACCTGTCGAGCCAGTGGGCCCGCGAGCAGGCACAGGAACACGATCTGCCGCTTGTCGAAGTTCAACATCATCACGCACATATCGCGAGCGTGATGGCCGAGGCCATCGCTGCGGGCCAACTTGCGCCTGACGCGCGTGTGCTTGGCATTGCCTTTGACGGAACGGGCGCCGGCACCGACGGAACCATTTGGGGCGGCGAGTTTCTTGTCGCCGGCCTCGCCGATTTTGAGCGCGCCGCGCACCTACGTGCCTGGCCGCTGCCCGGCGGTGCTGCATCCGTGCGCGATGCCCGTCGCAACGCCTTTGCCCTGCTCGGCGAGCTCGACCTGCTCGAACACCCAGGCGCCGCGAAGCTCTTGGGGCGCCTCGATGAACAAACGCGTAGCGTGACGACCACGATGATCGAAAGGAACATCAACAGCCCGCACACGAGCAGCATGGGCCGCTTGTTTGACGCCGCAGCCGCGGTCCTGGGCATTTGCGGACAGGCAACCTACGAGGGCGAGCCCGCCATCGAGCTCGAAGCCGCCGCTTGGCGCGCACTCGGCGAAAAAAATGTCTCTGCCATCGATAGTCAGGTGGACGTATCCGCGCATGCCGACGGCTCCCCGATCTTGGACCCCCAGCCGTTTTTCGAGGGGCTCTTGGAGGGTATTTCGTGCGGCGTGTCGGCCGACAGGCTTGCGCTCGACTTCCATATCGCCATCGCACGCGCATCGGCCCGCATCGCAAGCGAAATCTGCGCCCGCGAGGGCATCGATACCATCGCGCTCTCGGGCGGCGTGTTCATGAACCGGCTTCTGTTCCAGCTTCTCACCCGCGAGCTCAAAAACGCGGGGCTTGCCGTCTTGGTTCCCCATACGGTGCCCGTCAACGACGGCTGCATCGCCTACGGCCAGGCAGCCGTCGCGCGCGCTCAACTCGCGCGGGCAGCGCTGCAGTAGGAGCAGCTGCGCGCCACCGTCTCACAGGTGTAACGCGTTTGCCCGCGAACCCCGCGAGCGCTACCATCAAACGATGGATTATCCAGCGCCTATCCAGCGCAAAGCGTATAAAAGGGGACCAATATGTGCCTTGCCGTTCCCGGTAAAGTAGTCAAGCGCGACGACGACCTCAAGGCCACCGTCGACATGATGGGCATCGAGCGCCCCGTTTCGCTGCGGCTCGTGCCAACGGCGCAGGTAGGCGACTATGTTCTCGTGCATGCCGGCTTTGGCATCCAGATTGTTGACGAGCAGGAAGCCCAAGAGACGCTCGACCTGGTCAACACCATGACCGAGCTGGTCGAGGAAGACCAGCTGGCAACCAACCCGGCAGAGGCCTACTAGTGGCGGCCGAGCAGCCGGTTCACTCCGGCATCGACTTTTCGGCATTTCGCGACCCCAAGCTGGCCCGCGAGCTCATCGAACGCATTCACGGACTTGTCGGCGACCGTACTATCAACCTTATGGAAGTCTGCGGCACGCACACCGTGAGCATCGGCCGCTATGGCTTCCGCTCCATTATGCCGGCGGGGCTCAAGCTGCTGAGCGGTCCGGGCTGTCCGGTCTGCGTCACCGCCAACCGCGACATCGACCACGCAATCGCACTCGCCAAGATGGACGATGCCATCATCACCACGTTTGGCGACATGATGCGCGTTCCCGGGTCGTCCACCTCGCTCGCCGCGCAAAAGGCGGCAGGGCGCGACATCCGCATCGTCTACTCGCCGCTCGACGCGCTCGATATTGCCGAGCACAACCCCGACCGCCCGGTCATCTTTATGGGCGTCGGCTTTGAGACCACGACGCCCACCATCGCCGCCGCCATCCTGGAGGCCGATGCGCGCGGGCTCCAGAACTTCTCGGTCTACTGCGCCCATAAAACCACGCCGCCGGCGCTGCGCGCAATCGCCAACGACCCCGAAACGACCATCGACGGATTTATCCTGCCGGGTCACGTCGCCACCATCACGGGCCTTGCACCCTTTGGCTTTTTGGTCGACGAGTTTAAGACGCCGGGCGTGGTTACCGGGTTTGAGCCGGTCGATATCTTGCAGGGCATCCGCATGCTGGTCCAGATGGTTATTGAGGGACGGCCCGCGATCGATAACGCCTACCGCCGCGGCGTCAATGCGGACGGCAACCCCGTGGCGCGCCACCTAGTCGAGCAGGTGTTTGAGCCGTGCGACACGACATGGCGCGGGCTAGGACCGATTGCCGGCTCGGGCCTCATTATTCGCCCCGAATTCTCGCACTTTGATGCCGGCGCCCGCTATGACGTGCCGGTCGAACCGACGGTCGAGCCGCGCGGATGTCGCTGCGGCGACGTACTGCGCGGGGCCATTACGCCCGGCGACTGCCCACTCTTCGGCCACGCCTGCACGCCCGAGCACCCCGTCGGCCCGTGCATGGTGAGCTCGGAAGGCAGCTGCGCAGCACATTATCGTTATCACGACTAGCTCAAACACCCTCGATTGGAGTTTTCGATATGTCCCATAGCGTCACCGATAGCACTGTCCTGCTGGGCCACGGCTCCGGCGGGCAGATGATGAAACGCATTATCGACGAGGTCTTTCTGGATGCCTTTGGGTCGCCCGAGCTGCTCGCGGGCAACGATGCCGGCGTCGCCGCGCTACCCGCGAGCGGGCGCATCGCCATGTCGACCGACAGCTTTGTGGTGACGCCGCAGTTCTTCCCCGGCGGCAACATCGGCAGGCTCGCCGTGTGCGGAACCGTCAACGACGTCGCGACCTCGGGCGCCAACGTACGCTACCTGTCGTGCGGTTTTATCCTCGAAGAAGGCTATCCCATGGACAAACTGCGCCAGATCGCGCAGACCATGGCCCAAACGGCGCGCGAGGCAGGCGTGGCGATTATCACCGGCGACACCAAAGTGGTCGAGCGCGGCGGGGCCGACGGCGTCTACATCAATACCGCCGGCGTGGGCGAGGTGCCCGCGGGCGTGGCGCTCAGCGGTGCAAACTGCCAGCCCGGCGACGTCATCCTGGTCTCGGGCACGCTGGGCGACCACGGCATCGCCATCATGAGCCAGCGCGAGGGCCTGGCATTTTCGAGCAGCATCGAGAGCGACGCCGCGCCGCTCAACCACCTGATTGCCGACGTGCTGGCCGCCGCCCCTAACACGCGGTGCTTCCGCGACCCCACGCGTGGCGGCCTGGCATCCACGCTCAACGAGTTTGCGCAGGCCAGCGGCGTTGCCATGGAGATTGACGAGGACGCCGTACCCGTGCGCCCCGACGTGCAGGCCGCCTGCGAGATGCTCGGCTACGACGTACTGCAGGTGGCAAACGAGGGCAAGATGGTCGCCGTGGTGCCGGCCGAGCAGGCCGACGCGGCGCTGGCGGCCATGCGCGCCGCCCGCTACGGCGAGAACGCCGCTATCATCGGGCGCGTGCTACCGATTGCCGAAGACGCTCGTCCCGCCGTGCGCGTGCGCACCGGATGGGGCTCGACCCGTATCCTCGATATGCTCGTGGGAGAACAGCTGCCGAGAATTTGCTAGCGGCAAAGGCTATCGATCGACGCAGTGTAGCTCGAGGCTGTTACAGAGATTCAAATTCCAAACATGCCTGAAGCGCAAGCCCAGTATCATGGGGAGCGTTTTGCAACTTAAACGGCAGGAGCACCCATGGCAGCAGTTTATTCCCATGTGATCTTTGATCTGGACGGCACCATCCTCAACACGCTCGAGGACCTGGCGGCAGCCGGTAACCATACCTGCGAGATGCACGGCTGGCCCACGTTTGCCGTGGACGAGTACCGCTACAAGGTGGGAAACGGCATGCTCAAGCTGGTCGAGCGCTTTATGCCCGCCGAGTATGCGGGCGACGGTCGCATGTTTGAGCAGACGCTCGCCGAGTTTAGGGCATATTACGGCGAGCACAAGGAGGACCACACCGCCCCCTACGCCGGCACGATCGAGATGCTCGACCGTCTACGTGCCGCAGGCGTTCAGCTTGCCGTGCTCACCAACAAGGATCATGTCTCGGCCGCCCCGCTTATCGAGAAGTACTTTGGCCCCGATCGCTTTGCGCTGGTACAGGGCCGCGTGGACGCGTTTCCGCCCAAGCCCGAAGCACCCGTCACACTGCATGTGATGGAGGAGCTGGGCGCCGACCCGGCAACCACGCTCTACGTAGGCGATTCGAATGTCGATGTTTTGACCGGTCACAACGCCGGCCTTAAGAGCGCCGGCGTCACCTGGGGCTTCCGCGGTCGAGCGGAGCTTGAGGCGGCCGGCGCCGACTACGTGGTGGACACCCAAGACGAGCTCGCAGCGCTGATTTTGGGCGAGTAACGAGTCCGACGCTCAACGCAGCCACGGCGATTTTGCCGCGCGGAAAGCGCATCCCGTTTTGACGCCTCAAACTGGAATGTGCTTTCCGGTTGAGCCCCGCCAGGGAAACGGCATCCCGTTTCGAGGCAGAATTCCGGGTCGCACTAGTCGTTGGGGACGTTCTTAAATGACTACCCAACGACTAGTCATTTAAGAACGTCCCCAATGACCACCATGGCGACACCATAGGTAGAGGACGGACAGCGAGCGGGCACCAGAGCGAACAAATTGGCATGAAAAGAGGACGGCATAGACCTTCTGGTCATGCCGTCCTCTTTGAATGACAAGTTGTCGTTCTGGTGGGCGCGCAGCGTCGAGCAGTTACGGCGTTTGGTAAAACGCCGTAACGAACTAGTTCATCATCGCATTCATCATCTCGTTGGTTGCGGAATCGTCGGCAGACCACTCGCCGTCGTCATTGCAGGTGTACTTGAAGGTGACCGTGGTGTCCTTGGTCTTAGCAGCCTTGGTCACATCGACCATAACCTGACCGGCCATCTTGTACAGCTCGTCATCGGAAGGCATCGAATCGAGTGCGGTAACCTTCTCCTGGT
This sequence comes from uncultured Collinsella sp., assembly GCA_934658705.1. GTDB lineage: Bacteria > Actinomycetota > Coriobacteriia > Coriobacteriales > Coriobacteriaceae > Collinsella. Next base: position 26,474 of record CAKUHP010000013.1, on the reverse strand, counting down.
ACTGGGTGGCAAAATCCTCGACGATCTGGTTCATAGACTTGCAGCTGATGGTGACCTCGGCAGTTGCGGTGCCCTTGTCCTCGTCGACCGTCACGTCGCCGATCTTGCAGTCAAAGCCCTCGAGATAGGTCTTGGCGTACTCCTTGGGATCAATACCCAGCTGCTCGAACTCGTCGCCCGAAGCCTCCTCCAGGCCGGCGAGGAAATCGTCGCCAGCGTTTTTGACTTCATCAAACTGAGTCGTGAGGTCCTCGGTGATGAGCTCCTCGACCGAGGGGCCTCCGCAGCCAGAAAGCAGAACCACGCACGCGACCAGCGTGGCCATCAGGGGCGCAAGCAGCAGCTTCTTTTTCATGACATTCCTCCAAACAAGCGGCGTCGCGCTTCCCAACACGGCGCACGTCGTAACAATGAGGCCATTTTAGCCGTTAACAAACACCCCCGACGAAGCAAGGGCGCGGTCGGTTCGTTTTAGCGTCCGAACGGTTTACAGATCTGCCCGGCGTGCAATAAAACGCGCGCGCCCGGTCCAATAAAAAAGGGCGGCCGGACAATCCGACCACCCTAAAATATCCCTTGGACGTTGCAACCTACTTGCGAACAACCTTGACAATGGCATCGCCGGCAGCAACAGCAGAGTCAGCCTCGACGGCGAGCTCAACATCGGCAAACTCGGCAGTGTTGGACACGGCCACGACGACGCAATCCTTGTAGCCGGCAGCGGCAATCTTGGCGCGGTCGATCTTGAGCATGGGCTGGCCGGCCTTAACGACGTCGTCGGCCTTGACGAAGCCCTCGAAGCCGTCGCCGTTCATGTTGACGGTATCGACGCCAACGTGAACCAGAACCTCGATGCCGCTATCGGACTGCAGGCCCACGGCATGACCCATGGTGACGGTCACCTTGCCGTCGCAGGGAGCGTAGACCAGATCGTCCTCGGGCCACACGGCGCAGCCCTTGCCCAGAACCTCGCCACCAAAGACGGGATCGGGCACGTCGACCATCTTGATGACCTTGCCCTTGACGGGCGAGCACAGCACGTCGGCGCCGGCAGAAGCAGAGATGGAGGCAGGAGCAGCGGCAGCCGCGGGCTCAGCCTTCTTCTTGAACATGTCAAACAGACCCATACGTTTTCTCCTCTTGATTAAGCGCAGCGTTGTGCGCATGCCTATGGTGATTATAGTGCCACTTAGTCTGAAAACTAAGGTGAGGGTTCGAATCTCGGGCTCCTCTGGCGCTCTCGCCGTCGGCGATATCCTGCAGGTCGCCGTCCTCCATGACAAGCTCGAGGTCGTTCTCGGCCCAAAAACGCTTGGCGCATAGTCATTGGGGACGTTCTTAAACGACTAGTCAAACAAGAACGTCCCCAACGACTAGTCGTTTAAGAACGTCCCCAATGACTACCCAAGTGCCAGCAACAGCAACGCCGATGTTTTGGCAACGGCAGCGAGCGGGTCGCATTTGAGACAAGGTGACGTGAAACGAAAGGGCGCTGACCTTCTGGTCGCGCCCTTGAAGTTGAACGTCAGATTGTCCAAATGCGGCCCGCGCAGCGTCAAGCCGTTACGCGGTTTGTAAAACCGCGTAACTTAACGAGCTCCGTACTGCTCGTAGTAGGCGTCGATGGCGGTCTTGAGCTCGTCGTCGATGACGACCTTGCCGTCGATCTCGTGGTTGTAGAGGGTCTCGACGACCTCGGCCATGGAGACGATGCTCGCGACGGGGAAACCGTACTTGGCCTCGATCTCCTTCTGCGCGGTGGTCACGCCACCCTTGCCGACCTCCATGCGGTTGAGGGACACGATCAGACCCTTGATCTCGACATCGGCAGCCGCCTTGACCTTGGGATAGGTCTCGTCGATGGACTTACCGCTGGTGGTGACGTCCTCGACCATGATCACGCGGTCGCCGTCCTGGGGCTCGTAGCCCAGCAGGTTGCCCTTGTCGGCACCGTGGTCCTTGGCCTCCTTGCGGTCGCAGCAGTACTTGACCTCCTTGCCGTACAGCTCGTGGTAGGCGATCGCGGTCACGACGGCCAGGGGAATACCCTTGTAGGCCGGCCCAAACAGCACGTCAAAGTCATCGCCAAAGTTATCGTGGATGGCCTGGGCATAATACTCGCCCAGCTTCTTGAGCTGATAGCCCGTCACGTAGGCGCCGGCGTTCATAAAGAACGGGGACTGACGGCCGCTCTTGAGCGTAAAGCTGCCGAACTTAAGAACGTCGGACTCGACCATAAACTTGATGAACTCTTGCTTGTAAGCCTCCATGCGGGCTCCTCTCGTAATCGCGTACGTGCTTCACAGTTTAGCGCAGGCAGAGCATCGCTGCGGGCGCGCTTTGCCGAGTCTGCAACCGGCAAAACCACCACAAAGGTGCCTGTCCCCTTTGTGGTGGTTTTGGTGCGCTATGAGGCGTTGGTCAGGCGGCTCCAGAGCTCGTCGATATCAATCTGGTCGCCACCGCTCAGATAACCGGTGCGAATAAAAGACTCACTATAGATATAGATGTCATGCGCGCTGTCGCCATCGTCTTCGGTATCATAGGCCGAAATCACATAGCGGCTGCCGCCGAGTGCCTTGACCAGCCAATATGTGGAATCGTCAATCGTGCACTTCTCCTGCACCATCGCCGCATCGCCGATCGCGCCGGCGAGCGCACGATCTCCCGTCGTATAACCTGCCACCGAAAGCAAGATCGCCACGCTATCGTCTCCGCCGCCCGGTTCAAGCTCCTCGTATTCGGATTCCGAAAGCGGTATCGCGCTATTTGCAAGTTCGTCCACATCGTCCGAAACCTCAGAAAAGGTAAAGGCGAAAAATCCTGCATCATCGACGGCGCCATAGCCCACGCTCTCGCCTTGCCACTCATAGTTTTGATGCTTGAGCAGGCGCACCAGATCGGCGCCACCCAGGTTGATGGCGGCATAGACCGTCACGTTGGCATTGTCATCCACGCAGGCGGCGTCCGCTGTGCTCGCTTTCTTGGCGCCGCCCGCGCCGCCCAATCCGCCCGAGCAGCCAGCCAGTGCACAAGCCGCCGCACCCGCGCCTGCCACAAAGGCCGCACGGCTTATCGTCATCTCGTTCTTCATATTTGTCCCTCGCCATGATATTGGCCGCATCGCACTTAGCCGAGCGCGCGTCCGGTCTTTTCCTGCCAGAATTCGTTAATCGTGGGGGCGCCGCCGCCCTGGGTAAACCTTCCGGTCTTGATGGCCTCCTCGGTAATGAGGTCTAGGCGGTAGTCGCCGTTTTCCATCGGGCTCACCATGGCAACGTGACGCGCCATGTTGGAACCGTAAACGCACGCGATCCACGAGCTCGAGGTGATCTGCGCCCGGTCCTCGACCGGTACCGAAAAGCCCGCGATAACATCCTCGCAGCTCGAATAGCCCGCAAGCTGAAGCGTAAACATCACGGTGCTCCCGGTACCGCCCTTGTCGAGCTTTCCGATTTCGTCCTCACCGAGCCATTCGGTCGCGCCGTCCTTGTCGATATTGCAGACGCTGAGTACGCGACCGGCCTCGTTCTCGTACATCTCGAGCGCATCTTGCCAGGTGTAACCCTGTTGCGACGCAAATTCCTGCAACTGCCAGCCCTTAAGCTCGAGCAGCGCCGCGATGCTGATGTTGCGGTGCGCATCCCAGCAGTCATCCGACCACGTATCAAACGCATCCGTCGAGCCGCCGTCCGCATCCGAGCTGCCGCCCGCATCGCCGGAATCGCCCGATGACGAGCCCGCGTCCATCTTGTCCTTTACCGGGCGATCATCGTTAAAGCCCGTCGTATCCTGCGCCTGCTGTCCACCGCACCCCGCAAGTGTCAGCAGCGCCGTTCCCGCCGCCGCGACAAACGCCACGCGCGAAATAACCGTCTTCCTCATCGTTGTTCCTTTCCCGTTCTTTATCACGGTGCCGAGCAACACACCCGGCATCGATTCACGCATAAGCCGCCTCACGCTATTGACGAGGCAGCTCCGTCCAGCCAAAGCCGGGCTCAAAGCCATCGCGCGTGCCGATCACATCGCCCGAGCCGTTCACCCAAGCCTGGTCTGCCATCACCGAAACCTCGACATCGGTGCCGTCGGGCCTGGTGTAATGGTTGACTCCGCGAATGGCATCGGAATACGAGGCCGCGCCCGTCCCCACGCCCGCACTGGAGAAACTGGCTGCGCTGGCGGCCATGTTCGCGGCGTGCTGACGATTGCTGCGGTCGAACCATGCCTGCTGGTAGCTGTCGAACGCCGCCTGCTGCGAGGCATGCATCTGCTGCCAGGCTGCAAACTGCTGTTGCTGCTGGGCAATGTTCATCTGCGTGCGTTGGCGCTGCTCGAGCACCATCTGTTGCTTTTGAGCGGACGCTTCGCGTGCAATCGCGGGGTTGAGCCGCAAGGTCGACGCCATCGAGGCAAGCGCCGTAGAGGCTACCTCGTCCAGGCGACCTTCCGGCGCAACCAGACAAAAACTGTCCCTGATGCGCCACTGCAGCACGTCAGCAGCGCCCAGACTGGACGACACCCCGTCCGGGCAATCACCCCGGCCCGTGGCCTGCTCTTGCGCGATACCCTGTCCCGCCGCTGCCGCCGCCTGGCGCTCGCGCAGGCGCTTGCCCAGAACGCCGCCAATCAGCCCGCTCGAAAGGCCTGCGCCCAGCAGCGCCTCGGCCCCAGCGGCAACGCCTTTACCCATAGAGCCCGCGACGCCGCCGATCGAGGCCACATAGCCCTCGACTTTGGCCGCCACCGCAAGCTCGGTAGGCACCGGGGCGCCCGCGAGCCGATATCGACGCATGCGGCACTCATAGATCACATCACTCGGCTCCATCGTAAATCCCTGAATCGCAAAGTCGTTTGCCGCCTCGCGCTTTACGCGGGCACGCTCGCGCTCGATATCGACCGCCGCGTTCGATGGGTACGGCTGCTCGGCCACAACCTCCGCCCGTGCGCCCAGCTGCGCCGCGCAGGCCTGGGCCAGCTCGTCGCAAGCTGCTTCCACGTGCATAAACGCCTTGCGCTCGGTTTGCGTGGGGATACGCTTGGCAACGGCGCCCGCATCCACGTAACAGAGCTCGGAGCGGTATATAATCCGCTCGCGCATCGAACCCGCCGCCGTCACGCCAACCGAAATCGGGCAGTCGAAGCTACCGCTGCGCTCAAGATGTGCCTCTTCGATACGCCAACCCCGCGGCAACGCCACCTGCGCGAGCGCCTGACCGCCAGAGACATCGCATGCGGTATGGAGCTCAAGCTCACCGGCGCGAGGAGCGTCCGCCGAGGCCGTGTCGCCAGACGGTGACGCGGCCTCGGCACTCCGTGTCGGCACATCGGCCGGCGCGGCCACACTCGGGTCGTGACCTTCGCTCGCGCCATCATCGGCAGCCGCATCATTCACAGACCCCGTGGCGTCCGGGCCGCACGCAACGCCCTCGAGCCTGACGCCGCACCCTGGGCAAAACCGCACCGGCACGCCGGCGACCCGAGGCAACTGCGCCCCACACGCCGGGCAGAATCTCAAGTCACTCATCCTCATTACCCCTAATTTCGTTGGCTGTTTTTGATAGCGGCTAGCTGTCGCCATAACTCATCGGCGCCGTTGAGGCGATACGCCGTCTTGTCGAGCACGATATTCTTGCCTTCGAGCTCCACCGATTGCTCCGAACCGTCCGCATAGACAAAGACGAGCGTTCGGCCGGCATCGCTCATCCGCTCGTCCACCGCATCCCCCACGGTGCAGCCATCGAGCGCGGCAAAGGTCGATGCGACCAACTCGGCATCGTCGGTCTCATAGACTGCCCGCGCCTCCCCGTCCTCGACGAGCTTGACCGCCACCGGAACGGCGGCACGATCGTTGAGCGACGCCTGCGCGGCAGTCTTTCCCTGAGCGCCATGGGCATCGGCACCGTAAACTCGCATGAGTGTCACCGCCGCGGCAAAGACCACCACGGCGATAAGCGCGGCCGCAATTTTATTAGACGCGCAGCCACGAGACACCATAGGTATACCTCCTCCGTTCTGCTTTGCCCAGCATCACATTCATATGCCTTTGAGCGCCAAAACGGCAGGTGACAAATGTCTCATATTCATATTTTTGCAGGTAAAAAACCACCACAAAGGTGCCTGTCCCCTTTGTGGTGGTTAGCTAGTCTTGGGGTGTCCAGGACCAGAAGAGGCTAATGAGCGCCACGCGTGAATTGGTGCCGACCTTTTTGTTGATCGAGGCAATGTGGCGGTAGAGCGTGGAGCGCGAAAGGAAGAGCGCCGCCGCCACGTCCTGCACGCTGTCATCCGAAACGACCAACGCCTCCAGAACATCACGCTCGCGCTTGGTGAGCCCAAAGGCGGCAACGAAGCCGTCGAGCCGATCGTCAAACGAAAGCTCCGGCGCCTCCAGGGGCACCGTGTCGGCCTGACCGGGCGCACGGCTCACGCCAAGATCGTCGGTGGCAAACGCCAGCCCGCCATGCGTCGCCTCGCGCTCGCCGTCTTGCCCAAACTGTCCCAACAGCGAAATCGCGATGCCGACGAACAGTACGAGCACGACACCCACCGCCGTCAGCACGTTTTGGCTCGAGATGATTGCCACCGCCGGAGCCGTCACGAGCATTGAGCAAACGTTGTTGATAACGCGGCCCATGCACGGCCACAGATACGCCCAGCGAGCATACATCGAAATCGCGGCGAACTTCGCGGTGAAGAACACCACGAAAAAGCCCGTGCCAAGGTAAAAGATAATCGTGGCGGCAAGCGTGTTGCCACCGTTGCCATCGGTGATAAGCACAAAGAACGAGAGCGTAGACAGCATGGCGGCGCACGTCATGATGATATTCATATACGAACGCCCGTGCAGGTCATACAGGACGCCGGCGGCAAGGGCGCTCACAACCAGCAGCAAGCGCGGCCAGTCGCCCAGGTCGATAGCGCCGGCGGCATGCGAAGTCGTAAGGCCGGCATTGAGAGCTGCGAACACGCCGGTGAGACAGGCAGTCGCCACCGTCAGACGCACCACGGCACCCTGGAAGGCTGCCTTTGCCTCGGGGTCGTCGCGCCACCTGGCGCCACGCTCAAACGCATCGACCGACAGCTCGGCAATCTCGGCCTCGAACTCGGGCGCAGACTCATCGCGCAATTTAGCTCGGCGGGTACCGTGAAGCAGACCAACCAGTGCAATCGCACAGGCGATGAGGACAAACTGCTGGGGAATGCCCGCAGGCATCACCATATGGTTGAGCACCTGCACCAAAATGCCTGCAGCATAAGAAACCGCCACGGCGCGCGCCAAACAGGGCGTCTGCGCAAAACGCCGCGCCAGATTGGCATGGGCGGTCGATCCGCAGTAGCCCAAAGCGCAGCACGCCACCAAACCGCCGGCAATCACGACCTGAAACTGCGCTGCCATAATCATCAGCAACAATGCCGACACCAACAGCACGCCTGTAATATCGCTTGTCGCATCGATCGACTGGGGACGGCGATAATACAGAAATGGGCGCACGAAAAAGCCAATCACGCTCGCGCCGACGACGATACTCTCGTAGATAACGACCTCGTTCGCTGGCACAAACTCGGCCACGCGTACGTCAAAGAGGTACTCGCTGGCCAAAAACGTGAAAAAGAAGAGCGCTAGGCACAGAATCTCCCGTATGCCCCGGCGCAAATATGCGGTTGTGTCTCCCAGGTCCCTCATGGTAACCCCCACCCGCTTAGATGTCCGGAAACCCATTTTAGTAGAGAACGGGCCTCAATTCACACGCGATGCCAAAGTGTTACCCATCCGCCTCATCGCCCGCAACTTAGTTGGGGATGAAAAATGGGCCATGTGTCCCAGTTGTGGAGACCTCTTGAGCCGTCTGGGTATCGTGAAAGATCGTGCACTCCCCCATCATCAAAAGTGACACACGCTACCTGTTGATGGGAGGCAGCCATGGGCTTCTTTGACAAGATGTTCGAGAAGAAAGAATGCGCGATTTGCGGTACCGAGCTGGGGCTTTTGGGAAAGACCAAGATTAACGAAGGCTACCTATGCAAAGAGTGCGTCGGCAAGCTCTCCCCCTTCTTTGGCGGCTATCGCTCCAGCACCGCGGACGACATCCGCGAGCAGCTCGCCTATCGCGAGGCCAATGCCGAGCGCCTGGCCTCGTTCAACCCCACGCGCACGCTCTCTGCCGGGCGCACCAATATCATGCTCGACGAGGACGCGGGACTGCTGATCATCACCTCGCAGACGCGCTGGCGTGACGCCAATCCCGACATTATCGAGTTCTCGCAGGTGCTCGGCTGCGATATGGATATCGACGAGCACCGCACCGAGATTTATCGCGAGACCAAGGACGGCGAGCGCGAGAGTTATGACCCGCCGCGCTACGACCTGGATTACGACTTTAACCTGACCATCCACGTCAACACGCCGTACTTTACCGAGATCGACCTGCGCGTGAACGACTCCACCATCGAGCAGCGCGGATCTATCGAGTACCGCGAGGCCAAGCGCCAGGCGACCGAGGTCCGCGACGCGCTGGTGCAGCTGCGCCAGGAGACGCGAGACAGCGTCGTTGCCGCCAAGGCCCCCAAGACCGCGGTGACCTGCCCCTTCTGCGGAGCCACCACCATCCCCGATGCCAGCGGACGCTGCGAGTACTGCGGCGGCGCCATCGGCGCATAGCCCTCGGCACGGAAAGGATCGATCATGGCCTTCGAGAGCGTTAACTATCAGTGTCCCGCGTGTGGCGGCCCGCTGCATTTTGCCAGCGCCGAGCAAAAGCTCGTCTGCGACTACTGCGACTCGCGCTTTGAAGTCGAAGAAGTCGAGGCCCTCTATCGCGAGCGCCAGGATAAGGCGGACGCCAAAGCCGATGCGGCAGCCGCGGTACCCAAGCCCGCGGCCGACGCTGCGGTACAGGAGCTCGCCCAAAACGCCGGCTATATCTGCTCGTCGTGCGGCGCCGAGCTGATCTCGGACGGCACCGTCGCCGTCTCCACCTGCCCGTACTGCGGCAACCCCGCCGTGGCACCCGGCCAGCTCTCGGGCGACTTCTCACCCGACCTGGTAATTCCGTTCAAGCTCGGGCGCGACGATGTCATGAAGGCACTGAAGGAGCACTACAAGGGCAAGATCTTGCTGCCCAAGAGCTTTGTCACCGGCAACCACATCGACGAGGTCCAAGGCGTCTACGTGCCGTTTTGGCTCTACGGCGCCCATGTGGACGGCGAAGTGTACTTTGACGCGACCAACGAGACCGTGACCGAGGAATCCGACCGCACCGTCACGACCACCGACCACTACGATGCCTACCGTAAGGGCAATATCTCGTTTGAGCGCGTGCCCGTCGACGGATCGTCCAAGATGCCCGACGGTCACATGGACGCCATCGAGCCGTTTGACTACGATGCGCTGCGCCCGTTCTCGGTTGCCTATATGCCCGGCTACATCGCCAACCGTTACGACGAGGACTGCGAGACCTGCAAGGCGCGCGCCGAACGCCGTATGGAGGAGAGCACGATCTCGGCCCTGCGCGAGACCGTCATCGACGAGTACGACGACGCCACGGTCGAAAGCAAACAGCTCGACTACACCTGGGAAGACAGCGACTACGCCCTGTTCCCCGTCTGGATGCTCTCCACCTCGTGGAACGGCAAGAGCTATCTGTTTGCCATGAACGGCCAGACCGGCCGCATGGTCGGCGAGCTCCCCTGCTCCAAGCCCAAGCTCGTTATCGCCTCGGTACTGTTCTTTGTGATCGGATTTGTTCTCTCCCAGATTCTCTTTATGGGCGAATACGCCTTCGATCCGGATTACCTCAGCTTTGATATCGAGGGCATCCTCATCAACATCGTCGCGCCGCTGATCATCGTGATCATCGGAGACGTGCTGCTGGTGAGCCAGCTCAAGACGGCCAACGAGGCAACCCACGCCGACGAGTACTGCGGCGAGCTCGACCTGGTCGAGAAGCACGACACCTTCAGCCATACCGAGACCACCGTCGTCATGAAGGACGACAAGGACGACTAACCATCCCGACCAACACCACCCGGTCTTTGACGAGAAAGGAAGATCACCATGGGACTCTTGAAAGCTGGATTGGGAGCCGCCGGCGGCGTCATGGCCGACCAGTGGAAGGAATTTATCTATTGCGAATCGATGCCCGCCGACGTCTTGGCCTGCAAGGGCGTCAAGCGCACCGGTGGCCGCAGCTCCAACACGCGCGGCGAGGACAACGTCATCTCCAACGGCTCCGTCATCGCCGTCAACGACGGCCAGGGCATGCTCGTGGTGCAAAACGGCAAGATCATCGAGGTCGCGCTGGAGCCCGGCGAGTTCGTCTTCGATACCGGCAGCGAGCCGAGCGTCTTTAGCGGCAACCTGGGCGACTCCATCAAGGAGACCTTCGCCAATATCGGCAGCCGCTTTACCTTCGGCGGCGACGCGGGCAAGGACCAGCGCGTCTACTTTATCAACACCAAGGAGATCATCGGCAACAAGTACGGCACCGCCTCGCCCGTGCCCTTCCGCGTGGTCGACAACAACATCGGCCTGGACGTCGACATCTCCGTGCGCTGCAACGGTGAGTATTCGTACCGCATCACCAACCCGCTGCTGTTCTACACCAATGTGTGCGGCAATGTGACCGACAGCTACACGCGCGACAAGATCGATAGCCAGCTCAAGTCCGAGCTGCTCACCGCCCTGCAGCCCGCCTTTGCCAAGATCTCGGAGATGGGCATCCGCTACAGCGCCATCCCCGGCCACACCACCGAGCTCGCCCGCGCGCTCAACGAGGTCCTCTCCGCCGACTGGCGCGACCTGCGCGGCGTCGAGATCGTGAGCTTTGGCGTCAACTCCATCGCCGCCTCGCAAGAAGACGAGCAGATGATCAAGGACCTGCAGAAGGCCGCGGTCATGCGCGATCCCACCATGGCAGCCGCCAACATCGCCAGCGCCCAGAGCGACGCGATGCGCGCGGCGGCGGCCAACCCCAACGGTGCGATGGCCGGCTTTATGGGCATGGGCATGGCAGGCGGCATGGGCGGCATGAACGCAAGCCAGCTGTTCGCTGCCGGCCAGGCGCAGCAGCAGGCCACCCCGCAACCGGCACCCGCCCCCGCACCGGCTCCTGCCGCCGCGCCCGCGGCCGGCACGTGGACCTGCAGCTGCGGTGCCACCAACACCGGCAAGTTCTGCCCCGAGTGCGGCAGCCCCGCACCCGCCCCGGCACCGGCCAAGTGGTTCTGCCCCAACTGCGGTAGCGAAAACGGCGGCAAGTTCTGCAGCAACTGCGGAACGCCCAGGCCCTAGCCCCTCTATCTGGTAATTGGCGGGGGATCCGCCACCCCCGCATTTGCTTCTATGGGTTTTCACACAAGAAGGAGGACACCATGAAGACAACGTTCAAAAAGTCCGTACTCGCATTCCTGACATGCGTCCTGGCGCTCGCCTTTGCCCTGACGGGCTGCAGCGGCGGCGGTGGCAAGGATCCCAAGGCCAACTTCGTCGGCAGTTGGGAGCTCTCGGGAGGAACCCTGGAGGGCGAAGAGCTGACCGATGAGTACATGAAGATGCTCGAGGATTGGGGTGTCCACTGCGTCCTGATTCTCGATGAGGACGGCACAGGCGCCCTCGACCTGTTCCTTGAGGTTGTCGACCTTAAATGGGAGGCAAAGGACGCCACTACCGTAACTATCACCGCCGAAGATGAGTCGCACGACATGAAGCTCAAGGACGGCAAGCTCATCCTCGAAGAGGATGACGGCAATCTTGTCTTTACCAAGTCCGACAAGGATCTGTCCGGCACGGTGAAGAAGGATCGCGAGGCCGCCGAGAAGGAAGACGAGGTCGAAGAGGCTGTCGAAGACGACGACGTCCAGAGCGTTGAAATCTCCCCCGCCGTCACCGTCGCCGATGACGACCTGTGCACCATCACCGTCACCGAGAAGTTCAAGGACGACTGGGGCGACATCGGCTTTGTCGTCAACATCACCAACAAGAGCGACAAGGACCTGACCTTCTACGCTCCCAGCGGTAAGACCAACGTCAACGGCACCATGAAGGAACCCTGGTTCTCGGCTCATCTGATGCCCGGCACCAACGCCACCGAGGAGTTCACGTTCTCGAGCGGCGAGCTCGATAGCCTCGACGACCTGGTCAACACGACCATCGGTATCGACGCCTATCTGACCGATTCCTACGAGGACGTCGCCTCCTACAGCGCAACCATCGCGTAACGACAGACATCGACAGCCGCGGATTGGCGGACACATCCGCGCACACCAGACGGGGCCGCAGGAGTTGATCCTGCGGCCCCGTCGCTTTGCGCCGGCAGCGCCGTCCACAAGCAGGCCGCCCGCCGTTGCAGATGCAAAACGGCGGGCGGCCTATCGTTTCGGTGCCAGAGTGCGATCAGGCGCACCGATTACGGACGCTCCATATTGGGGACAATGCTGCCTTCGGTCACCGCATGCACCGCCAAGCGCATGATGTTGTCGTAGCCGGTCTTATTGAGGATTTCCGAGATGCGCCGCTTGATGGTGCCCTCGCTCATAAACAGCTCGGCCGCAATCTCGCGACGGCTCTTACCCTCACAGGCAAGACGTAGGATTGAAAGTTCGACATCGTCGAGGGCCGCCGTACCCGAGAAGAGGCTCTCGGGCGGTTTGGGAAACGTGCAGTAGCCCGCCAACGTGGAGCGCATCACGGCAAACAGCTCGTCGATACCGACATTCTTGTACACAAAGCTGTCGACGCCGGCCTCGCGCGCCTGGTCGACAAAGGTGATCTCGGGCATGCCCGTCATGATAATGATGCGGCACTCGGGCAGCTGCTCTTTGATGCGCGCCGCCGCCACGATGCCGTTGGAATCGTGCTCGGTACACACGTCCATCAGTATCATGTCGGGACGCTCCTTGAGCACAACGTCGAGGGCCTCGGAAGCATCGGCGATCGCGGCGACAACAGTCATATCGGGTTGGTCGCCAACGGAGCGCGCAAGGCTCTCGCGCAAGATGGCCTGGTCTTCGACAATGAGGATGCGGATCATGAGTTTCTCCTTTGGACCGCGGCGTTGGAGTTTAGCGGGATGGATACCGCAAGCGTAAAGGGCGGAGCGGCATGGACCTCGAGGCTGCCGCCCAGATCTTGTGCAACATGCCTCATACCGGGGATACCCGTTCCCTCGCGATACGATACGGGGGCAGGCGCGCCGTCATTGGAGATGGTCATGAGTGCGACGGCATCGCCGCCATCATGCTCCTCCTGCGACAGGCGTACCTGGACCTGATGGGCCTGCGCATGCTTGGTGGCGTTGGTCGAGGCCTCGCGGATAATCTGCAAAAACGCCGCGGCAACGCGCGCGTCCTCGGGAAGCGACCCCTCTACATCGATCTGCACGCTCACCAGACCAAAAGCATGGACGATATCGTCGAGCCGCTCCGCAGGTTCGCTGTCGCCTCCGCTGCGTAGGTCGGCGGCAATCGAGCGCAGCAGCGGGTCGATCTGCTCGAGCGACTCGTCGTCCAGACGGCCTTCCTCCAAATAGCGATGGAGAATGGACAGGCGCTGGCCGATCACATCGTGCACGCGGGCACGCATGCGCAGGTAGGCCGCATTGTCGGCAACCTTCTTGACCTCCTCGATCTGAGCCTGAAGCTCTTGGCCCGCAAGCTCGAGCAGATGATTGGCATGCGCCAGGCGATCATAGGCATGGGCATACTCCGTCACGTCCAAGCCGATGATGCGCTCGAAGGGGCGGCCCGAAACCATAACCCCATCGCATGCAAACAGGCGAATCTCGGAGGGAGCGATCTCGACCACCGCACGCGCCTCGCCAAAGCGATCCAGTTCGATTCGGGCGCGATCCTTGCTGCTCTCGGGCGCCTGCATGCTGAGCCGGCGGAGATCATTCCATGTGCCGCTCATGTCGTGCAGGTCGGTTGGCATATGAAGCTCCACGAGGTTCTTGCGCATGCAGCGGTTCATGAGCAACGGGCGACCCTTTGGATCCAAGTACAGGATGCCCACAGGGATCACGTTGATGGTCTCGATCGTCGAAAACGCCGTGATATCCTCTTGACGGTTACGGACATCCATCAAAAGCGCCGCGATGGAACGGAATAGGAAGAACGCGCCATCCGCGACAAGAGCCGCAGTCCATGTCGTGCCCATAACGTAAACCGCCGGCGGCGTGACGGCGGCGACAAGCGACAGCTCCGCCAGCATGACGGGACGGCGGTAATGCACCATAAGGACCACGCCATAGGCGGCAATCGCGGCGTTGAGCCACAACAGTGCGCCCGCCGCTTCGGCAACAACGTAGAGCGGCGCCACCAGATACGAGCCGCTCGACGCGAATAAGATAACAGCCGAGATAATCAAGTGCAGCATAAGGCTTGCCTCATAGGCACAAATCACCTTGCGGTTGAAGGATGAACGGCGTGAGGCGATAAGCGGGACGTGGATCGTCTGCAGGCACGCAGCCAGGGTAAAGACGACATCGAGCGCGACGATCTGGGGAAGGATAAGCGGAATCTGCATCGTCACTCACCCGCCCGCGGCATCAACACGATCATGCGCAGCTGACCCGCCTCGCCCTCAAGGCGGTATGCTACGTTGCGCCCCTGCAGCGCGCTCTCGAGCTCAAACGCGGCAGGCGTCTGCGACAGGTCCTTCTCGTCGTTGGAAAAAAGCGTGGCGCGCAGTTCCACGCTGCACGAGTCGTGGTCGCTCAAGTGATACATAAGCGCCGGATGGTCGGTCGTGTAGGCAAAAAACGCAAAATCGTACACGCAGTCATACAGCGCGCTGACCGCACTGGCGTGCATGGGGCGCCGTATGGCGATGATCGAAGCGCAGTCGACATCGATTGTGCGCAGGTCGCTTGCCAACTCGTTGGCGATCAGTTGGATGCGGTCACGGTCGAAGCCGCTCTCCCCGTGCTGCGCCAATGTGAGCGAACCCTTGCGCTTGCAATAGGCAACGAGCATCTTTGCGCATTGCAGCATGCGATAGCGCTCGTGCGACGATGTGTCGTCCGTGAGCGGTGGTAGCGAGCTCAGCAGTCCGTACATCTCGTCAAGCGCGCGGGCAAGCGCCTGGTCCACGTCTTGGACCAGCAAGGCCTCGGCCTCTTGATCTGCAAGGTGCGTCTTAAGGTCGTAGTCGGCCGTGAGCAGCTCGTTTTGACGCTGCAACTCCATGCGCCGCTGCGCCAGCTCGCGATTGAGCTCGTTGAGCTCCGACACGTCTTGGGCAAGCAGGGCCGATCCGCCCAGCAGCGGAAAGGCGCGATACATCACATCGGGATCGGACACCACGGCAAAGGCGTGGGGGCGCCCGTGTTCCTGGGCCCGCAACTCCTCGCGCACGCCTTCCGGCACCGGCTTTGACACCGGCGTGGCATAGACCTCCTGAAGGTCACGCGTTAGCACTTTAAGGTCGAGCGGCAAGGTGTCGAAAATGCCGGCGATGTCGTGATATGACGGAATGACACCGCAATCGAGACAGATTTCCATCGCCACCACACACAGAACGCAATAGACGAGCGAAAAGTTGAGCCTCCATGCCCAGGGCACGCGCAGCGCATACGAGATGGCAAAGAACGCGCCGCCCAGCAGCACGAGCGCTGCCGTGCCCGAGAAACGCTGGATGCGAAAGGACGAGGACCGACCAACCAGGATAAAAAAGGCCACGAAGTTAAAGGCCGTCCACACTAAGACGGCGAAATAACCCCAGCCGTACGTGTAATCGTTGCTCCAGGTGTCGCTCGCACGGTCGAAGTGGAAGACCTGCCGGTGGAAATCGTTGGTGAGCACAAATCCGATAAGCAGGATGGCCACGATCCACAGGACGCTGCGATAGCGGCGGCCAGCGCGATGCTGCTCCAGCCCCGCAAGGCGCAGACCGCAGAGCTGATAGAGCAGCGGGATAAGCGTCATAGGTACGTAGTACAGGTACCACAGCATGGTGGCATAGAACGGCGTAAACGACTTGTACTTGAGGATGACCTCGATCATCCACAAGGCGCAGATGGTGGCGATGGCAACCAGGCGTCGACGCAACACATAGTCCAAACAGCGCAGGTAAACCAGCACGCCCCAGATCGAAAATGCAATCGCGGAGACAAGCAACGGAATCGAGCTCGAATGGATCAGCCCGTCCACGACCTCCTTGGACACCTCGCTATAGGCCGGCACGGCGTCGGAAAGCTTGGGATCGGAGGCGAACAGCGCCGGCAAGACTGCCAAAAGCATGAGGAACAGCGCGGTTATGACGCCGGCGATGACGAAGGCGCGGCGACGGTACACCAGGTGCGTTATGTCAACGAGAAATCGCGGCATGGCGAAGAGCCTGCCGCCCCTGGGATCCGCCAACGGCGCGGATCGGGCGGCCGCATGGCCGATATGTCGCTCACGGGTACCCATAGTGCTTTTAGTGTACCGACAGGCAGGCTCAAAAAACGGGCCGCATGTCCCAAAATCCGCGGACGGCAAAGCGCCCGGCGAGCACGAGCTGCTCGCCGGGCGCTTTAGTTAGGAGACTATGAGATTGAGCACCTCAGTGTCCTTAGGACAGGTCTGCAAGATTTGAGTCTAGGGTTTTCCAGGACCTCACCTTTGTGGTGGTTCGGACCGGTTTGTCTCGATCTGTAACAGGTAGACCGTCAAAACCGAGCCTGGTGTTACGGATCGAGATTTTCGGGCAACCCCCTGCAGTTTGTCTCAATCTGTAACAGGTAGAGACGATTTTGCCTGCTAGATGTTACAGATTGAGACAGAAGATTCTAGTCGCAGGTGATGTCGAGGTTCTTGCCGACGAGGCCCACGTAGCCGCCCTCGGCTGCCTTGGGGCTATCGGCGTGGCAGAGGACCCACTTGTCGGCCTTCCAGTAGCAGTAGCTGTCACCGGCGGCAGGCATGTCAGCCGCAGCCTCGGGACGCGGGCCGTTGGTACCGGCGGGCAGCGCAACCATCACCTGGAAGCCGCCGTCGTCGACCATGCACGGCGTGTAGTGCAGCGTCGTGGCATAGACCTCGACGAGCGTGCCGGCCGGCGCGCGGAAAGCCTTGATCTGCGCGGTATCGAGCTTGCCGTCGACGATCTGCTCGCGCTTGGCCAGCAGCAGGACAAAGTCGCGCGCGCCCAGGTTGAACTCGCTCGCGCGGTGATACTCTAGGCAATTGAGCTTCGTGTTGTGGCCGTTGCACCAGCCCAGCTGGAAGGGACGGCCGCCGTACATGAGCAGACCGAGCGTGTCGGCGCCTTCGACCTGCTCGAGCTCGGGCGCGGAGGCCACGTACTTACTGCCCTCGGGGACGGGCGTGGCGGAGAGCGCCTCGGTGAGCGGGGCGGTCAGGCTGGAGGGCACGTCGTCCCACACGCGGCCGTAGGGTTTGAACTCGGGATCGTTGACAGAGTAGATATGCATGTTCACTCCTGTTCGTTTATGTGACTGTACGAACATTCTAGAACAATCCCGAGCGTTTTTATACATCCACTTCGCCCTCTCAACAAAAAGGCGCCCCCGCATTAGCGAGGGCGCCCGATGCGCGCGTTTTGAGCGGTGAAGCCCTTACGCCTGCTGATAGTGCAGATGCTTCTCGTCGATATCGGCCAGATCGCGATCGAGATAACGGCGCGCGAGCCAGTTTGCCATGGGGAGGTTCTGGTCCAGGTAGTTGCCGCACTCCTCGGGAGCGGCACCGGGGACATCACCCTCAAAGCCGGCGACGAACTCAAACAGCTCGCGCACGAGCGGAAGGATCTCCTCGCTCGTCACCTCGCCAAACACGACCAGGTAAAAGCCCGTGCGGCAGCCCATGGGGCCAAAGTAGACAATGCGGCTCGACCACTCGGCATGATTGCGCAGGAAGGTCGCCCCCAGGTGCTCGATGGTGTGGCACTCGGCCGTGTTCATGACCGGCTCCTTATTGGGTGTGGTCAGGCGCAGGTCAAAGGTGGTGACGGCAGCGCCGGTCGCCGGATCGCGGTCGATGCGGCTCACGTACACGCCGGGTTCAAGCAGCAGATGATCGACAGAAAAGCTCGCGATGCGCTCCATGGCAGATCCTCTCGGTAGTTAATTTGGGACGGGGCTCTTTTAGCTGGTTCGAATGGTCGCACCAATCATACCAGTCAAAAAAGCCCCGTCCAAAAAGACCGCTTAGCCCAGAACGCGGGCCATGCGTGCCTTGAATTCGGATAGGAAGCGCGGGGCATCCACGGTGAGCGCCACAAGGGCGCTCTTGTCCGGGTCGGCCACACGGCGCTCGTCGCAGATGGTGCGGCCGCGGTACTCACCCAGCAGGTCCACGCGCAGGTTGCAGCCGAGCGCTCCCACAAGCGTGGGGTCGATCGCCACGGCAACGGCCAGCGGGTCGTGCAGCGCGCAGCCGCCCAGGTAGGGAGCGTTCATCTCGTACGAACCAATGTAGTGCTCGACCATGCTCGCATACGCGCAGCCCGCCATGGTGCCCGAGCCCGTCCAGCCGGCAATGTCACGACGCGTAAGCACCACGCGATGCGTCACGTCCAGGCCGACCATGGTGAGCTTGCGGCCCGAGCGCAGCACGGCGTCAGCGGCCTCGGGGTCGCTCGCTATATTGGCCTCGGCGCCCGCGCTCACGTTGCCGGGTACCGTAAGGGCGCCGCCCATCACCACTACGCGGCCGATGGACATCATCGCCGCCGCATCGCGCTCCAGGGCAAGCGCCAAGTTGGAGAGCGGACCGGTCGCCACATAGACCAGGTCGGGGCCATAGGTGCGCGCGGCATCGATCAGGTAATCGACCGCCGCGTTGCCGTCGGCCGACGTCGCTCCCACCGGCTCGTAGGGAGATGCGGGCACGCTCGCACCACCAATGCCGTTTTTGCCATGGATGAGCGTGGTGGACGCCGGCGGCGTATAGGGCTCGCTCGCCTTTATGGGACGGTCGGCGCCCAGGTATACCGGCACCTCGGGGCGACCCAACAGGTCGAGCACCGCCAGGCAGTTATGTGCCGACTGCTCGACGCGTACGTTGCCAAAGCACGTGGTAATGCCGACGAGCTCCACCTCGGGGCTCGCGATGGCATAGGCGAGCGCCATCGCGTCGTCCACACCCATATCCAGATCAAGGATCAGCTTCTTGGTTGCCATTGTTCTACTCCGCTTCTCCATCTTTATCGTTTAACCAAACCAATGTTCAACTTCAGCGCGCGTGGGAATCGATTGTTGAGCGCCCAGGCGCGACACCGCCACCGCCGAGGCGCGTGCGCCTACCGCCATGCACTCAAACAGAGGCAGGCCCTCCAGGCGAGCGGCCGCAAGTGCGCCGATAAACGTATCGCCAGCGGCCGTGGTATCGACTACCGTGCTCGAAAGCGCCGGCATACGCAACAGCTCACCGTCGTCACCAAGCGTAACCGAGCCGGCACCGCCCAGCGTGATGACCGCGGCCCCGGCGCCCTTAGCGAGCAGGGCGTTGAGCGCGGCGACACAGCTCTCATCGTCTGTGGGCAGGATACCCGTCAGCGCCTGGCATTCAGTCTCGTTGGGGCAGACCAAGTCGACCGCGGGCCACGCTCCTGCCGGCAAATCGCAGGCAGGCGCCGGGTTAAAGACCGTATAGAACCCCAGACTGTGGGCGCAAGAGAGCGCCGCAGCCGTTGCCATCAGGTCGCATTCGCCCTGGGCGACGAAGACGCTGCCGGCCGCCGGGGCAAGCTCGCAGATATCGGCATCGAGCTCGTCTGCCGCCAGATAACGCAGCGCGCAGGCCACATCCTCGCCCGTAAGCGCATGGTTGGCGCCCGGCGAAAGCACGATGCGGTTATCGCCCTCGCAACGGATGATGGTCGCCGTGCCGGTCTCCACGTCGTCGCGGTGCGCCACGAACTCAACGCCCACGCCCGCGTCTTGGAGTCCCGCAACCAGCGTATCGCCAAACGAATCGCGCCCGACGGCACCGATCATGCACGTGCGCGCGCCCATCCGCGCGGCGGCAACGGCCTGGTTGGCGCCTTTGCCGCCGGCGTTGGTGATAAACCCGCTGCCGCCGACCGTCTCGCCCGCGCGCGGCATGCGCTCGCACGCTACCGAAAGGTCCATGTTCATGCTGCCGAACACCGCAACGATGCCGAGATCTGCCATGGAAACCTCCTCATCTACGGGCCTTATGCCCACCGTCGGCCGTCAATCGTGCGCCCTCGTACCTCTATAACTTTAGTTCACTTTGATGTGAACGCGCGCTTGAGGTTGCGCCAGCAGCAAGCATTCACAGGAGCAGGCAGCTACAATGAATATGTGCTGATTATTCTCGTCATTGGATGATGTTTTATGGAACAACTCCCGCAATCGAGCTCGCGCGGCCCGCGCCGCGCGCCCGATAACCAGGTGCCTCACGAACGCCCGAAGGCCGAGCGCCGCGCCGGCGAGCCGCGACGTGCCGAGGGCCCCCATCGTGCGCCCGTCAACAAAGCGGACCACGCCAGCGCTGCCGCTGCGGAGCAGACGCCCGCTCGTCCCAAATCCCGCTACATTCCCGCCCTCGACGGCCTGCGCACACTCGCCGTTGTCGCGGTGGTGCTCTATCACCTTAACCTCACGTGGGCTCAGGGTGGCCTGCTCGGCGTCACGATCTTCTTTGTGCTTTCGGGCTATCTGATCACGCGCCTGCTGCTCAACGAAGTCGCCAAGACCGGGCGCATCGACCTCAAGAGCTTCTGGATCCGCCGCATCCGCCGCCTGGTTCCCGCCGTGGTGACCGTCGTGGTGGTGACCTGCGCGCTGTGTACGATCTTTAACCACGTAATGCTCACCAAGATGCGCCCCGACATCCTGCCGTCGCTGCTGTTCTTTAACAACTGGTGGCAGATCGCGCAGGACGTCTCATACTTCAATGCCTTGGGCGACCCCTCGCCGCTCACGCACTTTTGGTCGCTCGCCATCGAGGAGCAGTTCTACCTCATCTGGCCGCCGCTACTGTTTGCCATGGTGTCCATGCACGTGAGCAAACCCAACACGCGCCGCGTGGTCCTGGCTCTTGCCGCGGTATCTGCCCTTGCCATGATGGTGCTCTACAACCCTACCGCCGACCCCAGCCGTGTGTACTACGGCACCGACACCCGCGTGTTCTCGCTGCTGTTGGGCGCCTGGATGGCATTTATCCCCGATCGCGACCTGGCACCTGTGCGCCTTGCACATCGTCTGGGGCTCGACCGCCTGGTCGACGCTGCCAAACGTGGTAAGAACGCCGAGAGCAAGCAGGGCACGACGGCCGACGATGTAGCCGAGACCGCCCCGGCCCAGCCGAGTGCCCTCGTGCGTTTTTGGTCCTCGCCCGCATCCATCGATGTGCTGGGCGTTGCGGGCCTTGTGGGCCTTGCCGCTATGGTCGCACTCACCAACGGCTACACCGCGTTCCAATATCGCGGCGGCACGCTGCTGTGCTCCATCCTCACGCTCATGGTCATCGCGGCCTGCGTGCAACCCCAGGGAATGGTTGCCCGCGCGCTATCCGCCGAGCCGCTCGTATGGGTCGGCAAGCGCTCCTACAGCATCTACCTGTGGCACTATCCGCTGCTGTTGCTCATGAACCCGGTCGCCAACATCAACGATACGCCCTGGTGGCAGTACATTTTGCAGGTACTGCTGGTGGTCGCCGTAGCCGAGTGCTCCTATCGCTTTATCGAGACGCCGTTTAGGAAGGGCGCCTTCGGGCGCACCATCGCCGAATTCCGCGATGGCACCACTACACCCGCTAACTGGGCGCGCACGCATGTTCCCGTGTGTGCTACCTGCGGCATCGTGCTTGTCATTGCGCTGGGCGGCTTGATCTTTGTGCCCGAGACGTCGGCGTTGAGCGGCGAGGGCGCCGAAGTCCTCAACAAGGAAGCTAAGAATGCCGCACCCACGGACCAGCAGGCAGCCGACGACACCGACAAGGACAACGACGGCTTCCCCGATGGCTCCTACGACCTGCTCATGATCGGCGACTCCGTGTCGCTGCGCGCCGTCGACTCCTTTGACGGCGTGTTCCCGCACAGTCATATCGATGCCGAAAAGGGCCGCCAGTTTGATGCGGGCCGCGCGACATTTGAGGGCTATATCCAGCAGAACCTTGCCGGCAAGATCGTGGTCTTTGCCCTGGGCACCAACGGTTTGGTGACCGACGACCAGATTGACGCGATCATGGCCGATGCCGGAGACAAGCGCGTCGTGGTATTTGTGAATACGCGCAGCCCGCAGCCATGGGTCGGATCCACCAACCAGGCCATTGCCAACGCCGCCACGCGCTATAAGAACGTGCGTGTTATCGACTGGTACGGGTACAGTGCAAACCGCAACGACCTGTTCGACGGCGACGGCACGCACCTGTCGACCACCGGCGTGACCGAATATCTCAACCTGATTCATGATGCCGTTAAGAAGGACCTGCCCGTGCATCCCGAGGACCACGTCAACGATCCGCAGCCGGCAGCCGTCAAATCGGCCGCCGACGCGCTCGTTAACGCCCTCGCCTACAAGCCGCACAAACTGGGTACCGACAAGTAACACGCAGCCAAATCTGCTTGCACCCGCAGGGGGCGTCGTTATGCGCTGTAACCCATCGCCTGCAGCACAAACATGACAACCGTCAGCACCGTGATCACGCCGATAGTCGCCCAAGTGAGCACGTTCCACACGCGGCCGTTGCGGTTGGCGCCCATAATGTGGCGGTCGGCCGCAATAACCACTTGGAACACCAGAACTACGGGCAGCAGCACGCCGTTGATGACCTGCGATGTCATCATAATCTGGAACAGATCGACACCGGGCATGAGCACCAGCACGGCCGAGATACCAATAATGGCCGTAATGATACCGCGGTAGACCGGAGCCTCGTCCCAGCTGCGGTCGGCGCCGCGCTCCCAGCCAAATGCCTCGCAGATAGCGCTCGACGTAACGCCTGGCAGCACGCAGGCGGCCAAGAAGCTCGCCGCGACCAGGCCCGAGGCGAACAGCACCGTCGACCACTGGCCGGCGATGGGCTCCAGCGCGCGGGCCGCATCGGCAGCGTCACTGATCTGAACGCCCGCCGGGAACAGCACCGTGCCGGTCGTGATAATGATGAAGCCGGCGATGATGTCAGCAGCGATCGAGCCGCTTACGGTATCGATGCGCTGCAGCACGATATCGTCCTCGCCCGCGTTCTTATCGACCACGTTGTTCTGCGCCAGGAAGATCATCCACGGCGCGATGGTGGTACCGATCGTCGCGACCACGAGCGACACGTAGTTGGGATCGTTTTGAATGTTAGGCACGACCAGGTCGACCGCGACCTCACCCCAGTTGGGACCCGCCATAAACGCCGCAACGACATAGGTCACGAACACGCAGCTCACCAGCAGCAGAATCTTCTCAATGCGCTGGAAGCTACCCGACATGGTAAGCATCCACACGAGCAGCGCCACCAGCGGCACCGAGATGCTCGCCGGCACGCCAAACAGGGCAAGGCCGCTCGCGATACCTGCAAACTCCGAGATGGTCACCGCCGTGTTGGCAATCAGCAACGCCGCCATGGCCAGCACGCTCCTGCGCACGCCAAAGCGCTCGCGAATCAGCGAAGCCAGGCCCTTGCCCGTCACGCACCCGCAACGCGCCGCGGTCTCCTGCGTCACGATAAGCAACACGGTCATGACGGGAAGCATCCAGAGCATCTTATAGCCATAGCTGGCGCCCGCGCTGGAATACGTGGCGATACCGCCGGCGTCATTGCCCGAAAGCGCCGCCAGCAGACCGGGACCCATAGCGCCAAAAATGGCCGCGATGGTCAGCTTTTGCTTGGTGCTCGGCTTTTGCTTCGTGTTTTGCACGCGACCACCTAACCCATGACCGACATGGTAAGCAGTACTGCGGCAACGCAGTACGCCACGCACGAGATCATGACGGCAATAACATTCATGGCGGTACCCGACGTATTGAGGTCGTGCTCATCGCGCCAGAACAGCACCATCAGATAAATCACGGCGCTCATGTTGCTGACCAGGCAAATGATAGCCGCGATGTTAAAGCAGCCGGTAAAGAGCTGCTCCTCGAACATGGGGGCATCGGGGAACGCGGCGGTGCGCACCAACTGCGCGCACAGGTAAGTCACGAGCGACAGGATCAGGCCCATGCCCGTGCTCTGGAAGAAGAATCCCAAGTACGGTTTGGGCTCGTCGTCGTGGCCGTCATACTCCAAGAAGTAGTTCTTGACGAACGACACCATGCGCGACGCCGCCAACAGCACGAGCGGCATGGCGCACATGGGAAACACCACCAAGTGCGCGGAGCCGAGTGCCGTCCCCAGCACCGTCGCCATGACGCACGAGGCGATGCCCCACACGACGACCCAGTACTGGCGATGAACGAACCAGCTGAGCACGTTCGTCGAGTCGTCCGACGCGCTGTCGCCCGATCCGATACCGGCGATCTGCAGGTCCTCCTGGTGCTCCTCGGCGATAACGTCCATGGCGTCGTCGAAGGTCACAATACCCAAAATGTGGCGGTTCTCGTCGCAGACGGGGATGGCGACCAGGTCGTACTTGGTCATCTCGTCCGTTACGTCTTCCTGGTCCTCATCGGGCGACACGTAGACCAGGTCGCGGTAGGCCAGTTGCCCCAGCGTGGCGTTATGGTCGGCCACGATCAGCGTGCGCAGCGAAAGCACGCCCGTCAGCATGCCGCTCGGATCCTCGGTATAGACGTAGTAGACGCTCTCGAAGTCCTCGTCGAGTTTACGGATCGCCTCGATGGCGTCGCCGACCGTCGCCGTAGCAGGCAGGGCGACAAACTCCGAGGTCATGATGCGGCCGGCGGTGTTGTCCTCGTAGCCCAGCAGGTTACGAATCGCCTTCTCCTCTTTGACGCCCATCAGGCGCAGGAGTTTCTCGGCCTTCTCGTAGCTGAGCTCGTCGATCAGGTCGGCAGCGTCATCCGGGTCCATCATGGCCAGCATCGACGATGCGTCGGTGTCGGACAGGCCCTCGAGCATCTCGGTCATGAGCTCGTCGTCATCGAACTCCGAGATGGCCTCGGCGGCCTGGGCGGTATCGAGCTGCGCAAACACCTGCGCACGCAGGCGCGGGTCGAGCTGCTCGATAATATCGGCGATGTCGGCAGGGTGCAGCTCGCCGAGCGTCTTGTGCGATACCGAAAGCTGGATGTTCTTGGTCGAACGGTCGAGCAGGTCCATGTAGGACCAGGCGATAATGTCCTCGCTGAGCGGCTTGCCCAGGTGCTTCATAAAGCCTTCGACAATATGCTCGAGCGCGGGGCTGATGGCGCGCAGCAGACCGCGGGCACCGACCTCGGCACCCAACAGGCGCAGCTGGTTTTCGCCCGACATGGAAAATTTGATGTCGTTTACGCGCACGACCTTCATGCCCTGCGTGTCGACAATCTGTTTATTGAGAACGTCGCGCGCCAGCAGGAGCTCCGTCGGCTGCAGGTAGGAAAAGCGGATGTTGGTCGCAGACGTGTTGAGATACACGCCCGTCTCGTCGATACGATCGACCCATTTGCGCCAGCTGATCATAAACGGCGTCTTGCCGGGGCCGCGGAACGCGAGCGACGTCACGTGCGGAAAAACTTCGCCGGTAGCAATGCCAAAATCGTTGACCACGCCGAGCTTTTCGCCGTCGACGTCCAAGACCGGCAATTTGAGCATCTCACTCAGATAATTCAATGGTGCTCCCCATCATTATTCCTCCGAACGCGGCCGCGAGTGCGGCGTCCGGGGACTTCTGGATATGTATACGCATGCGCGGGCGGCACGCCGCTCGACGCTTACACCCCGTGCATGCGCAAAAGCACCTGCATGGGGTCATCGACTGTATGGTCGAGGTTTGGATTTCACCTGTAACCTTTCTCTTGACCCTCATTAACCGCAGTAACTATAGCATCAGCATCGCCCTGCGGCACCGAATTTATGCGCTGCACATTGCAGGCATACCAAACGCTGACGCATCCGTGACATAGAGCTAGACTGACACGGTTGATCTACTCTGTGGTTTCGTCGTCCTCGGCGAGCTGGGGGAATACAGCATCCTTGGGCATGGTGACCTTGGTCAGCGAGGTGAGCTTTTTGCTGAGCGACGTGTCCGTCTTGACCAGGTCGCTGAGCGTCACGATCTTGTAGCCGTCGGCAACGAGGCCATCGATGATCTGCGGCAGCGCCTCGAGCGTCTGCTCGGCGCACTCGTCGCTATCGGTGAGCAGCACGATGTTGCCCGGCGTCACCGAATCGAGTACGGTCGAAACCTGCTCGTCGGCGCCGTTGAGCAGCCAGTCACCCGAGTCGATATTCCACGAGACCACGGCGGACACCAGGTCCATCGAGTCAATCCAGTTTTGCTCGTCAAAAGCGGCGTAAGGGGCACGCAGCAACATCGTCTTGACGCCGGTCGCCGACTTGATGGCATCGGTGCCCTTCGAAATTTGTTTGCGCACCGTCTCGCGGTCCTCGCCCTTCAGCGAATCATCGCTATA
>CAKUHP010000012.1 GCA_934658705.1 uncultured Collinsella sp. | reverse complement strand
CGCCGGAGGAGTTCCGGAACCAGGCCCTTGCGGCGTAGTCGCTATTTATTCAGTCCAAGTTTCGGGGCGCAGTTCACAGGCACCTTTGTGGTGGTTTATGCTTTTCCGGGTGGAAAGGAGCGCGAGATGGCGTCTGAGGGCTTTTTTGAGCAGGTATACGAGGTGGTCGAGCAGATTCCCGACAGGATGGTCGCCACGTACGGCCAGGTGGCGCTGCTCGCCGGTCGTCCGCGCAGCGCGCGCTGCGTGGGCTATGCGCTGCACAGCAATCCGCGCCCCGGTCAGATTCCCTGCCATCGTGTGGTGTTTGCTGATGGCCGTATTTGCGAGGGCTTTGCGTTTGGAGGCCCCGATGCTCAACGTGAGCTTCTGCTGGGGGAGGGCGTGACGTTTACCGATCCCATGCACGTCGACCTTGCTGCCTGCCGCTGGCCGGCGGGGCTTTAGCGGTCAGATCGCCAAAGCCCCCACAAAGGTGCCTGTCCCCTTTGTGGTGGAACCTCAGGTTTACCTGGGCTAACTTATGGAGAACGTATGACGGCGCCTTTTGACACTACAAAGTAAACCACGGTGAACTATATTGTTTTCAGCAACGGAGCAGGCCATAGGCGATGAAAAAGCCTGCCCTGTTGAGTTTGATTCGCATTCCTCCCCTCTGTGCGATTCAACGGTGTACTTCGGGAACAGGCCCGCTGGCAACTAACTGCCAGCGGGCCTGTTCCTGTTTCGGGGGAGGATTCAACCTCACCGTCTATGTTGTGCGAAGGTGCTTTGCCTAGTACACCATGCCCATGGCGTCCTGAACCTCGGCCAGGGTCTGCTCGGCGATTTCGTTGGCGCGACGGTTGCCCTCGTGCAGCACGTCCTTCACGTAATCCAGGTCGTTCTCGTAGCGCTGGCGACGCTCGCGGATCGGCGCGAAGTACTCGTTGACGGCCTCGGTCACGTACTTCTTGAGCTGGCCAGAGCCGCCCATGCCGATCTCCTCGGCAATCTCGACCTCGGAGCGGCCGGTGCAGATGGCGGCCGTCGAAAGCAGGCCGGACACACCGGGGCGGTTCTCGGGATCAAACGTGATCATGCGCTCGGAGTCGGTCTGGCTCTTCTTGATGCGCTTGGCCGTCTCCTCGGCGGTCATCGAAATGTTGATGGCGTTGCCGTAGCTCTTGCTCATCTTGCGACCGTCCAGGCCGGGCAGCAGCGGGGTCTCGGACAGCAGCGCGTCGACCTCGGGGAACACCCTGCCGTAGCGGTTGTTAAAGCGGCGGGCGATGGTGCGGGTGAGCTCGATGTGCGGCAGCTGGTCGCGACCGACGGGCACCACATTGCCCTTGCAGAACAGGATGTCGCAGGCCTGGTGCACCGGGTAGGTGAGCAGAAGGCCGGTGAGCTCGTGGCCCGAGGCCTCCATCTCGGCCTTGACCGTGGGGTTGCGCGCCAGCTCGGCCTCGGACACCAGCGACAGGAACGGCAGCATGAGCTGGTTGGCGGCGGGCACGGCGGAGTGCGCGTAGATCATGGTTTTGTCGGGGTCGATGCCGCAGGCGAGGTAGTCCATGACCATGTTGTACACGTTGTCCTGGATGTGCTCTGTGGTGTCGCGGTCGGTGATGACCTGGTAGTCGGCGATGAGTACGTTGGTCTTGGCGCCCATGTTCTGCAGCTCCACGCGGCCCTTGAGGGTGCCGAAGTAGTGGCCCAGGTGCAGTCGGCCGGTGGGGCGGTCGCCGGTGAGCATGGTGAACTTCTCGGGCGTCTTGGCCAGGCCCTCGCGAATGGCGTTGCTCTTTTGCAGCGCGACTTCGTAGCTGTTCTCGTTTGGCATGATTGCTCCTAACGTATGCGAATTGGTCAAGATGATAGCGCGTTTGATGAAAGGGGTGGGGCGTAAGTGGGCGAGGTGCTGGTAAGGCGAGGACTATGCGGCAGCCGCGGCGCGGTCATGGGCGGCAAGCGGCAACGTGCCGCATCCTCGGCGGCAAACCCTAGCGCCTGTGGTGACGCTCCTCCTTGCGTTCCTCGGCCGCCCGCTCCTCCTGCTTAAAGGCGGGGTCGTCGGGGGTGACGAGCTCGTCCTCGTGCGTGCGCTTGTTGTAGTGGTGGCGCAGCACGGGCTCAAACAGGTGCAGATGCTTGGCAAAGGCCGCCGAGCCAATGGCGAGCACGACAAAGATGAGCACGCGCATGGGCACCTCGACCTGGTTGATCGCGGCGGCGCCGGCAGAAAGCATGATGCACCAGGCATAGATGAGCAGCACGGCCTGCTTTTGGTTGTAGCCCTCTTGGATTAGGCGGTGGTGGATGTGGCCCTTGTCGGCCTGCCCGATGCTGATGTGGGCGCGCTTGCGGCGCACGATGGCGCTGAATGTGTCGATGATGGGCACGCCGGCGACGATAAGCGGGATGATGAGCGAGGTGAGCGCGGCGGTGCGGCTCACGTTGAGCAGCGAGATGGAGCCCAGCGCAAAGCCCAGCAGCAGCGACCCCGAGTCGCCCAAGAAGATGCTCGCGGGGTTGAAGTTGTAGCGCAGAAAGGCCAGGCACGAGCCAAAGAGCGCGATGGAAAGCGCGGCGGCGTCGATGCGGCCCGAAAGCACGGCCATCGTGAACATGGTGAACGACGCGATGCCGCAGATGCCCGTGGCCAGGCCGTCGAGGCCGTCGATGAGGTTGATGATGTTGGTGAACGCCACCAGGTAGATCACGGTGATGGGGTAGGCGAGCCAACCGAGCATGATCTCGCCGGGGGCAAATGGGTTGACGATGACGCCGATGCGCAGACCGCCGATGCAGGCGATGAGCGCGGCGAGTACCTGGCCGGCCAGCTTTTGCTTGGGCTTGAGTTGGAATACATCATCGATCGCGCCGGTCGCAAAGATCACGGTAAAGGAGAGCGCCAGCATGGGATAGCTGATGTGCAGGCGCGGGTGCGGCACCAAAGCGGGCGGCCAGCCCAGGTACCAGGTGCCCAGGATTTGCACAGCGCAGGCCACGACGAGGCCCAAAAAGACTGCCGTGCCGCCCATGCGCGGAATGGGCTTGGTGTTGATACGGCGCTTGGAGGGATAGTCGACGGCGTCGAGCTTAATCGCCAGGCGCTTGACCAGGGGCACCGTGAGGAAGGTCGTGATAAAGGCCGCGGCCGCCACGCATAGGTACGGTATGAAGCTCGTGGATGAAGCCATGAATCGAAAAACCGCCAAGCGTCGAAGGAAAAGGTCAAAGGGTGCTACGCGGCAAAGGCATAGCTGACCCATGATACTCGACCAAAGGGGGTGCGGGGGTTTGCGCGATGGCATTATCACGCGCTTACCAGATATTGGGATGTTGTTGATGACTTGTTGGGGCGCCAGCTCGGGGATCCAAATAGATTACATTGGCGATTTTCGGCAAAAGAAAACCACCCCCCACGTTACGAAAATGAACCCACCTAAAACAGGTGGGTGCCCTCATCGACCGTTCCAGCGTCCTTAACAACGAAGGATACCTGTACTAAGTACGACTGTGTGGGCTCCCTAAATAAACGCGACGGTTCACCCAGTTGCTCCGCGGGGGGCGGAATACCTACATCATAAAGCGGCACTTTGTCGATTCCAGTCTTGACATTACAAAAATCGTGTCGGACGATTACGGCGCCTTGGGCTTGAGGCCGTCTGCGCGGTCCGGGCCTTTACGTTTGAGCTGCTGAATCGTTGTTTTGGAGCATGGTTTTATGCCGACGTCGTTGACCGAACTTTTTTCGCCCGCCTGTCATTTGTGTCCGCGCCGTTGCGGTGCGGCGCGCGATGAGGGAGCACGTGGCGTGTGCGGCGCCGATGACACGCTCAAGGTGGCCCGCGCGGCGCTCCATATGTGGGAGGAGCCGCCCATCTCGGGCGAGGCCGGCTCGGGAACGATCTTCTTTAGCGGCTGTTCGCTCAAATGCATCTACTGCCAAAATCACGAGATCTCGACGGGCAATTTCGGTCTGGAGATTACGCCCGAGCGTCTGGTCGAGATTATGCTGGAGCTGCAGGACCAGAGTGCCAACAACATCAACCTGGTGACGGCGACCCACTATGCTCACCTGCTGCCGGCGGCGATTGCTGCGGCACGGGAGCGCGGGCTGAGCATTCCCATTGTCTATAACACGAGTGGTTATGAGCGGGCGAGTGCCGTGGCAGCCTTGGGCGACCTGGTCGACGTGTGGCTCACCGACTTTAAATATGCCGATGCCGGGCTTGCTCAGTCGCTCTCACATATTAAGGACTACCCGCGCGTGGCCGTGTCGGGTCTGGCGCAGATGGCCCGCGAGATCGAGCGCCGCGGGGGAGAGCTGGTGGACGACGATGGCCTCATGAAGCGCGGCATCATCGTGCGCCACCTGGTGCTGCCGGGGCATGCGGACGATTCGTGCCGCGTGCTTGATCTGGTGTGGCGGACGGTGGGCGATGTGCCGATTTCGGTCATGAACCAGTACACGCCCAATGCGCTTATGCGTGAGCAGGGCGGCGACCTGGCGCGCGCCGTGACGCGCGAGGAGTACGAGCAGGTGCTCGACCATGCCGACGACCTGGGCTTTACGACGATGTTCTGGCAAGAAGGCGGTGCGGTAGACGAGAGCTTCACCCCAGCCTTCGACACCACCGGTGTTCTTACGAGCGCGCAAAGTAGCTAGCCGCGCATATTTGACGCAAGGGCAGTTAAAATAGCTCCGTTCCAAAAAGACTGGTTATTGGGCGTTGACAGTTGGCGAGCCGTAGGTAAAATATCAACTTGTCCTGGGGACGTAGCTCAGTTGGGAGAGCGCTGCCGTCGCATGGCAGAGGCCGAGGGTTCGACTCCCTTCGTCTCCACCCTTGGATTTGATAAGCCGCTGACATTGTGTCGGCGGCTTTTTTTAAAAAGAAAGGGCTGTACCATGGCCGAGCTTGAGTCCCAACCACTGTCTGCCGAGGAGCGCGCCGAGTTGGAAGAGCTCCGCGCCGAGAAGGCCCGCCGCGAGGCCCAGGAGCAGGCCCGTCGCGAGCGTGAGGAGCTGGCCGCCCTGCGTGCTGAGCGCGCGAAGGCCGAGGAGGCTGCTGCCAAGGCCGCGTCCGAGCCCGCAGCCGCGAAGCAGGCGCCCGCTGCACCTAAGCCTCAGCCCAAAAAGGCCGCTCGCCCCAAGCCCGTCGAGCCCAAGCCGAGCCGTGACGAGATGACCTTTGCTCAGCGTATGGTTACCTCCAAGGAGCCCGAAGGTGAGGACGAGATCCCCGGCATGCCGCCGGCTCAAAAGCTCATCATCGCGCTCGCCTTGATTGGGTTTATCGTCTTTATGGGCTACACGATCACGGGCAGCATGGGCCTGCACTAGCCGATTCGCGTCCGGCGCCACGCCCGCGCATCCTGTCCCGCCCAATCCTCAACCTCTGCACAACGCATCCGAAAGGTCGCCCCATGGCTTTGACCGACATCTCGCATCCCACCGACATTGCAATGCTCACCGATCTGTACGAGCTCACTATGGCCCAGGGCCTGTGGGAGAGCGGTAAGGCCAATGAGCAGGGTTGTTTTACTGCGTTTTACCGTGACCACCCCTTTGGCAGCGCGTACGCCGTCATGTGCGGTACCGCCGAGCTGCCCGAGCTGGTCGAGAACCTACGCTTTACGCCCGAGGACATCGACTACCTTGCGTCGCTTGAGGCCCCAGCCGGCGGCGCGATGTTCAAGTCCGCGTTTCTCGACTACCTGCGCGACTTCCGCGCGCACGTGAACATCGATGCCGTGCCCGAGGGCGAGCTCGTCTTTCCGCGCGAGCCCATGGTGCGTGTGACCGGCCCCGCGCTGGAGTGCCAGCTGCTCGAGACCGCGCTGCTCAATATCGTCGGCTTCCAGACGCTCGTCGCCACCAAGACGGCGCGCGTGGTTCTCGCGGCCGATGGTCGCCCCGTCGCCGAGTTCGGCCTGCGCCGCGCCCAGGGTCCCGATGGCGGTCTGGCCGTTGCGCGCGCGAGCTACGTGGCGGGCTGCTCGTCCACGTCCAACGTGCTGGCCGGTCGCCGCTACGGCATTCCCGTCTTTGGCACGCACGCGCACAGCTGGGTTATGAGCTTCGATTCCGAGCTTGAGGCCTTCCGCGCGTTTGCCAAGTCGAGTCCCAAGAATTGCACGCTGCTCATCGACACCTACGATGTGCGCGAGGGCTGCGAGCATGCCATTACGGTTGCCAAGGAGATGGAGGCGGCGGGTGAGCGCCTGTCGGCTATTCGCATTGACTCAGGCGACCTGGCCAAGCTCTCCAAGTATGTCCGCGGTCGTTTCGATGCCGAGGGCCTGCCTTATGTGGGGATCTCGGTGTCCAACGATCTGGACGAGTACACGATTCAGTCGCTGCTCGACCAGGGCGCACCCATCGACAGCTTTGGCGTGGGCACCAAGCTCGCGACCTGTTACGATCAGCCGGCGCTGGGCGGCGTGTATAAGCTTTCCGCCCGCCGTGCGAGCGATGCGGACCCGTGGACGCCGGTGGTGAAGCTCTCCGAGCAGCCCTACAAGCGCACGATTCCGGGTGTGCAGCGAGTGCGTCGCTATTACGACGGCTTTGGCGGCCCGGTCTGCGACATGATCTATGACGAGGATCATCTGGCGGGGGAGGGCGCCGCGCGCGGCAATACCCTCGTGGCCGTGAACGATGCCGCCCTGGTGACCGATGTGTCGGAGCTTGAGTATCGCGAGCTGCTGGTGCCGATCGTGCGCGAAGGCAGTGCGGTGGCTCCGCGTGAGAGCATCGAGGACGCGCGTGAGCGCTGTGCTTGGGCGCTCGATCATCTGGACGCGGCTTTCAAGCGCTTCCTGTATCCGCAGACCTACGTGGTGGGTATGGAACAGGGCCTGGCCCAGGTGCGCGACGAGCTCGTGCGCAAGAACATGGCCGCGGCATCGGCCTTCCCCTGGGCAAAATGATCCGCATACGACGGTGGAAAACGGATCATATTCTCGCTCACTCGTTCGCTCGCTCAGCATTCGATTGGTTTGACGTATGACGACTTCTTATAAAACGATGGTGGTAAAGATCGGTTCGTCCACGGTGGTGGGCGCTGATGGCAAGGTCAACCGCGCCTTTATCGGCGGGCTTGCCGATCAGGCGGCCGCTCTGCGCAAGATTGGCTGGCGTCTGGTCGTGGTGAGTTCGGGTGCCATTGCCTGTGGCTATCCCGTGCTGGGCTTCGACCGCAAGCCGGTCGGTGACCTGCCGAGCCTGCAGGCCTGCGCCTCGGCCGGTCAGTGCATCATCTCGTCGGCCTACGACGAGGAGTTCCATGCACGGGATCTGCTCACCTCGCTCGTGCTGCTCACGCGTCACGACACGGCGCGTCGCACGTCCTATCTGCACGCTCGCGACGCCCTGCTGCGTCTAGTGGAGCTGGGCGTGGTGCCGGTCGTCAACGAGAACGACACCGTTACCGTCGACGAGATCAAGTTCGGCGACAACGACACGCTGGCGGCGCTCGTGAGCTGCCTGGTTTCCGCCGACCTGTGCGTGACGCTGTCCGACATCGACGGCCTCTACACCGCCAATCCGCACGAGGACCCGACGGCCGAGTTTGTCCCGGTCGTGCATAAGATCGATGCCAAGATCATTGCCTCGGCGGGCGATTCGTCGACGTCGGTGGGCACGGGCGGTATGATCACCAAGATCCGCGCGAGCCGCATTTTGATGACGGCGGGCATCCAGAGCGTGATCTGCTCGGGCGAGGAGCCCGATGCGCTGGTGCGCCTGGCCCGTGGCGAGAGCGTGGGTACCCTGTTCGATCCGCCGGCGGAGCGCTTGGACATCGCACCCCGCAAGCTGTGGATTGCGCTGGGCGACAAGGCCCACGGTTCGGTGACGGTTGACGATGGTGCCGCGAAGGCGCTGGTCAGCCGCGGTTCGTCGCTGCTCGCGGTGGGTATTCGCGAGGTCGATGGCGAGTTTGCCGAGGGCGATGTGCTCGACGTGTGCGATCCGAGCGGCATGGTCGTCGCCCGTGGTATTGCCGAGGCCGATTCGGACGTGCTTGAGCTCGCAGCCGGCCGCCGCCAAGACCAGATTGCCAGCAACCGCCTGCTGGCAGACTTGGCCGAGAAGCCCGCGATTCATAGAGATAACTTGATAGTCTTCGCATAAAGAAAGACAGCGCTGCAGGCCGTTCGCCAGCAGCGCTGTCTTTCTTCCGGCACTTGGGGACGTTCCTTATGTGCCGGCACTTTGGGACACTCCTTCGCTAGAAGATGCGACGTAGGTCTCCGCGGTTGAGGGCTTCGTTAAAGAGGTGCTTGAACACTACGCTGCCGTGCAGGCCGTCGTGCTCGAACTCGTTGGTTACCCAGGCGTGCGCGTTGCCCACGCGGCTGAGCGTGTCGAGCTGCATGCCCGAGTCCACGTACATGTCATCGAAGTACACCGCGGCCTGGAGCGGCACCTCGTTGCAGGCCAGGCGCTGCGGGTCGTAGATCTTGTCCCAGCTGGTGTCCTCCATCAGCAGGTCCATCGCCGGCTTGAAGGGCTTAAGTTCGGGCATCTGCTCAAACATCCACGGGAACATGGCCTCGCCGGTAAACATGAGCGGGCGCGCGAGGGTGTCGAACTCGGCGCGATGGGCCTTCTCCTCGGCCGCGGCCCAGCGAATCGGCATGGTATCGCCGTCGGCGTAGATGAACTCCTGAAGCGTCCAGTACAGCGGATTCGTGCGCGTGTTGGTGCGCTCGAAGGCGCGCATCAAAAAGCTGTCGGACACCGAGGCGCCGCAGCTCAGCGTGCCGTCACCGTCAACAAAAGCATGATCGATTATCCAGTGCATGCGCTCAAAGCTCGGCTTCATGCCAAAGTCGCTGCCCATAAGCTGCAGGCGCTCGACCGTCATCGGCGAGCCGTCGGGCAGCGCGGGCTTCTGCTCCTCAAGCGCATCGGCAAGGGCCGCCACGCGCTCGACGTCGGCGGGGTAGCGGTCGTAATACTGCTGCGTCTTGGCGGCCATGCGCGGGAAGGTGTGCGCGTAGACCTCGCTGGCGCTTGCCGGGACGTGGGGGATGCCGCCGCAGGTAAAGCTCGCCGCCACGCCCTCGGGGAAGAGCGACAGATAGCTCAGCGTCAAAAAGCCGCCGTAGCTCTGGCCGAGCGTGACCCACGGCTTGCCACCAAAGCCCACCAGGCGCAGATACTCAAAATCGCGCACGATGGAGCTGGCGAGGTGGCGTTTGAGGAAGTCTGCCTGCGAGCGTGCCGCATCGGAGCCGGCGGCCGTCGCGCGCTCGCCCAGAGCCGCGATCGTGCGCCCGCCCACGCAGCTGCTGCGCCCCGTGCCTCGCTGGTCGGGCAGGACCACGCGGAAATGCTTGACAGCCTCCTCGATCCATCCGTCACTCGTGGGCGACAGCGGGCGCGGGCTCTCGCCGCCGGGGCCGCCCTGCAAAAACAGGAGCAGTGGCAGGTCGTCGTTGATGCGGTCGGGCGCGCAGACCACGCGGTAGAAGAGTTTGATGCTCTCGGGCGCGCCGGCGATGGGCGCCGGCATGGCGCCGCGGCGCATGGTGCTGCCGACGGCCAATAGCATCGGCTCCAGGCCTCGCCAATCCAAGGGGACGTCGATGCTGTGGTCCTCGACATAGAGGCCGGGGACGTGGTACGAAGTGATGAGGGCCATACGGTACTTCCGTTCGTCGCGGTGTTTCGTGTTGACCAATTCTACCGCCGCGCGCGAGGGCATGCGCAAATCGGCTACCATGGTTGGCAAGCTTCTAGGAGAAAGGGCCGCCCATGTCGGTCGATATAGCCACGTATGTCCACGATCTTGCTGTTGCCGCCAAGGCAGCGTCGGCTTCGCTTGCCACCGCGAGCGACGAGCAGCGTCAGGAGGCCGTGCGCGCCATGGCCGCAGCGCTGCGCGACGGTGTCGACTCCATCGTCGCCGCCAACGAGCTTGATATGTCCGCCGCGCGCGATGCGGGGACCTCGGCCGGTCTGCTCGACCGTCTGCTGCTGACGCCCGAGCGCGTCGAGGGCATGGCCGCCGGCCTGGAGAAACTCGCCGAGCTGCC
Source organism: uncultured Collinsella sp. (assembly GCA_934658705.1). Classification (GTDB taxonomy): domain Bacteria; phylum Actinomycetota; class Coriobacteriia; order Coriobacteriales; family Coriobacteriaceae; genus Collinsella. The sequence goes on along the minus strand of CAKUHP010000012.1, from coordinate 36,872 downwards.
CGATCCTGTCGGTCGTGTGCTCGACCACCGCGTGCTTGCAAGCGGCGTGGACCTCACCCGCGTGAGCGTGCCGCTGGGCCTGGTCGCTATGGTCTACGAGGCGCGCCCCAACGTGACGGCCGACGCCGCGGGCATCTGCATCCGCACTGGTAACGCATGCATTCTGCGCGGCGGCTCGTTGGCGTACCACTCGTGCGCCATGATTGCCGAGTTGCTGGCCGATGCGCTCGAGGCCAAGGGCTTTCCGCGCGAGGCCGTGTCGATGATTGAGTCCACCGACCGCGAGGCCACTGGCGAGCTCATGAAGCTCCGCGGCATCGTCGACGTGCTCATTCCGCGCGGCGGTGCGGGCCTGATTCAGCGCTGCGTGCGCGAGTCGCTGGTGCCGGTGATCGAGACGGGCACGGGCAACTGCCACATTTACGTACACGAATCCGCCGACTTTGACAAGGCACTCAACATTATCGTCAACGCCAAGACCCAGCGCGTGGGCGTGTGCAACGCCGCCGAGTCGCTGCTCGTGGACCGTGCCGTTGTCGATGCGTTCCTGCCCGCGGTCGTTGCCGTGTTGCATGACCATGGCGTGCTGATTCACGGCGACGAGGCCACCTGCGCCGTGTGCGCCGACGCCGGGCTTGCCGAGGGCGACGACTACGTTGCCGCAACCGAGGAGGACTGGGGCCGCGAGTATCTGGCGCTCGAGATGAGCGTGAAGGTCGTGGCCGACGAGGACGAGGCCATCGCGCACATCAACCGCTACGGCACCATGCACTCCGAGGCCATCGTTGCCGAGGACGAGGCCGCCTGCGAGCGCTTCTTGGTTGCGGTCGATGCCTCGGCCGTGTACGCCAACGCCAGCACGCGCTTTACCGACGGCGGCGAGTTTGGCCTGGGCGCCGAGATCGGCATCTCGACCCAAAAGCTCCACGCCCGCGGCCCCTTTGCCGCCGAGGCCCTCACCACCTACAAATACAAGCTCCGCGGCACCGGCCAGGTCCGCCCCTAAACCTGTTGCAAACGAAAAACCACCACAAAGGTGCCTGTCCCCTTTGTGGTGGTTTTGGAATTAGGCCTGGAAGGTGTCGCGATCGGGCGCGAAGGACTGCATGGCCGCGATGGTGCGATCGAAGAGCTCGGGCAGCTCCCAGCCCAGCATCTCGGCGCCCTGCGAAATTACATCGCGCGAGCAGCCGGCGGCAAAGCGCTTGTCCTTGAATTTCTTTTTGAGCGACTTGGTCGTAAAGTCCATGACGCTCTTGCTCGGGCGCATGATGACGGCGGCGCCGATCAGGCCGGTGAGCTCATCGCAGGCAAACAGGATCTTTTCCATCTGCAGCTCGGGCTTGGGCAGCGAGGTATTGAAATCGGACGTGTGCGTCTGGATGGCGCGGATAAGCTCGGGAGTCGCACCCTCACCCTCGAGAATCTCGGCGGCATAGATGGTGTGGTTCATGGGGTCGTCCTCATGCTCCTCCCAATCCAAGTCGTGCAGCAGGCCGACGATGCCCCAAAACTCCTCGTTCTCGGGGTCGAACTCGCGTGCAAAGTAGCGCATGGTGCCCTCGACCGTCTCGCCGTGGGTGATGTGGAACGGGTCCTTGTTGTGCTCATTGAGCAGTTCGAACGCGCGGTCGCGGGTGATTCCGGCGGTAAGCGGCTCTGTCATAAGTGACTCCTTGTGCTCGTGGGTATCGCTAAGATTGAATGCTACTAGAACAAGAAAACCACCACAAAGGTGCCTGTCCCCTTTGTGGTGGTTTTTGGCGCGGGTGGGTTAGTTGAGGGCGGCTTGGGATAGGCGGGCTTCGGCGTCCTCCTCGGTAACGCCCAAGGCCACGGCGAACTCCTCGATGGAGCGGCGCTTGGCTTCCTTGAGTACGCGCATGTAGTAAGAGCTGGGCTTTTTATCTGCTTCCTCGGCCTGGCGAATGCGATGCATCATGGTCTTTGCCACGCGGACCGTCTCGGGTGCGCCCAGCTTAAGCTGCTGCTTAAAGTGCGTCTCCTCGAGTGAGCTGTTGCGCTCGGTAAAGGTGTCGCACTCGAGCTCGTCATAGTGGCTTAGCAGATGCTCGGCATCTTGCTGGGAGATGGCGGCATGCAAACGATCGGCCTGCGCCACGGGGTACATAAGGATCGTCTGCGCATGTCCCTGCTTGGTCTCGAGCAACAACATGGGCTGCGGCGTGTCGTCCCTAAAACCGACGACGGTGCAGACTCCCTGACCCGGATGAATGACGTGTTGACCGATTGAGAACATGCTACCTCCAACTTATACGAATTTGCGTATGCTAAGAATACCACGCTGACGTGCGCAAACCATTACTTTATGCAGGAAAAGCACACAACTCCGATAGGTAAGAGTATTCGATATAATGCACCACTCATTCACATGTTTATGCAGTTCCAATGCGTGCATAATCTGCAGGCAGACCGCCATCTTTGAGCGACTCATCGTAGTCAGTAGTCATTTTTGTGCATATGCAATATCGATTGGCTTTACCCTGCGACAGTGTGCGTCGCTTGTGATAGAGTGCTACAAACTCTGGCTTTTGCCCTACGAGTGACCAAGAGCTCGGGGGCTTTAACACAAGGAGGATCTATGCCCGAGAAGATTGAAGAGCTGGTACGCGCTGCGCTTGCTGCGGCCCAGGAGGCCGGCGACCTTTCCGCATTTGAACTTGACGATTGCGCCATCGAGCGACCGGCTGACACTTCTCATGGCGAGTGGACCTCCACCATGGCCCTGAAGTCCGCCAAGCTGGTCCACTGCGCCCCGCGCAAGATCGCCGAGGCCGTCGTTGCCCATATGCCCGAGGACCCCGCGATCGAGAAGGTCGAGATCGCTGGCCCCGGTTTCATCAATTTCTACCTCTCCGTTGCCGTCAAGAACGCCATCTTTGGCGAGGCTCGCGAGAAGGGCATGGACTTCGCTAAGTCCAACGTCGGTGGCGGCCTGAAGACCCAGGTCGAGTTCGTCTCCGCCAACCCCGTCGGCCCCATGCACATCGGCCACGGCCGCTGGGCCGCTCTGGGCGATTCGCTCTGCCGCGTCATGGACCACGCCGGCTACGAGATTCAGCGTGAGTTCTACATTAACGACCACGGCTCGCAGATGAACACCTTCGGCAACTCCATCAGCACGCGCTATATGCAGCTTGCCGACATCATCGCCAAGCAGGGCGTGGATATCGACGAGGCTCACAAGATTCTGATCGCCGACCGCGACGCCTTTGTTGCCGACGAGAACGACGAGCATCCCGAGACCCATCCCTACCAGGATAACTTTGCCGAGACCCTGGGCAAGGACTCCTACGGCGGCGACTACATCATCGACGAGGCTGCCGAGTTCTGGCGCACCGACGGCGACAAGTGGGTCGACGCCGATCCGCAGGAGCGCATGGAGAGCTTCCGTGAGCGCGGCTACGTGAAGATGGTCGACAACATGCGCGACCTCTGCCACGCTGTCAACTGCGACTTTGATCGTTGGTACTCCGAGCGCTCGCTGTACGTGAAGGACACCGAGGGCGAGACCGCCGGCACCTCCGCCGTCGACCGCGCTTTTGAGAAGCTCGACAAGATGGGCTACCTCTACACCAAGGACGGCGCCCTGTGGTTCCGTTCCACCGACCTGGGCGACGACAAGGACCGCGTCCTGGTCAAGTCCGACGGCGAGTACACCTACTTCGCCTCCGACGTCGCCTATCACTGGGACAAGTTCCAGCGCGTCGACCACGTCATCGACATCTGGGGCGCCGACCACCACGGCTACATCGAGCGCGTCCGCTGCGTCTGCGACGCTCTTGGCTACCCCGGCAAGTTCGAGGTTCTGCTGGGTCAGCTCGTCAACCTGCTGCGCAACGGCAAGCCCGTCCGCATGTCCAAGCGTAAGGGCACCATGGTGACCCTGCAGGAGCTCGTCGACGAGGTTGGCTCCGACGCCGCTCGTTACACGCTCATCTCCAAGAGCTCCAACCAGATGGTCGACTTCGACATCGAGGCCGTTAAGAAGCGCGATAACTCCAACCCGGTGTACTACGTGCAGTACGCTCACGCCCGTGTGTGCTCCATCCTGCGTCGTGCCGCCGACGTCACCGCCGAGCAGGCCGCCGAGATGGGCATGAAGGCCGTCGCCGAGAAGGCCATCGGCGAGAACGTCGATTACTCGCTGCTGACCGATCCGACCGAGCTTGCCCTTTCGCGTAAGCTCAACGAGCTCACCGACCTCATCGGCAGCTGCGCTCGCGACCGTGCTCCGTTCCGTCTGACGCACTTCGCCGAGGAACTCGCTGGCGACTTCCACAGCTTCTACGCTGCCTGCCAGGTTCTGCCGAGCGAGGGCCGTCCCGTCGACCCCGAGCTCTCGCGCGCCCGTCTGGCCGCTTGCGACGCTGTCCGCGTGACGCTCGCCCTGGTGCTCACCCTCGTTGGCGTTTCCGCACCCGAGCAGATGTAATCTACGGGTCGTTTGACCGAGTAGGATCGGCTTAGTTGGGCCTTATGAGCCCGATCTCCCGCGTGGAGGTCGGGCTTTTTGCGTTTGGCGGTGCTTTTTGGTGTGTTGGGAAATGCTACTAAATCACAACTATACCGGTTTACGGGGCTGAATCGCCGACTGGCGACCATAGCGCCAAGAGCGAAATTAAAACCGCAGGTAGACGGCTTGACGTATTTCGAAAATGCAGGGTATGGTTGGCGTGCGCCATTCTGGCCCCGTAAACCGACATAGTTTTGAAAAATGATCCCTTGGGGACGGAGAAAACGGATCATTTTTGTCTCGTGGAGGGCTGGCATGGACCCGTCCGCCACGAATTGTGCCCATCTCCTACGTTTACTCGCATACCTCGAACCATGCCGAAAAGTTCGATATTAATACCGCAGGTAGCGGACTCGCTGTTTTTGAAAAAACAAGGGTATGGTCAGGGGTCCGGGGGCAAACGTAGTAGATAAGCGCGTTTCGTGGCGAGGGGATTCCGAGACCGATGGTTTTTGCCTAGTATCTTGCCATCTTCACGACGCCCGAGAGCAAATCCGCCTTCCCTCTCAAAAGTTGCGGTGGAATAGTTCCTGTTTGGGGCAGTTGCCGGGCTTTTCAGGAACTATTTCACCGCAACTTGCGAGGGGTGGATGGCGTTCGTCGGGGCTTTGTAAAGAGTGTCCCTTTTGACTCGTCGTTTAAGAACGTCCTCAATGACTAAGTTGCAGGTGGTGGCGGTTGTGTTACACTAACGCTGCGTATTTGACGCAATCATCTCGATACAGATCAATGATGCACGTCGGCATTTGACGGAGCTAGACTGTTTAGCCGCCCTGAAGGTATATGCAGGGAGCATGTGATCACAGGGCTTGAAAAGAAAGTTGAGCAAACACTGTGTCTGATCAACAGCAAGAAAACGAAATAACGACGGCGCCAACCGCTCCCGCTGCACCGGTTGCGTCGGACCAGGCCGTGATGCCTGCGCCGGTGCAGGCCTCGGTCGCTGAGGCCCCCAAGGCCGCTTCGACGCCTGCATCTGCTGCGGCTGAGAAGGCCGCGCCCGTGGCTTCGGCCACCGGAGAGGACGCCGCGCCCATAAAGCCCAAGCGTACACGCCGTGTGGCCAAGCCGGCAGCGGACGGCGAAGAGGCCGCAAAGCCCAAGCGTCGAACCACGCGTACGACGCGAGCCAAGCGCACCGTTGCGGCTGATTCCTCGGCGCCGATTTCCGACGAGGTCGCGCAGGCTCGCGCACTCGCGCAAATCAGCGAGGCTCAGGTGGTGCGCGCCCGCCGTCGTGCCGCTGAGCGTGAGGCTGCGGCGCTGACCGAGTTGGCAGCGCCGGTCGCTTCCGAGACGCCCTCGACTCCCGAGGTTCGCGTTGCCGACCAGCCGGTGGAGAAGCCGGCTCCCCGTACGCGTCGCCGTGCCACCCCCAAGGCCCAGCAGGATGCCGAGCAGGCGGCCCCCGAGGCCGTCGAGGCTCCGGCTCGTTCCGCAGCGGGGGAGAGCGCGCAGGCCTTTGGTTTTGCAGCGCTCTCCGAGGCCAGCGAGGCTCCTGTCGTCGACCCAGCCCTTCGCCCGCATCGTCGTGGCCGCAAGCCCAAGGCTTTCCTGGAGGCCGAGAAGGCCGCCGCAGCCGCAGCCGCAGCTCAGGCAGCAGCAACAACTGCCGAGCCCGCGCCTGCAGCCGACGCTCCTGTCCAGGAAGCCGCAGCCACCGAGACCGCCGCACCTGCCGAGGGCGAGTCGGCCGATGTCCGTCCCGGCCGCAGCCGTCGCACGGCCGCTAAGCGCTCGTCTAAAGCTAAGGGTGTGAAAAAGGACGCGCCCGAGAATGCTGCTAACGATGCCGCCGAGGCAAGCGACACCGCCCCCGAGTCCGAGAACGCCGATCAGCCGGCAAGCGAGAGGCCCAAGCGCACGCGCAAGAAGTCCGCAAAGGCTAAAGCCGCCGAGCAGCAGGCCGACGTCGATGCCGGCTCCGACACCGGCACCAAGTCCGACGGCGAGGCCCCGGCCAATACCGATGTCCCCGCAGCCGATGGCGCGGCGCCCGCCGAGACCGAAGAGAACGCTCGCCACAACCGTCGCCAGCACAAGCGCAACGATGAGCGCAACGACCGCAAGGACGACCGCAACAACGACCGTCGCAACCGCCAGCGCGACCGCAAGCAGCGCAACAAGGAGCGCAACGCCGCCCCGACCGAGCCCACGCTTTCGCGCGAGGAACTCGCGGCCATGAAGGTCGCCGAGCTGCGCGAAAAGGCCAAGGAGTTCGAGATCGAGACGACCGGCAAAAAGAAGGCCGAGCTCGTCGAGGAAATCTACACCACCGCCGCGAAGGCAGAGGGCTTCCGCGACATCAAGGGCATCCTGCAGATTCGCCCGGACAGCTCCGGCATCATCCATGCTCACGGCTACATGAAGTCCAACGACGACGCCTTCGTGCCCGCATATCTCATCCGTTCCGCGCGCCTGCGCACGGGTGACGTCATCGAGGGCTCGCTGCGTCCCTCGCGCGGCGGCGACAAGCGTGCCGGCCTCGCCAAGATCACGACCGTCAACGGCATAGATCCCGAGCAGATTCGCAACCGCCCCAAGTTCGGCGACCTCACGCCGGTCTACCCCAACGAGCCGCTGCGCATGGAGCACGGCAAGGATTCCATCACCGGTCGCGCCATCGACATCGTTTCGCCGATCGGCAAGGGCCAGCGCGGCCTGATCGTGTCGCCGCCCAAGGCCGGCAAGACCACGATCCTCAAGAAGATCTGCCAGTCCATCTCGATCAACAACCCCGAGGTGCACCTCATCTGCCTGCTCGTCGACGAGCGCCCCGAAGAGGTCACCGACATGCAGCGCTCCATCAAGGGCGAGGTCGTGGCCTCGACCTTCGATATGCCTGCCGACAACCACACCCGCGTGGCCGAGCTCGTGATCGAGCGCGCCAAGCGCATCGTGGAGCTGGGTGGCGATGTCGTGGTGGTGCTCGACTCCATCACGCGCCTTGCCCGCGCCTACAACCTGGCCGCTCCCGCCTCGGGCCGTATCCTGTCGGGCGGTGTCGATTCGGCGGCCTTGTATCCGCCCAAGCGCTTTCTGGGCGCAGCCCGCAACATCGAGAACGGCGGCTCGCTCACCATTCTGGCATCCGCCCTCATCGACACCGGCTCCAAGATGGACGAGGTCATCTTTGAGGAGTTCAAGGGTACCGGCAACATGGAGCTCAAGCTCGACCGCGATCTGGCCGACCGCCGCATCTTCCCGGCCATCGACCCCGTCGCCTCGGGCACGCGCAACGAGGACCTGCTGGTCGACGAGCAGATGCGCCCGTTTGTCTTTGGCCTGCGCCGTATCCTCGCCGGCATGAACAACACCGAGCGCGCGGCCGCGTCGTTTATCAAGGGCCTCAAGGGCACCAATACCAACCAGGAGTTCCTGGTTCGTTCGGCCAAAAAGCACAGCGATTACGAGCAGACGTTCTAGGCCGTTTGCCGTTTGCGAAAGCCGATATACGCTCTTTTGAAGGGTCGGGGTTTGCACCCCGGCCCTTTTGCATGACACCTTCGAAACATTTTTTGACCTTGTGACCGGCAGCCAGCGCTTTTCGCGTTTCAATCCGACATCTTTGCTTGCAATCGAGGGTGTGGTTTCGCATAATAGCTTTTAAGCTTCGCGACGGAAAACGCAGATGAAACGAACCATATACCGTTGCTTTGGGGCATAGCCCCGCTTCATCTTCTCTCGCGCAGCCAACTGAATGATGTGATTTGGGTGCTGGAAGATGGGGAGAGCTCATGGCTTCTTCTGATGCAACACAACGAGCAGTCCTTGCTGGACTTTCCTGCGGAATCGGCCTTGCCGCTCCCGTGGTGATGTATGCTGCCACGCTGCCGTTTTCGTCGGTGAACGAGACGGTCGTCGCGGGCGCCGTGCCGTTTGCCGTGGGTGCCGTGGCGGGCGTGGGAATCTATGCCGCCTCGCTGGGCATTTCCGAGTATCGTGCTCAGCATGCCGAGCGTTTGTTCGAGCCCGACGCCATGGGCGGTGCCGCTCAGTTTGGCCGAACCCACAACGAGTTCAAGACTGCCTCGATTCCGGCTCAGCAGTATGCCGCCCCTCAGGCCGCCGCTTCTGCCGCTCAGCCCAATGCCGCGCAGCCTTCCTCGGTCTTCTCCGGCCTGACCGGTGCCTTCCAGCGCCGCCATGCCGACGACGGCGTCCCCACCATCGCCCGCGCCGCAGATGCCATGAGCGAGGCCGACGCCTGGTCCATGATCGACGGCATGCTCGACGATGATTCGCCGGTCAGCTGCGACCCCGCGCGCTCGCGCGATGTCTATCAGGTCGCCATCGATGAGCTTACCTACGGCGGACAGACCGGTTCCTACAATCGCGATGACATCGCTGCCGCCGCTCGTGCCGTTTCGGGCTCTCAGGCCGCTCCTGCGGGCAGCACGGCCGCCTTTGTGGCGCTCGTGGCCAACGCCGCCAACAACGCCGCGACGGGCAACGGCGCGTATTCCGCCGCCTCGGGCGCGGGCTACGCTGCTTCCGGCGCCGGGTACGCCGCTTCGGGTACCGGCTATGCGGCCCCTGGTGCTGCCTACGCTTCGGCTCAGACCGTTACGTACGACACTGCCGTGCCCGTGACCCCGGCGTCCGTGGTCGACCCCTACGCCGACGAGCCGCTGGCTGTCGACGAGGAGACCATTGCTGCCCGCCGTGCTGCCGAGAGCTCGCTGTGGGGCGCTCCCGCCCAGCAGCAGGCTGCTGGTGCCGTGCCGTACAACACCAACATCGCAAACATGCCCATCATCACCGATGCCGCCGCCATGGCCATCGACCTCGATGACCTGGACGAGCCGGTGATCTCAAACGACATGCCGTATGCGGTAGCCGCTCCTGCAGATGCCCCCGTCTCTGCGAGCCAGTCCGTCGCACTCGACGAACCCGCCGACACTGCCGCCGAGGAAGACGTGCCCATGGCCGATTACTCCGGTCATGAGGGCATGTGGGCAGCCGCAGCCGCAATTCTGGACGAGATCAGCGAGCCCGCTCCCGTGGCCACCTTCGTGCCCGCTCCTGCTCCCTCGCCCGCGGCTCCCGCCTATGTCGGCCGCCACAGCGCCGTGTTCCCCGAGGACACCGCCCGCATCTCCCGCGAGGGCATCGAGCGTGCCGAGGCCATCGCCGCCGGCGTCATGGAGAACCGTCGCCACGAGCGCGTCAACCAGATTCTCGAGGAAGAGATCAGTCGCGTTCAGTCTGCCGCGGTGAGGCGCACGGGCCGTGCGTACCTGAGCGTTATCGAGGGCGGCACTGCCAGCCTCGAGCCGCTCTGCGCGGAGGCATAGCGTCTGCATGGTTAAAATCGATCGCAGGTGGGCAATCGCTGCCTGCCTTATGGTGCTGCTCATATGGGGCAACTCGTTGGTTCCCGGCACGGGATCCGGCTCGCTGAGTCTATCGATCATGGAGGCCGTTCGCGGCTTCCTGCACGGCATGGGGCTCCCGTATGAGTGGGTGACTAACTTTGTCGTGCGCAAGTGCGCGCATTTTACCGAGTACATGGTGCTCGGCATCCTGGCGACGCACGCCTTTGACATTGAGGGCCGTCGCACCTTTGATGTGCTGCTTCCCACGGCCGTTTTCCTGCTGCTGATTCCCTCGATCGACGAGACGATCCAACTCTTTGTGCCCGGTCGCGCCGGCATGATTACCGATGTGTTGATCGACTGCTGCGGAGCGACGACGGGCGTGCTTCTCCGTTACCTTCTGCGATCGCTCATATGCGCCAAAAAGGCCGCCTAGGACACGTTACTTGGTCCTAGGCGGCCTTTTTTATTTGAGGGGCTTATATGGGCCGTGACGGCGTCATCCCGCGGGGTTGACCGCGGTGGGGCCAAAGGCGCCGATGCCCAGGGCGTCGATGCCCTTGTCTGCAAACCATGCGTTGACGGCCTCGACGGTCTCCTGCGGGGTCGTGGTCGCGATCTGCTCGCGTTCCAGGACCGTACCGTCCGCATAGCCCGTGGCGCACAACATCTTGGTGCCGCCGGCCTCGAGCGCTCCGATAAGCTGCTGCTCTGCCATAGTGTTCCTCTCTCGGGGATGAGTTGCTCCACCTCTAAAGTATAGCGCTCTAAAAATATTAAGAAAGCGCTATAAAAGAAACCTCGCAGCCCAGTGGGCGGTGCGAGGTTTCTTCGGTGCCTATAGCTGCTGGGCCTTCCTTACCCGCGCGGCTCGATTTTATCACGCAGCGACTTGAGGTTCTCCAGCGCGGCGTTAAGCGTCTCGTCACGCTTGGCAAAGTGGAAGCGGATCAGATGGTTGACGGGCTCGCGGAAGAAGCTCGAGCCGGGCACGGCGCCCACGCCCACCTTGGAGGCCAGGTCCTCGCAGAAGTCGAGGTCGCTGTCGTAGCCAAACTCCGAGATGTCCATCATCACGTAGTAGGCGCCCTGCGGCACGTTGTGCTCAAGGCCAATGCTGTCGAGACCCTGGCAGAACAGGTCGCGCTTGGCGGTGTAGAGGTCGAGGACCTCCTGGTAATAGCTGTCATCGAAGTTGAGGGCGGTAACGACGGCCTCCTGCAGGGGAGCGGCGGCGCCCACGGTGAGGAAGTCGTGGACCTTCTTGATGCGCTCGGTGATCTCGGCCGGGGCAATGGTGTAGCCCAGGCGCCAACCGGTGATGGAATACGTCTTGGACAGCGAGCTGCAGCTGATGGTGCGCTCGAACATGTCGGGAAGCGTGGCCATATATACATGCTCGTGGGGCGCATAGACGATGTGCTCGTAGACCTCGTCGGTGATGCAGTAGGCGTCGTATTTTTTGCACAGGTCGGCGATAAAGGTGAGCTCCTCGCGCGTAAAGACCTTGCCGCAGGGGTTGGACGGGTTGCACAGGACGATTGCCTTGGGGTCGTTGTCGCGGAAGGCAGCCTCCAGGACCTCGCGATCGAAGTCGAAGGTGGGCGGGTTCAGCGGCACATAGATGGGCTCGGCGCCCGAGAGGATGGTGTCGGCGCCGTAGTTCTCGTAGAACGGCGAGAAGATGACGACCTTGTCACCGGGATTCGTGACCGTCATCATGGCGGCCATCATGGCCTCGGTGGAGCCGCACGTGACCACGATGTTCTCCTTGGGATTGACCGGCATGCCCATAAAGTGCTCCTGCTTGGCCGCAAGCGCTTCGCGCATGGCCTGCGAGCCCCAAGTGATGGAGTACTGGTGATAGAGCGGCTTGGGATCGGCGGCGATTGTGCTGAGGCTCTCGAGCAGTTGCGCCGGGGGATCGAAGTCGGGGAAGCCCTGCGAGAGATTGACGGCGCCGTACTTATTGGAGATGCGCGTCATGCGGCGGATGACCGAATCGGTAAATGTCGCCGTGCGGTTGGAGAGTTCTTTCATGCCTGTCCTTTCGAGCATTTGCAGTGGGGCAAGTTTACTCCTATGAAACCGGTGGGATTTGCTCGAAATGGGCTCGAAAAACTCTTTTCAAAATTCTTGAAAATTGGGGCTTGCATCGCGTGGCGTTCCTTGCAATAATAGTCGAGCGCGAAGCGCACAGGACACGGTGGGTGTAGCTCAGTTGGCTAGAGCGACGGGTTGTGGTCCCGTAGGTCGAGGGTTCGAGTCCCTTTACCCACCCCAGTTCTTGCTTCGTGTTGATATCGGGTCGTTAGCTCAGTTGGTAGAGCAGGGGACTCTTAATCCCAAGGTCCAGGGTTCGACCCCCTGACGGCCCACCACACGATATCTCCTCTAAAGTCCGCCACAACGGACTTTAGCTTTGGGTCGTTAGCTCAGTTGGTAGAGCAGGGGACTCTTAATCCCAAGGTCCAGGGTTCGACCCCCTGACGGCCCACCAAAGCATGTTAAAGCGACTGGCTTCGGCTGGTCGCTTTTTTGTTGACCTCACATGGGGTCGAACCCGTCGGGGCGCGGAGCTGAGGAAATGCGTAGGCATTTACCAGCGCAGCGCGCAAGGCGCGAAGCGCCGCAGCGGCCGCCTGCGCAGCAGGCTGACCCCCTGACGGCCCGCCCAAAGTAGCCCGGAATATTTACAAATCGAGCCTACCCTGGGGATCGGTAAAACCGTCAGTACCCTCCTTGAGTTTCTTCTCGTCCGCTTTTACGCGGCGTTCAAGCTTTTTAGTATCTTCTGCGGGCGGTAAGTTCTCGGGGACGATGCCGCGGTCGAGGAGGCTGCCACGCACGCTTGTGTTGTTCTCGACGTGCTCTTGCTTGATCTGGTCCAGACCGTACAGGTTGTGTTCCTCGGCGTTGAAGGCCGTCATCGAGTTCGTGAGGTCCTTTGCTTTGATGAGAACATCGGCTAGCTTGTCCGCCAATGCCGAGCTCTTGGGCACGCCAAGCTGACGCTTCATGTCCGCGGTGCTTCTGCCGCCGAATAACGCTTCATCACCCTTTGACTTGATGATTGCGAATCCTTTGGAGTCCACGCCTCGTTTGAACGCAATGCCCGAGAGTTGTTTCTCTGAATCGGATAGCGAGTGGCGTGCCTGCAAGCGCTGAATCTCTGCAAAGCGTTGCTCTATGAGCTCCTGACGGCGTGTCTGCACGGCGAAGTACGCCTGCGCGAGCGCGATTTCGGGCTTGTTTGGGTCTCCGTTTTGGGCGATTAAATAGCATGCGTAGCGCGTCAGTTTGTAGTCCTTGACGGCCTTTTGCCCTATTCCGGTTGGGACTATTTTGCTGGTCTCAGCAAAATAGGAAACAACTGGCATTTCGTTGACTTCACATGATGCCATAGCCCTCTTTATCGCAGTCTCAAAATTTCGCCATTGGGTATATCCGAGGGGTTCCATTAAATCGCGTGCGAGCCAATACTCGATGCCGTCTTCCACATGGGCGTAGCTATCAAGTTCGACACGCCACTTCTCGATATCTCTACTGTCCATATTTCTTCCTCTCTAGTCCGTTGTCTGCACGGCTTTGCCCGCTCTATATTCAGAATAAGAATACGCGGTTGTGCGGACACGAATGGGCCCCGTGCCGCTTCAAGCTTACGGGACCTATTAATATCGAGTAGTTGTATTCTGCTCTAGATGGGTGCTCAGCCTAGTCTGCACGATAGTGCGATCCGAGGCTTTCGGTTCGCTTGCGCATGGCTTTGACCATCTCGGTTGCCAGCTTAATTTGCGATTGCAGGCGAGCGAGGGCCGCGATTTGGCTGTCCTGGGCGTTTTGCATAGTCAGGGCTGCGGACTCGAGCTTCAGGCCTTCAAGCTCTTGCAGCGCTGAGGAAAGGCCCGCTTCGGTGCGGTTGATCATGCAATACGTGCTCATCGTGTGCTTGAGGCTGCGGGTTAGGCGTTCGGCATCAGCTGAGGCAATGCCATGCTGGGGGAGGGCGATATCCGCCTTCTGGGCTGCCTCTGGAACTTCCTGCGCAGTCTGAGCCGCCGATGTGCCCGCAATCCGTCCGAACACGATGCCGTTGGCGCTTGACAAGCCGCCAATGCGGTCGGCGCCGTGCATGCCGCCTGTCGCCTCGCCGCAGGCGTAGAGACCTGCAACGCCTGTCGCGGCCGCCTTATCGATCTTGATGCCGCCGTTGGAGGCATGGGCGTACATCGCTACGCGCATCTCATCAGTCGGAACAATGCCGTGCTCGTCTTGGAGCCATGTGGCAAAGGTCTGCACAAACTCGGGGACGTCCTCACTGGGGAAGTCGTAATGCAGCGCTAGGCCCTCGGCGCCCGCTTGGTCGATGGCAAGGTCGATGGCGCGTGAATCCAGGCGTGACGTGAAGGGGCCGTATCCGGAGCGCTGCTCAAGCAGGTTGTCCAGTTTGTCGTCGTCGATGTCAACCGGCTGATCGAATTTGACGTAGCGCCAGGTCTTCTCGTTAAAGACGAGGTTGCGCTTGGGTTCAATGAAGCCGGGCATCATCTGCATGAACTCTATATTTGTAAGCGACGCGCCATGTGTTTGGGCGATGGCTTGGGAGGAGCTGAGTACATCGGCCGAAGTGAGACTGCGCTCGAACAGACCACCCGTGCCGCCGGCTGCGATGATCGTGGCCTTAGCTGTCACGGGCACGAGATGCTCGTTTGCGCGGTCGTAAAGCACGGCGCCGGTGATTCGGCCGTCCGTGGCCTCAACAAGGTCGATAAGCTCGTGGCGGGGGAGTAGACGAATGCCGAGCGACTCGATCTGGGCCGTACACGCGTCTTCAAGGGGCTTGCGGGTCAGGCCGCGCCACATACGCGTCTTGTGGTCAAAGCAGGGGATAAACTGCTTTTGCTGGGCGCTCTCGGCGCTTTGCGGACGCTGAAGCTCAACACCCAGATCTTGCTCAAGCCACTGGATTGCTTGAGGAATGCCGTGGACAAACGTCTGAACGAGCTCGGGGTCGGCGACACCGCCACCGACGGTTTGGATAGTGTCGATGAGGTCCTGCTCGTCGGCTTCGTCGACGGGCCCGATAAGCCCCAAGCCCCAGGTGCCCGGGAAGAAGCTCGATCCGCTCATGATTTTGCCGGCGCTTGCAATGGCGACGGTCGCGCCCGCGCGTGCCGCCTCGATGCCGGCACAAAGGCCTGCAATGCCCGATCCAATTACCAGTACATCAGTCGATTCCATTGGATTCCTTTCTCGTCCGGCGCATTGTCGCACGGGCGCTTGCCAAAGGCAGCGAAAAGATTCGGCTATTCGGTAAAGGGCCGATATCGCAGGTGGACGTCGCGAACACTTGGACGATCCACTCCATCCCTCATTAAGTTGCGGTGGAATATGGACTGTTTTGGTCTATATGGATGCAATTCAGTCCGTATTTCACCGCAACTGATATATCGGCGTTGGCTATCCTCGGGAATAAAAAAGAGCCGCTACCCGGGTGGATAGCGGCTCTAAGGCTCAACTATATGAGCATCGCGCGGGCGCGATTAGGCCTTGAGGGCCTCTTCGACGGCGACAGCGCAGGCGACGGTGGCACCGACCATGGGGTTGTTGCCCATGCCGATGAGACCCATCATGTCGACGTGCGCAGGCACGGAGGAAGAACCGGCGAACTGGGCGTCGGAGTGCATACGGCCCATGGTGTCGGTCATGCCGTAAGAGGCAGGGCCGGCGCCCATGTTGTCCGGGTGCAGGGTACGGCCAGTGCCGCCACCAGAAGCGACGGAGAAGTACTTCTTGCCAGCCTCGATGCGCTCCTTCTTGTAGGTGCCAGCGACGGGGTGCTGGAAGCGCGTGGGGTTGGTGGAGTTACCGGTGATCGAGATGTCGACGTTCTCGTGCCACATGATGGCAACGCCCTCGCGGACGTCGTCGGAGCCGTAGCAGTTAACGGCAGCACGGGGACCATCGGAGTAGGGGATGGTCTCGACGACCTTGAGCTCGCCCGTGTAGTAGTCGAACTGGGTCTTCACATAGGTGAAGCCGTTGATGCGGGCGATGATCTGAGCAGCGTCCTTGCCCAGGCCGTTGAGGATGACGCGCAGCGGCTTCTTGCGAGCCTTGTTGGCGTTCAGAGCCAGGCCGATAGCGCCCTCAGCGGCAGCGAAGGACTCGTGGCCAGCCAGGAAGGCGAAGCACTCGGTGTCGTCGGAGAGCAGCATAGCGCCCAGGTTGCCGTGGCCCAGACCGACCTTGCGGTCCTCGGCGACGGAGCCGGGAACGGTGAAGGCCTGGATGCCCTCGCCGATGATGGCGGCAGCCTCAGAAGCGGACTTGGCGCCACGCTTGACAGCGAGAGCGCAGCCGAGGGTGTAGGCCCACTCAGCGTTCTGGAAGGCGATGGACTGGGTGTTGTTGACGATCTCACGCGGGTTGAAGCCCTTGTCGGTGCAGATCTGCAGAGCTTCCTCGAGGGAGGCGATGCCGTTGTCGGCGAGGCACTTGTTGATCTTGTCAGCGCGGCGCTCGTAACCTTCGAACGTAACAGTCATAGTTATTTCCCTCCCTTTCTACTCGTGAACCGGGAACACGCTGGCGACGGAGTGAGTCTCCTCGTCGGTGCGCGGGTCGATGTACTTGGCAGCGTTCTCCCACTGACCATAGTGGCCCATAGCGCCAGCGATGGCCTCCTCGGGGGTCTTGCCGGCCTTGACGGCGTCGGTGAACTTGCCGAGGTTCAGGAACTCGAACGCGATGATCTCGTTCTTGTCGTTGAGAGCCATGCGGGTGACGTAGCCCTGAGCGAGCTCGAGGTAACGAGCGCCCTTGGCCTTGGTGCCGAACATGGTGCCGACCTGAGAGCGAAGGCCCTTGCCGAGGTCGTCGAGGGAGGCGCCCACGGGCAGGCCGCCCTCGGAGAACGCGGTCTGGCTGCGGCCGTAAACGATCTGCAGGAAGATCTCGCGCATAGCAACGTTGATGGCGTCGCAGACGAGGTCGGTGTTGAGGGCCTCGAGGATGGTCTTACCGGGAAGGATCTCGGAAGCCATGGCGGCAGAGTGGGTCATGCCCGAGCAGCCGATGGTCTCAACGAGGGCCTCCTCGATGATGCCGTCCTTGACGTTCAGCGTGAGCTTGCAGGCGCCCTGCTGAGGTGCGCACCAACCCACACCGTGCGTAAGACCGGAGATGTCGGAAATCTCCTTAGCCTGGACCCACTTGCCCTCCTCGGGGATGGGTGCGGGGCCGTGGTATGCACCCTTGGCAACGGGGCACATGTTCTCCACTTCCTGTGAGTACTGCATGCCTCTCCTCTCTATCGTGTTGGCGTCCCGTCTGGGGGTCGTGGCTGGCGATTGCCGGGCGACCCTTCGAAAGGGACATGACATGCAGCCCCTATAATACCGCGAAATGCACGGAATATTCGGCGAACGGCTCAGTTTTCGTAGCGAGATGCGCGGAACTTTCAATTGAAGCGATTTAAGCGGGACAAATTCATCAGAAGCGGTTGTTCTTTATTTGACGATTTTGGTCAGCTTACGGAAACGTTACATCGTCTGACCTGTGCCGCGGCGCCGTTCGCCGGCCGTTTGCCGCCTTCTGCCGCGCGATGGTGCCATTTTACATGTATGTTTTGATAGCACGCTTCAATCGTGGTGTATTGGAAGGCGCAAGTAGGTCCCGCGGAAGGGGTTGCCGTGCAGCGCGTTTGGAGAACGGTTACCGGTTATTATCACGTTTCGGCCCGAGGCGTCGGTAAGCAGGCCATCTTTGAAAACGACGCTGACCGCCGGGAGTTTTTGGAACTGATGCGCGATTGCTGCCGCGATAGGGGCGTGACGGTCGTGGCATGGTGCCTTATGAGCGACCACGTGGATCTGGTGCTTTTGGATTACGAGGACGAAATGAGCGCAGCCATGCAGCGGCTGCTTTTGACGTACGCTCGTCGGTTCAACAAGCGCACCGGGCGCACGGGTCGTTTGTTCCAAAACCGCTTTGACCGGCGTGCGCTCGATACCGACCGGCACCTGATGGCTACCATTCGCTACGTGCACGCTAATCCGCAAGAGGCCGGTATCGCTCTTATCGAACGTTACCCGTGGAGCAGCTTTGCCGAGTATCTGCGGGCGTTTGATGACGATGCGAGGATGGGCTTTTCGGATCCGTCTACGGTGCTCGAGCTCTTTGGCTCCGCCGAGAGCTTTGTCGCCTATTCGCTGGAGACGCCCGACGGTTCCGATCCGGTGATTCACGATATGGATGAGACGGAATGGGAACGGCATGCCTTTGCCGATAAGATGGCGAAGGAGCTTGGGGTTCCGCTCAAGGAACTTAAGACCGTGGCGCCGGTGCGACGCGATACAATCATCTATGCGCTTCATGAGGCGGGCTATACCGTGCGCGATATCGAGCGGTATACGGGGATTGGAAAAAGCACCGTTTCTCGAATCGTGCGCGCCCACGCGCGAACGGAGATGCGGACTGACGGAAATCTGGTTTAGGGTCGCCTGTGCGCTGCAGTAAGCGTTCTTAACGCTTGTTATGGCAGCTGTAGTTCTAGATTTGCATAGAATGATCGCCGAATTGCATAAATTTACGGTTCAGTTGGGTTTTGTCCGAACCTACCCCCCGTCAGGACCGTGCAAAAAACGGAGTATTCAGCATCGGGGCGCTGCCGACACCGCCGCAGGCCCGCAACGTAGCGGGCTTCGAAGCAGTTTTTGCCTGCCGATTCGCTCCGAAACGCATGCTTGCGTCCCGTCAGGCGGTGATGCTGGTTTGAAACGCCATATAAAGGCGCGTATAGATGCTGAATAACGCTCCCGATTTGTATGCACGCACGTTGGCTTGCTGAATACTCGCAAAAATGCACACCGCACCCCATGGGACCCTTCTGCGACGGGCACGAAGTGATCCGGAGCCCAGTAGGACCGAGCTTGACACGCTATTTGGCGGGCTCGCGGCCCAGCCGCCGGCGTTTTGTTCCGTGGGAAACGCCCGTGCTCGCGGCTGGTGCTGCCGTAAATGACAGGCCGGGGGTCGGATACGCGGGCTGCGCGTCTGCGCTCGTAATAGAAAAGCCGAGCCGCCCGTATCGGGCGGCTCGGCCATCAATAGCCTTGGATTTGATGCATTCGCTACTGGTCGGCTTGCTCCTCAAGCATGCCGTCGAGGGTGCGCCAGGCGAGCTCGGCGCACTTGACGCGGGCGGGCATGTGCGAGATGTCCTGGAGCTGGGCAGCCTCGTCCAGGTCTTCCAGATCCTCCTCGGAGAGCTGTTCGCCGCGGATCATAGCCAGGAAGAGCTCGGCCAGGCGGCGTGCCTCCTCGACCGTCTCGCCGGTGATGAGGTCGGCCATGATGTCGGCGCTGGCCTGGCTGATGGCGCAGCCGTGACCGGTAAAGGCGGCCTCCTCGATCACGCCGTTCTCGACACGCAGCTGCAAGGTGAGCTCGTCGCCGCAGCTGGGGTTGATGCCGTCGTGCTCATGCGTGGGGGCGTCCATCTCGTACTTGTAGTCGGGGTGCGAGTTGTGCTCCATAAACGTGGTGGAGGTGTACAGATTACCCATTGAACGTGCTCCAAACGTGATGCAGGCCGGCGATGAACTTGTCGATATCGGCCTTGTCGTTGTAGAAGGCGACGCTGGCGCGGCAGCAGGCGAGGTTCTCGACGCCCAGCCAGGTGAGCAGCGGCTGTGCGCAATGGTGGCCGGCGCGGATGCACACACCGTCCATGTCCATGATGCTCGCGACGTCGTGCGGGTGGATGCCCTTGACGTTAAAGCTCACGACGCCGTGGTGGTTATCCCAATAGATGGAGCCGATGATCTGGACAAAGTCAAGCTGCATGAGCTCGCCCATCAGATAGTGGACGAGTGCCTGCTCGCGGGCCTGGATGTTCTCGTAACCCACCGTGTTGACCAGGTAGTCGAGGGCCGCGCCCGTGGCGAAGATGCCGGCGGCGTCCTGCGTGCCGGCCTCGAACTTCTCGGGGACGGGCGCCCAGACGGCATCCTGCTCGGTGACCGAATCGATCATCTCGCCGCCGGTGAGCATGGGCGGCATGGCGTTGAGCAGGTCCATCTTGCCCCACAGCACGCCGATGCCCATGGGGCCCATGGCCTTGTGCGCGCTAAAGGCAAAGAAGTCGGCGCCCAGGTCGGCCACGTTAACCGGCATGTGCGGCAGCGACTGTGCGCCGTCGACGACCAGGTAGCCGCCGTACTTGTGCACGAGCTTGCCGAGGTTCTTGACCGGGTTCTCGACGCCCAGCACGTTGGAGACCTGACCCACGGCCAGGATCTTTGTCTTGGGACCCACCTTGGCAAGAACTTCCTCGGTGGTGAGCTGGCCGGTCTTGGTGGGGTAGAGGTAGACGAGCTTGGCGCCGGTCTCGCGGCAGACCTGCTGCCACGGGATCAGGTTGGAGTGGTGCTCCATGATGGTGATGACGACCTCGTCGCCCGGCTCGAGCACCGTGGGTGCAAAGCTCTTGGCGACCAGGTTGAGCGACTCGCTCGTGTTGCGGGTGAAGACGACCTCGTTGGCCTGGGGAGCGCCGATGACGTCGGCGATCTGCTGACGGACCTTCGCGATGGCGTCGGTGGCCTCGACGGACAGCGAGTACAGGCCACGCAGCGGGTTGGCGTTCATGCGCTGGTAGAAGTCGCGCTCGGCGTCGAGCACGCAGCCGGGGCGCTGCGCGGTGGCGGCGCTATCGAGGAAGGCGATCTCGGGATGCTGCTGAAACAGCGGGAACTGGCCCTTGTAGGGGTTGGTCTCGATGTCCACGGTAGGCCAGCCGCGCGAAGCCTCGTCGCTGGCGTCGAGCTCCATGGGCTCGGGGGCGGTGCAGGTATCGCATTTAACGTGCTCGGTGTCGATCATGCGAGCTCCTCTTCAAAGTTGTCGATCAGGTTGTTGCCCAGGCGGACGACGGCGGCGCGGGTGCGCTCGTCGGTGGCGGAAAGCGCGGCGCCCTCCAACTTGGCGCGGATGAACAGGTCCTCGGCGGCGTTTTGGTCAAGGCCGCGGCAGGCGAGGTAGAACAGCTGCTCGTCGCGGACATGGCCGATCGTGGCGCCGTGGTTGCCGGCGACGTCGTCCTCGTCGCACAGGATGACGGGGACGGTCTTGTTGTCGACGCCCTTGTTGGCGAGCAGCACGGTCTCGCGCTCGGTGCCGGTTGCGCCCTTGCAGCCGTGCACGAGGTCGATGGTGCCGCGGTAGACCTTCTTGGACGTGCCGGTCAGCACGCCGTTGGCGTCGATCTCGCACTCGGTCTTGCGGCCGCGGTGGCGCAGCTCGTAGTTAAAGTCGCGCACCTGCTCGCGGGCGCCCAGGTAGTCGGTATCGATGGTGACCTTGGCGGTGTCGCCCAACAGGTCGCCGGCAAGGCCGGTGGCGCTGGCGCCGGCGCCCAGGACGGTGTGCTGCACGTTGACGCGCGCCCCCTCGTCCAGGAACAGGCCGGTGTCGTCGAGCGCGATCCAGCTATCGTCGAGCGTTTGCGTGCAGGTCACGTTGACGGTGGCGTACTCGTGGACGCACACGCGTAGCACGGAGCCCACGACGCCCTCGCCGGCAACGGGAGAGTCCAGGGCAATGTTCAGGTCGAGCGTTGCCTGCGGACGGGCGATGACGTCGATGGCGGCAATCGCAGCTGCGGCGTCGACACCGCTTACGCGCACGGTAACCGTGGCGTGCTTATATGCGGGCACATCGATGACGATGCGCTTGGCGGCGTGCTCGGCCAGGTAGGTGTAGGCAGCTTCGCCCATGCCGGTCTCGAAGGCCTCGGCGGGGGAGAGCTCCTCCTCGAGCTTGATGGCGCCGGCCTGGTAGACCGAGGTTGCGGGCACGTCGAGCTCAGTATCGGGTGTGATGCGGGCGCGGTCGGCGGCGTCACCGGGGGCAGAGGCACGGCGCTCGGGGAAGCGCTCGGCCATGGCTTCCATGGCGGTGTCGAAGGCGTCGTCCGCACCGGCAAACTGCTCGTCCAGGCCCTCGACCTCTACGGCCTCGGCAGGAGCGGCGGCAAGCTCGTCGGAAAGCTCGAGCTTGGTCTGGTTCATGCGCAACCAGCCCCAGGTACCTGCGGGCATCGCGTTGACCTGCTCAAGGGTGGTAGCAGCGGCGTTGGTTTCCTGTTTCATTATCCGATCGCTCCTTCCATCTCGAGCTTGATCAGGTTGTTCATCTCGACGGCGTACTCCAGCGGCAGCTCCTTGGAGACCGGGTTGGCAAAGCCGTTGACGATCATGGTGCGGGCCTCTTCCTCCGAGATTCCGCGGCTCATCAGGTAGAACACCTTGTCGTCGCCGATGCGGCCGATGGTGGCCTCGTGGCCGATGTCGACGTTCTTGGCGCGGATATCCATGGCCGGGATGGTGTCGGAGCGGCTTTGGTCGTCGAGCATCAGCGACTGGCAGCTCACGGTTGCCTTGGAGCCCTCGGCCTTGGGCGTGGCCACGATAGAGCTGCGGAAGGTCTGGATGCCGCCGCTCTTGGAGATGCCCTTGGTCTCGACGGTCGCGGAGGTCTCGGGCGCGTTGAGCACGACCTTGCAGCCGGTGTCGAGGTTCTGGCCGGCGCCGGCAAAAGTGATGCCGGTAAAGCTCGAGCGGGCGCGGCGGCCGTTGAGCACGCTCATGGGGTAGAGGTAGCCCACGTGGCTGCCGAAGGAGCCGCTGATCCACTCGATGTCGCCGTCCTCGTCCACGCGCGCACGCTTGGTGTTGAGGTTGTACATGTTCTTGGACCAGTTCTCGATGGTCGAGTAGCGCAGGTGCGCGCGCTTGCCCACAAAGAGCTCGACGGCGCCGGCGTGGAGGTTGGCCACGTTGTACTTGGGCGCGGAGCAGCCCTCGATAAAGTGCAGGTCGGCGTCATCCTCGACGATGATGAGCGTGTGCTCAAACTGGCCGGCGCCCTTGGCGTTGAGGCGGAAGTAGCTCTGCAACGGAAAGTCGAGCTTGGTGCCCTTGGGCACGTAGACAAACGAGCCGCCCGACCACACGGCGCCGTGCAGGGCCGCAAACTTGTGGTCGGTGGGCGGGATGAGCGTCATGAACTTCTCGTGGATGAGCGGCTCCCACTGCGGGTCGTGCAGGGCCTCCTCGATACCGGAGTAGACGATGCCCATCTTGGACGCGGTGTCCTGCATGTTGTGGTAGACCAGCTCGGAGTCGTACTGTGCGCCGACGCCCGCCAGGTAGCTGCGCTCGGCCTCGGGGATGCCCAGGCGCTCAAAGGTGTTCTTGATGTCGTCGGGCACCGACTCCCAATCGTGCTTTTGGTCGGTGTTGGGCTTGACGTAGGTGACGATGTTGTCCATGTCCAGGCCCTCGATGGAGGGGCCCCACGTCGGGTCGGGAAAACGGTTGAAGATCTCGAGGGACTTGAGGCGCAGGTCGAGCATCCACTGCGGCTCGTCCTTCTTGGCGCTGATCTCGCGCACGATGTCGGGCGTGATGCCGGCGTCGAGGCGCTCGAATCCCTCCTCGCCATAGGTGAAGTCGTAGAGGCTGCGGTCGATGTCCGCGACCTCGGTGCGGTTCTTGGTCATTGCGTCGCCCCTTTACGCCTGCTGCTCGGCAGCGGCGGCCTCGGCCTGGCCGCGCTGCTCGGCGGCCTCGCGCTCGAAGGTCTCAAAGCCATTCTTGTCGATCCAGGGGATGAGCGAGGCGTCGTCCTCGCGCACGATGTGGCCCTTGACCATAACGTGGACGCGGTCGACATCCAGGTGCTCCAGGATGCGCGTGTTGTGCGTGATGATGAGCATGGAGCCGTCGCAGCTCTTGCGGTAGGCGTCCATGCCGTGGCTGACGGTGGAAAGCGCGTCGACGTCCAGGCCGGAGTCGGTCTCGTCGAGGATGGCGAGCTTGGGCTGCAGCAGCAGGAGCTGGAGCATCTCGACCTTCTTCTTCTCGCCGCCCGAGAAGCCTACGCCCAGCTCGCGGTTGAGGTAGGCGGTGTCCATGTTGAGCTCGGCCGCGAGCTCCTTTACGCGACGACGGAACTCTTTGCCCTTCATCTCCAGGCCGGGTCGGCCGGCGATGCTGGCGCGCAAAAAGCTCGACAGCGGCACGCCGGGGATCTCGACCGGGGCTTGGAAGCTCAGGAACAGGCCGGCACGCGAGCGTTTGTCGGTGGTGAGCTCGGTGATGTCCTGGCCGTCAAAGACGATGCGGCCGTCGTTGACGGTGTAGACGGGGTCGCCCATGACCAGGTGGCCGAGGGTGGACTTGCCGGCGCCGTTGGGGCCCATCAGCACGTGGGTCTCGCCGGCGGCGACGTTGAGGTTGACGTTGTGGAGGATGGTCTTCTCGTCCACGGAGGCGGTCAGACCCTCGATGGAAAGCAGCGGATTTGCGCTCATGCTGTCCCTCTCTGTATATGGTGTACTCATGGGTGTACTAAACCCTAGGAATCTTCTCGGAATAAAGTTACTATGGGTTCGGCGTTAGTCAAGGGAAAACCCGACTAATCCACTCGACTTTTCAGATTGTGGGACAAAATAACCAGGATTGCCTGTCCCGCGTGCGTAAGATTTGGGGCAAATACTCCTGGCTGTGTTGTCCCGGATGCGATGGGAGGGTAGGTATGCTCATTTCTTCTAAGGGCCGCTATGCCCTCCGACTGATGATCTATATCGCGGCGCTCGGCGACGCCGAGGGCAAGATTGCCCTGCGCGAAGTAGCCGACCGCGAGCATATTTCGCAGAAGTACCTGGAGCAGCTGGTTCGTCCGCTTATGAAGGCGGGCCTGCTCAAGAGTGTGCGCGGCAAGGGCGGCGGCTACATGATGGCCAAGGACCCGGCCGAGGTGCGCGCCGGTGACATCCTACGCGCCGTCGAGGGCAGCACGGCGCCGGTGGCGTGCGACGGCATCGACAACAGCTGCACCCGCAGCGACCTGTGCTCTACGGTCAAGTTCTGGCGCGGCCTGGACGACGTGATCGAAAAGTACGTCGACGGCGTGACGCTCGCCGACCTAGCCGCCGTCCCCGAGATCAACTTCGACATTAAGCTGTAGGGGTTGCAAATGGGGTCTCTCGACAGGGTGTACCAGCAAATTGCATCGTTTGCCCGAGAATGTGATATCGAGAAAGTAGTGCTCTTTGGGTCTCGAGCTCGAGGCGACAATTTACCCAAGAGTGATATAGATATTGCTGTTGCGGGTTGCGAGGACTTCCGGCATTTCTCATACTTGATCGAGGAGCATCTCGATACGCTTTTAGACGTTGATATCGTCAATCTCGATGAGTCCTTATCACAGCAATTGCTCGACGAAATAGCCAGGGATGGTGTGGTCCTGTATGAAAAAATATGAGAACTTTGCCAGCGCCTTAGCGAATCTTGAGGATGCGCCCAATCAGGATCTTAATAACGATTTTGTTCAGAGTGGTTTGATCAATAAGTTTAACCTGCAGTTTGAGTTGAGCTGGAAGCTCCTCAAGCGTCTGCTTGAGTATGAGGGCGCTACGCTTGCTGCGTCGGGCTCTCCTCGTGCCATCTTGAAAGAGGCCTATCGGTTCTACGACTTTATTGATGAGGCTGCTTGGCTGGACATGCTCAGAGACCGCAATACGAACGTTCATATTTATGACAATAAGCTGGCGCAGGATTTGATCAAACGCATCCTGAACGTCTATATCCCCGCCTTTTGCCAGCTGAGAGACGGCCTTTTGGCACACTATGGCGATCTACTTCTGGCCCCCGACGACCAGTTCATCTAATTCCTTGAGATTTCGCGAAGGGTTGTTGCCGTTTGCCGAGTTGTTGTTGTGCAACAAGCGGGGAGCTGTAATACTGAATCTATCTTTGCAAACTGCACTTTAACTACACCAATGCAGGGAGGATCTTATGCAGCCCAAGCATTCCGCTATCGTGGCGGGCCTGACGCTGGCGCTCTCGTTTGGCGCCGTTTCCGCGCCCACGGCCGCTGTTGCCGAGGAGCCCACGCCGGGCGTTGCCTCGGATGCCACCAATATCGATAAGGGCCTTTACACCCAGCAGTCCTTCTCGGGTGTGCTGCGCTCGGTCCAGGGCGTCTCGTTTGTCAACGTGACCACCGAGATGAAGTACTTTACCAAGTACGAGAGCCATGGCAACTATAATCAGGGTTTTTCGTTCGGTGACGGTTATAACGCGCTGGGCTATTACCAGTTCGATCGCCGCTGGTCGCTCATCCCGTTCATGAAGCAGGTCTACAACTACGATTCTGCTAAATATGGCATGCTCAAAGACTCGATTGATCGCGGTGGCGAGATTTCCAACGCGAATAATCCCATGTATGCGAACGGCCAACTTACCGAGTTGGGGCGCATTGCCCAGGATGCTTTCCTGGGCGCCTATAACACCGACCCTGCGGAGTTCTCGGCGCTGCAGGATGCCTATGCGTACAACTCCTACTATGCGGTTACCGAGTCGTGGCTCAAGAGCGCGCTGGGCATTGACATTTCCGGCCGCGCCGACTGCGTCAAGGGCATGGTCTGGAGCATTACGAACATGTGCGGCACCTATGGTTGCCAGGACTTTTTCCGTTGGGCGAATCTTTCCAACGACATGACCGATCGTCAGTTTGTGACGGCGCTCTCCGATAGCGTGGTCAATAACGTGGCGAAAAAGTATCCGAATCAATCCCAATATCACAACGGCTGGAGAAACCGCTACAGCAACGAGCTCAAGGACTGCCTGGTCTATATTGCCGAGGACGAGAAGGAAGCGGCTAATAAGAACGGGGCTGCCGATAAGAACGAATCAGCTGATAAGAACGAGCCGGCTGATAAGAACACAGAGGCTGATAAGAAGTCTGAGGAATCGGAGTCCCCGTCGACGCCTGGTTCAAGCCAGACTCCTGAGGAGTCTCAGCCCGTACAGAAGCCCGATACTGATAACAAAGAGAGCAATGGAGGCGAGAAGAACGAGCCTCCTACCGATACCGGTAGCAACAACACCGGCTCGACCGGCAATGGCTCATCTAAACCCTCCATCGGTTCGAGCGAATCCTCTGCCGGAGCCGGCTCTGGCTCTAACGCGGGGTCTGGCTCCAATAGCTCTAAGGACGATTCGAATAAGGGGACGGATGCGTCCGTCACCCCGGCGAACAAGAAGCCCTCTGTTCCCGAACTGTTTGGCTCCACGCTGGGGTCGTTGATGGCTGGTGCAAGCGGCAACTCATCTTCTAACAAGGACAATGATGGTCAGAACTCCGTGACGAAGACCGAGGTCGCAAAGGCCGACTCCAAGGACAATAAATCCGAGGATACATCTGGGAAGCCCGAAACGGATAAGGTCTCTGGTTCTGAGGAGAAGAAGGACGACTCCAAGGAGAAGGACAACAAGTCCGGCGGTGGCGAGAACAATAACAACGTCGGTGACAACAAGGATAGTTCCGACGACAACAAAGATGGCGCCGGTGATAACAATGCCGCCGGCAAGAACGATTCCGGTTCCGGCAATGGTAATGCTGGCAACAATGGCGGCAACATGCCCAAGACGGGCGACCTTATCGTGATGGCCAGCTTGGCCAGTGCAAGCCTGGCTACACTGGGCGCTACGTCTATCGTGAGCGGCAAGCATAAGCTCGATCAGCAGAAGAAGGCTGCTGAGGAGGACGGCTTTAAGGAGTAATTCCCGGGGCGTCTTAAGATGCGGACGAGAGCGGGGCTCGGTGCGGTTGCATTGGGCCCCGTTTTGTTGTGCAACGATTTGTTGTTCCCCCTCGGGGTCTTTGTTACTACCGTTGCCCGAAACGTTTGCGCGGCGACATCGTTGCCTATTCGCCATTCATTACAATTTGTATCGTGCTGCGATATAGGGAGAAGTTACGGTGTCTGAACAGGTGAATTATGGTGAAACCGGCATTGATGTGCGACTGATCAATCATGCAGACGATGCGGTTTTGCCTGTCGGCGTGCACGATTTTGCCAAGGCAGTTAATCGGTGCATGTTGGTCGATAAGACTATGTTTATTGCCGATGTTTTGGATTGTGACGCATCCGTTGTGGTGTGTTGCCGCCCCGAGGGCTTTGGCAAGAGCATGAACCTGTCGATGCTCAAGGCGTTTTTGGAGTGCCCGGTGATCGGGAGAGCGGACCCCGGGATGTTTGTCGGCACGCAGATTTGGGACGCCGAAGAGGGACTCTATCGTGATGAGAATGCATGCTACCCCGTGATTATGCTGGACTTTTCCTCCGCCGCAAAGCGTGGCGCCGATGCTGCTGTGGCCCTGCGCGATGCCGTCTCCCATGAGTGTGCTCGTTTGCTGCCGCTGCTGGCAGCGCCGGACTTACCGAGTCGTAAGGTGCGCCATGTCGAGCGTGTTGCACGCGGCGTGGCGAGCCCCGATGAAACCGATGCCGTGCTTGGTGTTCTGATCGAGTTGCTGGAGATGGCTTGCGACGAACAGGTTGTGCTGCTCGTTGATGACTACGATGCGGCGTGGTCGAATTGCGCAGTGACAAAGCGCGGCAATGACGTCTCTCCGGCAGAGTTGCTAGAACGCATGCTCTTTAATGCCATTGGCTTGGCAGGCGATTCGCTGCGATTGGCTTGCCTGATGGGCGAGCGCCCCGGGCCTGCAGAGGCGGCGCTGGCGCGGACTGGCTGCTCGTTTCGCATGGCGTCTCCGCTTTCGTCCTGGTGCGATCGTTGGTTTGGCTTTTCGGATGCCGAATGCCAGGCGTTGTTGGGGCGCGCCGGTCACAAGGATTGTCTGGACGAAGCGTGTGAATGGCTCGAAGGCTACCGGTTTGGCGAGTTTTACTGCGAAAATCCGGGGCGCTTGATCGGCTATATGGATCGCGGATGCATGCCGCCCACGCGAACGGATCTCTATGGATACGCTGATTGTCTGAGCAGCGTTATGGGCGATTGGAACTTGGATCGTCTGTCGGTGTTGTTCGACCTGCTCGAGCCTCATGGTTGCGTCGAAGCTCCTCTGGACCTGAACGCTGCAGGGCAAGAGGCTGAGTCGCCTGATGATATTTGGACTGCGCTCTACCTGTCTGGCTTTTTGACAACGGATGAGACTGGGGAGCCGGAGCGCGGTGCCCTTTCGCGTGCTCTGCGTCTGCCCAATGGCGAGCTTCGCCAGGCGCTGCGCCTCGTGATAATTGAATGGTTTGAGTGCGCCGCCGAGGATGCGCGGGACGTTGATGAGTTTCGCGATGGATTGTGCCGCGGTGACGAGGATACGGTGAGGCGGGCGTTGTGCCGAATCTTGGGCGATGCGGGTGCTGGTACGGCCGAGGCGGATTCCCCGCTGCCCTATCACCTGTTGTTGCAAGGGCTCTGCTTTGGCTTGCCCGGCTACGCCAATCCGTTGTCCGGCAGAAAGCGCGGTGCCGATCGCTGGGATATCCAGGTGTTCCCCACGGGGAGGGTGTTTGATGTTGCCGACACTCTCGGCATGCTTGATAAGCGTCCGCTCATAACGATCAATATGATGTATGACCCCGATGTGGATGCGCTAGGGCTGGAATTGCTGGCCGTGCAGGCGCTACTTGACATAGAGCGCGACGGCATTGACGAGATTCGCGTGCCGCGGCCCGGCGTTGGCCGTATGCGCTGGGGCTTTGGCTTTGATGGGCATCGTGTGTCCGTGGTGTGGCAGCGGTTGTAGAGGGCGAGCTGCCGAAAGCGTTTTGGTTACTCGGCGTCCTTCATGGGCGGCATGGGCTTCCAGTCAGGATCCTTGATGATCTTGCGGGCGTCCTTCATGCCGCGGCGCAGCGCCGGGATGCCGGTCTTAAAGCACTTATCGACTGCAGCCAGGCGAATGAATTCCTTGCAGAAGGTCGCGGCATTGCCCAGGCGGAACAGCACGGGATGATAGTCGCCGTAGATTTGCATGTAGCGGGCCAAAAAGCCTCGATTGCGCATGATGTAGTAGCGGTTGGTGTCGCTCGTGGAGTTGAGCTGGCGCTTGCCGGCGATGTCCCAGTTAGAGACGGCGCGGGCGCGCTTGAGCACCACGTCGGCGACCACGGCGGCAGGGAAGTGCTGACTGGCGACATAGCCGTAGCAGGCGTCGTCGCCATAGATGAAGAAGCGCGCGTCGGGCAGGCCGATTTTGTCGACCACGCGGCGCGAGAACAGGCCGCCCTCAAAGCATAGCTGGTTCATGGCGCGATAGCCCTCGGGGCCCAGGTCCCACTTGGCGATGGGGTTGGGGATGCCGAGCGAAAGGATGAGCTGATACTGCCAGAAGAATGCGCCGCCATCGAAGTCCAGGCGAGAGCCCTGAATGACGTCGTAGCGATCCGTCCACTTGGCAAGACGCTCGATGCCCTCGGGGATAACGAGCACATCGTCGTCCATCACCCAGAACCACTGGGCGCCCAGGTCATAGGCGCACTTGGTGCCGGCGGAAAAGCCGCCCGCGCCGCCGCCGTTTTCGAGCTGCGGAGCATAGATAACGCGGTCGGTGCTCCCCTGTGCGTCGGGCTGGTCAGCGTCAATGCCCCACAGGTTGGCCAAGCGCTCGTTAAACGCGGAACACATGGCCTCAGTCTCGCGCGAATTCTCGTTATCGACAATCACGATGCGCCAAGGCGCGGCCGTGAGCTCGGTCATAGAGTCGAACAAGTTGGTCAAGAGCTCCTGGCGCTTGTACGTAACGACGACGATGGCGAGCTTATCGATGGGGGCGGGAAGGGTGGAAGTCATGAACGAGAATATCCTTTCGCGTGGGCAGCGTATCGGCCCTGCGGAATAAACAATGTGTCCCATGGGACACTACTATTGTAAGCGTAGGCGGGCGCCCACGGGCAATGTTCCGCTAATCACCAAGAACGTTTGCTACAAGCCTGGTTGACGTGTGGGCGTAGCGAGATTGCATGCGCGCATTGTGGTATTACATAGGTGCCGATTTCCATGGACGCGATTTTTTCTGTTTGGATGCCCTGTGAATAAAACTCGTTTAGCCTCTTTTACCGATAGCCTTCCCGCAAAGTCGCTCTTGCTGTTTTTGGTCCTTCAACTGGTCTTTGTCCTGAGCAACACCGCGGCGAATTGCCTTCCCCGGGCCGTTGTTGCGTCGCGCGCGCAGGCATCGGAGTCGTCGACCCTGCTGACCGATATGTATGTCTACGACCACCGCGTATTTGCCGGTCCCGTTTGCTTTGACAACAATCGCTTTATCTTGGAGATTGCGCAGCAAAAGGATCAGGGTTCTCCATTTAAGACGATGGCCGTTGCCGAGATTGATGACGTTGCGAAAGACGGCGGGATTACGCATCAGCAGTACTACCGGTATTGGCATGGATGGCAGCTACTTACGAATCTCTGCCTGTTAATTGGCGGTATCGACGTTGTCGTGGCGCCCGCAGCTGCTCTGGCGGTTGCCGGCTCCGCTTGCGCTTACGTTGCCTTGCGTAAACGGTTTTCAAAGCCATTGACGTTCGGCTTCCTTGTAATCCTGTTGTTCTCGACCAATCTGTTTTTCAATTTTATCGGTGATCTGTTGCTGTGCATCTCGTTCTTTGTGGCGCTCATCATGATGTCTTGCATGAGCCTTCGTTTGGGCTCGGCCCCGAACGCACGGGTTTTCACAAGCCGCCTTGTCCTTTGGTCGATAGCGACGGGCGCTGTGTTTTCGTTTCTTGACTTTTTAACGATTCCTGCCGCAGTTGTCGCTCTGCACTGTTTTTTCGCCTTTATTGCGCTCCCCGAGGACGAGCGCCCCAAGCGTTGCGTCGTCACGATGTTGCAGGCACTCTTTGGGTTTGGTCTTTCGTTTGTGCTTACCTGGGCGATGAAATGGGTTGTCGCGGCGTTTGTATTGGGCTGGAACGAGGTTTTTTCGAACGTTCTGGGCGAGATGGGCCTTTGGTCCGCGCATGGGTCCTCGTCGCTGCTGCCCCAAGCTGATTGGCCTCAGATTTTGAAGGATTTTTACTGCATGAGCCCACAGCTGTTTGCCATCTGCTCAACTGCCGGCTATGCGATGCTCTCGAACGTCGTCTGCCTTATTTCGTTTGTGGTTGTATTGGCGATTTGGGTTGGAGTGATCATTTGCTCGATACTGGGCGGCGCGCAAGACGGTCGTCGTCGCGAGGCATTAATCCAATCGCTACTCATGACACAGCCTCTGGTTGTTGTTCTGGGCTATTTCGTCGTTATGCATGACCATGCGATTGTTCACATTCCGGTATTTGGCTGCAAGAACTGGGCGATTGCCTTTGCGATGTTATTTGCATCGGGCGCGTGTGCGCTTCGTGGCTTGCGGAGTCAGAAGGACGCTTAGCCGTTCATGCGAGCCTTGATGGCGTCGACCGCCGCCCTGCGAATGATATCCATGATGAGCAGGGTGAACGCCAAGCAGAGACTCATAACGATTCCGAGCAGGATGGCGCCGGATGGATTGGGTGCTCCCGTTTGGACGCCGGCTGCCATGGTATAGATTGCATTGTCGAAGATGGGCCGCCAAACATTGCAGGTGAACGACTGTACGGCATAGAACCCCAGCGTTCCCGCGGCGAAAGATGTGATTGCCTTGTCTGCGGCCGAGGCTTTGTGGCGCGGCTGATGGAGCGCTGCGGCGGCAACGGATGCAGCGGCCAAGATGAAGGATATGACGGAAGTGGACTTATAAGAGAGCATCCAGAGCGCGCCGTACTGGCTATTTGCCGACAATAGGAGCTCGATCGTAATGGCGACGCCGGTGAACCCGATCAGTACAAATTTGGATTTTCGAGCCGCGGATGTTTTATTGCAATGCTCGAGAGCGAAGCGCATCTCGCCGGCTGCAATAAAAGCCACGAGATAGGTGATCGCGCTCATGAGTTTGCGCCATAAAACGATACCGGCCGCTTCGTTTGCCGTGGCCGCGATGTAACAGTTGATTCCAAATGTTGCGAGCACGAGGAGCACTACGACAAACGGAGCACTTTTGCTGCCGATTTGCCTTCTTGCCAGCACGATGGCCGGCACGAGCAGTACGGATGCTGCGTAGACCCAGATAAACTCGATCCCCAAGGTGAGCCAGCCAATCTCGTGCAGCGAGATTTCTGGCAGGGGATAGATATACATCGAGACAAGCAGGCAGGCAGCGCAATAAAACAGCGTTGGAAAGACGATCTTCTTTAAGCGAGCAAGCGATTTGCACGTAAGGTCATGCACGGATGACCCGTTTTGGAGAGCGCGTACCGCCGAGGGAATAAGAAAGTATCCCGAGATCATAAAGAAGACCTCGTTGGCCCAGCAGCCCATCAAGTTAATAGAGCCGAGCGCACCGGAATAGGGGAAGGCGGCAAGCGTTGCGTACTCCGGTACGCCGGTGCAGACGGCCTGGAAGGTCCACTGAAACGTGTGGAATATGGCGATCCCGGCGACCGCGACCAAGCGCAGCGCTTCGATGGAGGTGTTGCGTGTGGCTTTAGGCGCCATGACTTCCTTTCGTTCCCGTTCGCCTCTGTGGGCTCCATAGATTATATAAACGCCCGCGGGCGATACGACCCTTTGATACCATTAACGACAGGTAATTCCTAAGGAGCACATTTGTCTACTAATTCCTCTGGCAGCCCCGTTCTGTCGCTGCTTATCCCCATTTATAACGTTGAGCGCTTCCTGCGCGAGTGTCTCGATTCCGCCCTGACACAGACGCTCGAGGACATCGAAATCATCTGCATTAACGACGGGTCGATCGATAGCTCACCCGCGATTATCTGTGAGTACATGGATCGCGACGCACGCGTGAAGATGATCGACAAGGCCAACAGCGGTTATGGTGACTCGATGAATCGCGGGCTTGAGATGGCTCGCGGCAAATACGTGGGCATTCTGGAGTCCGATGACTTTATGGCCCCCGATGCGCTGGAGAAACTTGTGGGGGCTGCTGAGCGTTTTAGCGCCGATTTTGCAAAGGCGAACTTTGACCTGTATTGGTCAAAGCACGAGGAGCGCCGAGAGCTGATGGAGCTCTTTAAGTCTAAGGATTGCAACAAGCCGGTTTGTCCGAGTGACACCATTGATGCCTTCTCGCTTAAACCGTCGATTTGGTCTGCGGTTTATCGTCGCGACTTCTTGAACCGCAATGACATCCGATTCTTGCCGACGCCTGGAGCTGCGTTTCAGGATGCCTCATTTACCTTTAAAGTGTTTGCCCTTGCCGATACTGCGGTTTACCTGCACGATTCGGTTCTTTCATATCGGCAGGACAACGAAGGGTCCTCAGTCAATTCGCCCAATAAGGTTCATTGCGTTAACGATGAATACGCCGAGATTCATCGCTGGATTGTCGAGGATTACGCTGAGTCGCACTCTTCGCACGATGTTGCCAAGCTGCTTAAGTTCGCAAATATCATTAAATACGATTCATATATGTGGAGTTACATTCGCCTGAATCCCAAGTTTTACGCCGAGTTTTTGGACCGTATGGCCCAGGAGTTCCGCGGAGCGCTTGAGGCCGGTGAGTTTGAACTAACGGACCTCAAGCCGTGGAAGCGAGCGAACCTGAAGGCTATTGTTGACGATCCACAAAAGTGGTTGGCTGAGTCTTCGGATTTTGCTGGTGCCGGCGCGATGGGCCGCGCGAAGCATTATGCGCGCGTCGGCGGCCCGGGCGTGGTTGCCGCATTCGTTCTGGATGCAATTAAGAAATAGGGGAGTTATGGCAAGTCCGAAGGTCTCATTCATCGTCCCCGTTTATAACACTCAGGATTTCCTGCCCCGTTGCTTTGATTCTCTTTTGGGTCAGACATACTCGGATATCGAGATTATTGTTGTAAACGATGGTTCGCCGGATGACTCCGCAGCGATTATTGGTGAGTATGCGTGCAAAGATTCTCGCATACGTGTTGTCGAGAAGCCTAACGGCGGACTTTCGTCTGCTCGTAATGCTGGCATGGATGTTGCGCATGGCGACATTGTCGATTTCGTTGATTCGGACGATTACGTCGAGCCAAATCTTGCCGAGTTCTTGGTCGATACGTTTGCTAAGGAACATCCCGAGATTGTTGTGTTTGGAGCCGAGTGCGAGCCTGCCGAGTCGGCCTCGAAGCGCATCAAGCAACTGCTTTCTCCTGAAGCGCGTGCGTTTGAGCCATTTGATTCGGGGCTACTGTTTTCTGCTAATGCACAACCCTATGTATGGCGTGCGGCATACTCTCGCGAGCTGATTGAGCGTGAATCTCTGCGTTTTGCCGAAAATGTCCGATTTGCCGAGGACGTTGTGTTCCAGTTTGAATCGTATCCGCTGTCTGCCAAGACGGTCGTCGAGCGCGACAAGTTGTACCACTACGTGATGCAGGAGAGGTCTCTGACACATGTTTTTAACGCCGGCGCCAAGCGCATGGACAAGGTCGACGCCCATTTGCTGGTGCTTCATGAAGTGCTGGAGCGCTGGGGCAAGCGAGGGCTGTTGAATCTGTGTCCCGGAGATCTTGTCACGTGGTTTTTGGATTTGGTTGTGTTCGACCTTGCGCGCT
This sequence comes from uncultured Collinsella sp., assembly GCA_934658705.1. GTDB lineage: Bacteria > Actinomycetota > Coriobacteriia > Coriobacteriales > Coriobacteriaceae > Collinsella. The sequence goes on along the minus strand of CAKUHP010000012.1, from coordinate 1,582 downwards.
TGGATGCAGGGGATTACAGTGCGATTACTGCTCGCGTTAGGGATGAGTTCGCGGGGCATTTGGGCCAAGGCTGGACTAGTTTGCCTGCTAAGGGGGGCGTTCGTCATGTTGCACACAAACTGACGATCGGGTCGAAGATCTCAATCGTTAATGCCGCACGTCTGTATCTTGCGACCCGTGGGCTAAAAGCCTGCGTTGAGCGATTCGTTTAATTGTTTAAAAGGAGATTGTCTCAATGGGTAATTCCTATAAGTTATCTGCCGGAGAGCTTAAACAGAGATGTTTAAGCTCTTTAAGGGAAGGTGATGTTGAAGGTTTTGATAAGTATAGAGCGTTGATGGTTCCTAAAAAGATTTATAAATTCATATCTTTTAAAGGCCTTTCTGATAAAGATCTCGGTGAAAGGCTGCAAACTATTCGTGATCAACGCGTATGGTGCAATTCTGCATCGGACCAAAACGATTCGTTTGAACTCAAGGGGTTTTGTTCTGATGTTAGCAAACTGGAGCAGTCGAAAACAACTCAATTATTATCGAAAAAAATAGAGGGCTTTATTAGGGACCTTCCGGGTCGCGTTGCGATTTGTTCTTTTTCTTCCGAGGACTATTCAAATTTAAAGATGTGGTCTGATTATGGATCTGACGGGATTTGTGTTGAATACGAAGTCGTCGATCCATCACGCCTGTTTCCTGTTTTTTACGAGCCTTCTCGCATAGACTTTTCAAAAATCATTGGATATATGGCTGCTACTGCGCAAGCAGCGTATAGGGAAAAAGACGAAACAGCCATTCGCGAAATGAATGTTTATTACACCCTCTGTGCTCAAGTCTTAAATATCAAACGAGACATTTGGAGCTCTGAAAAGGAAATAAGGGCTATTGTTCCTTGCGATGGTAAAGGCTGTTGCATTGAATGTAGCAAAGTGGGTATTTCGGCTTTAAATATATATTTATCGCCAAAATATTTATCGCCAAAACACACGAAGAGTTATGAGCAGAGCGTGTGTGATGTTGCGAGAGAGGCTCACGTTGGATGTTACTCCCTTAATGCCTCGCAGGCCTCATATCTATTGAATCCAGTTAGGATCGTTGGATAAACCAATTAGTCTGGTATTAGGCCTCTGTGACGCATGCGCAATCCTAATATAAGCAGGTTCTTGAGCCAATTATTCTATCACGGCATAAAGCTCAGGAAGCTGATGGGTTGATTTCCGATCTCAGCCGAACACATTGAGCGGATAGGCCGTTCCCGCAGCTAGCCGAACGCCCCCAAGGCCCCATCTGGCCCCGGGGCGCCGTTTTCCCAGTTGAAGGAACGGTGGAGATGTGTTTCGATAGGTCCGGTGGCCATGCTTCGCCCGCCGCCCGGCACCTCTTCCCAGACTCAGCCGGACGGTCGGTCCGTCTATTCCGTTTTCGCCCTTAGGCTAGGCCAGCGGGGCATCGCCCCTCTCTGCGCGCGCCCGCTCTATGAGCTCCGGTGTTAGCGCCGGGCGATTTTAGCCGCTAATGGTCAATTAATTTTGACCAATCCCGGTCACCGAATAATGGCCACCGTGCCTCCCCGCCGCCACTACGCTGGT
>CAKUHP010000011.1 GCA_934658705.1 uncultured Collinsella sp. | reverse complement strand
GCAGACCCCGGGCGATGGTAAGATGCTCTACGTGTGTAAAGAGGAGATTTGCCATGAGCAAGACAATAGTTAAGCCCACGCTTTCGCTGGGCAACCACATCTATCTGTATCGCCTGCTGCGCGATGCAATTGGATGCGGCAAGCAAACGTTTATGACGCAGGTCGAGGAGGCGCTCGCCGCTGGCGACATGACCGCGCATGATCTGGGCTTTGAGTCCACGCGCGAGCTGCTCGAGGAGCTTGACGACTGCATTAAGCTGACCGTCTTTAAGGGCGGGCGCCTGTATGCCACCGTCATCGCCAACGAGGCCTGGGATGCTGCCCTTGCCAAGGGCGACGACAAGCCCAAAGCTGCCAAGGGCACCAAACAGTCCTACAAAAAGAAGAAGCGCGGCGAGAAAGACCTTAAGGCTGTGCGCCCCAAGCACGTTAAGCGTCCCGAGCCAGAAGTCATGGTTGAAGCCGTGCCGGAACCCGAGCCCGAGGCAGAGATCGAAGTCGCTATTGAGGTAACAGCAGAAGCCGAAACCGAAATCGCCGCCACGACCGATCCCGAAGTCATATCCGAGCAGGAAGCCACTGCGAAGCTCGACGAGGCTCCCAAGTCAACAACCGAAGAAGCCGCCAACCAACCCGAGACGCCCGCGTTCCAAAACAGCGATGTCTTTGGCGACGAGGCCAAGGACGATCAGCCCGACGAATCCGCCGATCAAGACGCTACCGAGTCGACGCCGGAGCCCGAGGCGCCGCAGCCTGCCATCTCGCTTACGGTCGTCTATGACCCCGAGAACGCCAACGCCGGCATCACCACCATGGCATCCACGCCCATCGAGGCAAAGTCGAGCGTCGAGAACGGGAACGCGACGCAGGTTGAGGTTGAAGCCGCAGCTGCAAACGCGCTCGTTGCCGTGGAGCCCGCAGATTCTGCGGTCAAGCCGGAAGCGGCGCCCGAGCCCGCACCTGTCACCGGGTCCGCATCCGCACCCGCTTGTGACCAGATTCCCGCACCTGCGCCGGCTTCAGTCCCCGCTGCCGTCCCTGTCCCCAAGCCCGCAGTACCGTCCATCCCCGAGGACTTCCCCGTTGACTTTACAACCGAGGTCTTCTGCCCTGGCCCGCTCCTGCACCAGCTGTCGACCTATCTCCCCTACGGCGCCGACACGCTCGGCATCGTCGGCGAGTACTACTGGATCGCCCGCGAGTGCGGTACCATCGAGGCCGCACGAAACCGCGCAAGCTTCCCTCTGCGCTACACGCAGGCCGGCGAGCGCCGCGAAGTGACCGTGCGCATCCGCCGCAACACCACTGGCGGTCTCGGAGCCGCCTGGACTATCGATAAAGTCGAAGAACCCGAGCAGTAACGACAAACGGCTCAAATCCACATCAGGATTTGAGCCGTTTTATTGTGCCGCATTAAGCAGAGGATACAGAGGTACAGATATTTCAGCTTTGTTTTGCCGGATATCAGGTGCGCTGCACCTGGCCATCGACCTCCGGGAAGGGCAGCTATCTGCAGCGGTGGCCCTTCATGGGTTATGCACATCGGACGATGAGAAAAGTTCCCCCTTTTTTCACAAACAGGGTAAGCGCGCTCTCTGAGTCAGCCAAGGTTTCGGCTCTGGCATTATCAGCGTGGCAAATTTTACGCACCGTATACCGGAATACCCTTCCGATCATGTCGGTGAAGGTAAGCTCCTCCCCGGCGTCCAGCTGATCGATAAAATCGAAATTGCCATCCTCACTGCGTCCTCCCACGATCAGTGAACCGTCATACACGCTGCCCATAAACCTGGCCGGACGAAAGCTCTGCTCGGAGCTGTCCCATTCTGCGCTTACCGGCAGCTTAATGCCTCGGCCCGGGAGCTCCAGCAGGCCGATTACATCAATTCCGTCGATCTGCACGGCAGCCATGGCGCTGTCAGCGCGATTTTCGATAACACCCGCTGATCGCTCCGGCAGAGCTGCTTCGGTTTTTTCAATCAAAGAGGGAATTTCAGCTGCCCTTTGCTTATCCTGCGCCTGTCGCACGACGAATACTGTCGCCGCAGCGCCCAGCAGCAAAACGCCCAGCGTAACAAGTAGGATGGAAAGCCCTTTACTTCGCACGGGACTTCTTCCTCAACACGATGCCCACCACCAGCAGCGCCAGCCCGGATGCAGCCATCAAGAGCACATACGGGGTCACATTTGTTGTGTCGCCGGTCTGCGGAATATTTCCTGCAGGCGTCTCCGGCTTGGTGTTGGTAATGCTGAAGGTATCGCCGCTGCGCTGAATGCCCACCGTATAACCCTCTGGCACATTCACTTCGTTCACGGTCCATACGCTGCCATCATCAACGGCCTTCCATGTGTACATCCAGTTGTTTTTAGCGCTGAGAGTCACGGACTGCTGCAGCTGTCCGTCCCTGCGAACCTCCACAGAGACGCTGACCGGGCGATCCTGGCCGCCATCCCTCCAGGCCTTCACCGCTTTATAGGTGACCTCGCCCTTGGCTGGTGTGTGTACACTCATTTTTGGCCTTGCGGAGACGGAATACACCCACTGCCCCTCACTGTCCAACCCTGGCACGGCCGCCAGGAAGGATTCAAACACACAGGATTTGCCATCCTGCTCTGTGCGAACTGAGGAAACCAGGTATATGCCAGCAGTAAGATTATCAAAGACGACCTTGCCCCTCGCATCGGTTTTGGCAGTTTGGTCAGCCGCGATGCCATCGGCGAGAATATAGGAGTTCAGAGTGGTGGTCATTTCATCCCACTCGCTCTGAGAGGAGGTGCCGGAGACCTGGATGGGGTACGACCGGAAACTCCCGGCCAAAGCATACTGCGCATCCTCGGTAATATCCGCAATGTGCCAGAGCTTGATGTCTTGCCCGGCAAAGACCATTCCCTCGGAGGAATAGGTCACGTCCAGAGTGCAATCACTGCGCAGCTGCACCTTATCACTGGCCTCCGTGGTGGAGGCGGCGTGGGCGGTCGCTGCTCCCGACAGGAGCAGCACAGCAATCAGCATTAAGTTTGCGATCCGGTAGCTTATTCTTTTCATATCAGTTCTCCCTCGTCATTGATGGGAAGCTTCCGCTTCGCAGGCTTAAAGCAGACGTACAGAATGAGCAGCAGGATGATGGGCATTGCCACCACCGGTGTAACGATCAGCCGATCGATGATATACGCATCCGATATAGCCCCAAAGGAGCGCATATCCTCAGATTCGATCCTGTGGGCGGTGTAGGGTGTATTCGGATGCGTCCGCCTTGGAAAAGGATATGCCATCGGGAGGGCGGAGGAGAACCTCCGCCTCCCATGGCGGTGCAGTGTGTCAGGGATGCAGGATCAGAAAGATTCCTTGCTCATTCTCTTGTTGGTCACCAGGAATACGCCTGCGCAGATGACAGCCAGAGCGCACAGGGCCACAAAGATCATGGTGCCGACACCGCCGGTTTCGGGCATCAGATAGTACTTTTTCGTGTTCCGGATTTGAATGATCCCGGATTCTGTACTGTCATTGGGTCGGAGGGCTGCTCCATCGGATGTTTTCTGCCATGTTTCCCCGTTAGTCGAGTACTCCGTGGTAAAGCTCTGTGGTGACACGACTTTTTTATTTCCGGAGCCATCAAAGTAATATACTTCTGTCTCCTTGACAGAATAGATATAGTTCTCGTCTAATTCGTACCACGTATGTTTCCATGCTCCGGCTCGATTCAGAACATTTTTTTCACCCACGGGTTTCCATTCAGCATCCTCGTTTCCCATAGGCTTTCTAAGCAACTGAACAGTCACACAATAGGTGTTGTATTCGTTTGCGTCCACATAGCTTGCCCATTGCTTTTGAACCGTTACATTCACGGTTTTCTCTTTCTGGACATTCACGAAAGCAACAGATTTATTGCTGCTATCTCCGGCTTCTCCGGTTTCATCTTCGTTATCGCTCAGGAACAAATGATAGGGATGATTAATATACTCCAGACCACCTACAACCCATTCTTTCCCCCATATTGACTGCAAGCCCTGTTCCGTCACCATGCCTGCATGTCCCTCAGTGTTCATGAATTGCTCTACTTTGATCGATTTAATATAACAGGTATTCTTTGTTATGCGATTTGAACTGGAACCTGTAATATCCTCAGTTTTTGTACCCACAGTGACCGCAACCTTGTACCAGTGCCGGTCACTGGTTATCGACCCCTTCATTCCTTTCTCGACCACACCGAAAAAGTATGTCCCTGCACGGTCAAACGAAAGCCGATTGCTGAACGTGATATTTCCCTCTGCATCGTTATGGCCGGTAGATACCAATGTAGCCTTCTGTGTATTTGCTTCTCCCGTATAGAGCTTAAATTCGGAGAACTGGATCTCAGAGCTTTCAGAGCTTTCGGAGCTTTCAGAGCTTTCAAAGGCGAGCTTATAGTACTGATATGAAGCCGGGTCCGGAATATCGAATGTAACCTCCTGTTCGTTGCCAGCTTTCTTAATGCAGTTATCGTCTTCTGTATGCTGCGCAATCTCTGTCCACGTCCCGTTTTCACTATCACCTCCATACAGCGTCCATGCTTTGGGTATACGGTTCGGATAGTTTTCGTGGTCATTAGCCGTTGTAAGGGAATACCGAAGCGCTTTTACCGCATGATCGGTACGGAAAATAATGGCAGCAGGAGAAGCATTCCCTTTGTAATACCATTTTGTGCCCGTATTACCATCAAAGAGGTTCTTATATCCCTCGCTGTTACTATTGACCTCTCCGGGTCCGGAAAGAGCAGTTTCAGTTACAGCCGTATAGGACGCGGGAAATTGATAGACCTCAAACGCAAACTGCTTGTCGCCCATTGATGATGGCGTCAAGTCATAAAGCTCAAAATCTGCGAACTGGACACCGTTCGCACCTGGTGTATCAAACACAAGCTTATAGTATTGGTACTCACCCCGGTGCATGATCGAGAATGTAACTTTCTCTCCATTTTGGGCACTGAGGAGCGTATCCTTGTCGCCCGCATCCCCGTTGTCAATAGCTGTCCAGGATACCTTGTCGTTACTTCCATACAATGTCCACGCACTAGGCACACGATTGAGATAGCTCTTATGGTCCTTAGCCATTGTTAGGGAATACTGAATTGCTTTCACCGGCTTGTCCGTATGAAAGAAAATTTCCTTACGCGCTTCCGCCACATTGGTATTGCACCATTTTGTATCCGGATTATGGTCAAACAGGCGGGAGCTGCTCTCTTGGTCATTGGCACCGGTAGGTCCACTATCGTATGTAACATTAATGGGTTCAGGCTGTCCAAATGCTTTCTTTGCCGTCACATCCATAGTCGAGCCGACGGTTATATTTTCCTGATCCGACCAGTCACCAACGAACATAAAGCCGTTGCACATTACTGCGCCGCCATGGGTGTAGGACTCATTTCCGTTTATATACAATGCTTGACCAGCAGCGGCTGCTTCGTACGCTGTGTTCTTATCCGCATCAGTAGGATGCGCTGTCAGGCCCATACGGAAATATGCAGTTAGCCAATCATCGCTCATACCTTCTGCATTCACATACTGGCCATCGCAGCTTCCCTTCCAGTTTTCCATGCCGCCGCCCAGCATTTTTTTCTGCACCTGACCGCCCAAAGCACAGAAGAAATCGGAATAGCCGGATGCCATAAAGGTTGTATCCTTCAATGCGTCCTGATCCGCATGTTTGGTAGATTCAGCACCAGCCAATTGCGTACCATCCGCCCTATTATCGAAAACAGCGGCAGCGCTGCCCAGCACAAAAACGTGTCCGGTGGGGCAACCTGCCAGACCGCCGCCAAAGCCACGGGCATGGTTATTTGTCGCCAGTATCTTATCGATATACAGGTAAGCACCCTCTGTACAGAAAATTCCGCCACCGCCCCAGTCTTCACTCTGCGCAATGGAGTTATTGTTGATGTATCCGCTGGTGATATGTACGGTGGCTCCAGATTCTCGAATTGAGATACCAGCGCCCTCTTTCTGGTGCGCTGGAATGCCACAGCGCACTTCGTTACGGTTCGCACAGATGTAGCCGCCGTTCATTGTGAGCAGAGCATCGCTGCTTTTCCCTGTCACACATATACCGGCGCCACTACAGGCCATATTGCCTGTGATATATCCGCCATTCAGTGCCAGCTTGGAGTTATTTTCCAGTCGGATTCCTCCACCGCCATCCATATTAATATGTGCACCTTCGCAAACGATATTCTGTGCATTGTTGTTTGTCACATATCCACCGTCCATCGTAACTACAGAGGACTCTCTACAATAAAGGCCACCGCCGGTTTTCTCAGATTCATTTCCGGTGATATAACCGCCATGGATCGTTACATCTGAACCAAACAATGCCATCGCACCGCCGCCGGCATCCAGCGTACCCGTTCCTTCAATACCGTCTTTTTTTACGGAACGATTGCCCGCAAGCACTGCCGAACCGCCAACCGTAAGGGCACCGTCCTTCATATAAACCGCGCCGCCGTAGCCACCGTTTGCGCTGTTGTCGAAAAGGTAGCCGCCATTCAACACAACACTACCGCCTTGTGCATAAATTGCGCCACCGCCGCCATTGACGTTCGTCTTAGCCGAGTTGCTGAAAATATAACCGCCCGATACAGTAACGTCAGCCCCCTCCGAATAAATGGCTCCGCCGTTACCCTGCGATGTATTGTTATAAATACAGCCACCGTTTATATGGATGGTTGTCGGTTTCTTGGCGCTGATTGCGGCTCCACCCCCAATTTCATTAACGGAATTGCCGCAGATGTATCCGCCCTCAATTTGCACTGTGCTGTTTGATGAATCGCAGTAGATGGCACTCTTGCTGCTGTTGCAGATTTTGCCGCCCTTAATAATCAGATTCGCTGCGTCACCTGACATCCAGAAAATCGGTTTCCCTTTTCCGTTTCCATCCAGAGTACCGACACTCACTTCTTGTGGTACCGAGGGCACAGGGACCTCATACTTGTACACCGCTTCTGTTGTTTTGCCTGTGTTCGAATCCGTTACTTCGGATTCAGTGACATAATAGGTTAAGGTTCCGTTTTCATAAGATGCCGTGTTCCCATACTTATTCCCTGTACTTGTTGTTTTTACCGGAGAGACGCTGTTTTCTTTTATGTCTTGCGTCTCATCCTCGATAGTAAGCGTTGTCCCCGTTAAAATCTCAAAAAGGCTTTCCTCGGAATTTTCACTACTATTGTTGGTAAGTGTTTCCCCGTTCAGATCCATGGTTACCTTTTTGTTTTTCGGTATTTGCAACGGTGCGTTTGCAACAGAAAAACTATCACAAAGTTTAATTTTAATGGTTTCTTCTGAGCTACATAGTGCACTGCGCAATTCATCTTCACTGGAAACCAGCGCCCAACCATCGGCCATCTCTAACGCAGGCATTGCAGCCTCGTACATTTGGCTCCGTTCCGATACCGAGCAATAGCCCACGAAGGATGCATCAACTTCCTCCTGGTTTGTGCTGACAGCATCCCCAGCATTCTCAGAGGGCGCATCCGCTTCCTGCCCGGATTCACCCTCCTGCGGAATGTTTTCTTTCTTATCGTTCTGCGTATTTTCTTCCTTCTCTGCAAATTCGCTTTCCGCTGGCTCTAAAGCAGAGCGGTCATCCTCGATATACTTCACGGACCCCGTCTCATTAACGGAGCCGGCCTCCAATGCGGCAGCCGGAAGGATCACCGCATTGAAAGTCAGTGCCAAGGTCGTGACGATCACAATGATCAAACGAAAATTTTTATATCCTGCCATAGACCTTTTCTCCATTCTTCATCGGCGGCACCTACAGTTTCCCTTTCTTCTGCTTTGGCAGCAGCAGGATAATCAGAAGCACCAGCAATATTGGGACTGCCACGATGGGCGCTACCATCAGCGGTTCAATCCGCACGGCATCCGCTGTGATACGAATGTCCTTCGGTTCTTCCTGACTCTCGATCCGGTGCCCCCGCACCAACATTCGGTGGGAATTGATGCCGTAGGGGGTACAGGTAATCAAGGTGCATAGATCCTTGCCCGGTTCAATCAGCAGGGGATCGGTATCTTGGGGCTCGACAATGAGGATCTGGTCGATCTCGTAGGTCAGGATCTCATTCAGGGCATGCAGCATAAACACATCGCCAACCTTGAGCTTGTCAAGATCGGTGAAGAGCCGGGCGCTTGGCAGGCCCCGGTGTCCGGAGAGCACACAGTGGCTTCCCGCACCGCCAACGGGCAGGCTGGTCCAGTCCAGATGCCCCACGGCGATCTGCAGGACGGACTCCTTAGTGCCGTGGTAGATGGGCAGCATCACATCGATCACGGGGATCTCGATGTAGCCCATGATGCCGTTGCCGCCGATATCCAGCAGGGATTTGTAGATCTCCTGCTGCTCGTCAGACAGGATGAAATCGTTGGGACGGTGGAGCAGAGACTGGTTATAATCCCGGGCGGCGTCCCAAAGTTCCTCATACTGTGCGTCATCGATATTTGCCACCTGTTCCTCGTAGCTGGCAATGGCCCGGGAGGAGTGGAAAGAGTTCCACCAATCGGCGAAGGAGGGGTACAGCATTAGGGACAAGCCTATGAGGAGTATTAAGATCAGCAGGATTGTAGAACGATGGTTTTTCATAGGATTCTCCTTAATTCTGCAACGGTCTAAATTGCACTTGGTCCGGGAGGGCCAAGGCCCTCCCGGAGTGCAAGCAGAATGGAAGAATTATTCGGAAGCGCTCATGCGCTTCTTGACGATCAGCAAGACAACCGCACCGATGACCAGGATAGAGCCGAGGACATAGAAGATGGTGGTGCCGATGCCGCCGGTGCTGGGCAGCTCGGTGCCGGACTTGTTCTCGATTTCAACCTGCCCAACCTTCTCAGCGTTGGGTTCACCCTGCTTGAGGGTATGGGTCATGTGCGCACCCTCATCGGTAACAGCGTGGGAAATCTCAACCTTGACAGGACCTGCCAGCTTATTGTAGCCGTCAGGAGCCTTGGTCTCTTCCAGGTAGTAGGTGTCAGCGTCAAGGCCTTCGACCGCAATCTTGCCTTCAGCATCAGAGATAAGCGTGGTGGCATTCGCCTTCTCCTTAGTCCAGCCGGTCAGCTTTCCATCTTTGACCTGAGCATAGTCTCTATTCGATTCGTCACTGCCCTTGTACAGGATAAACTTAGCGCCAGCCAGGGCCTTTTTGGTATCGCCATCCTTGTGATACTTGTAGATGGGCAGCTTCCAAGTGTAAGTAGTGGTGGTATCATGCTCGGTGTGCTGATTGTTGCCATAATCCAGCCAGGTATCGTTGAGATAACCGGTGCCAGCAACGGCACTACTCGTCAGTTTAGCGGTGTAGTTGATAACGATGTTGGTGTCAGCAGTGATGCTGTCCAGATAGGCCTGAGTGAACACAATGTGGAAGGTGCAACCATCGGTCAGGTCGGCAGTCACTACAGTATAATCTTTCACCGCAGTCAGGGTGGTGCCGCCAGCCGTGATGGAGGTTACGCTGTCAAATTTCAGAGCAGCATCCATCTTATCGTGCACAACATAGTTCCGAGCGCCGGGCTTTGCACTGACGGTGGACTTGAAATTCACGGTCTGGCCGATATCCGCATCATTGACGTCTCCCCACTTTTTGTCAGAATCCTCCTCGACCTTCTTTTCGATGGTGGGTTTCGTGTTCTTGTCCGTGATTTCCACGCCGGGCTTTGTGGTATTCAATTCGCACAGAGCACCCACAGTAGAGTCGACCAGATAGTAGCCAAGCTTCAGGTTGGAAATAGTAGCTGAGCCATCTGCGGCAGGCGTAACCTGTCCATCAGCAGTCTTACCGGACAGCTGGCCCTTAGCAGCCTTAGCAAAGTCAGCAACATTAGCGCCCTTATTCCAGGTCACATAGCCCTGAGGGTTAATGGAAACGTAGTCACTTTGGGTTTTCAGCCATCCTTCCCAGGCAGGATTGGCCTTGTAGGCATATATTTTCTGCTCTGCATTGTAGCTTTCCAGATACAGGATCTGGTAGGCATTATAGGTCTCGCCTTTGAGGGCATTTGTGATGGTAATGCTACCGGGTTTCGTGGTGGTTTCCTCAGCCCCCACGGCAAAAGCGGTAGTGGCCACGCTGAGAACCATGACCAGTACCAGCAGAAAGCTGGCCAGCTTTTTTAGGTGTTTCATGTGTTGGTTTCCTTTCTTTTGTTGTTAGTCCACGAAACCGATCCGCTTGATCGGCCACACTCTGAAAACGATTTTTCCTATGATTTCTTCTTTTTCCACGCAGCCCAACAGAGACGACCGGGAGTCCACGCTGCTTTCCCGGTGGTCGCCCAGAACGAAAAAGGAATTCTCAGGTACGGTGTACGGATATTCAATGTCGGCCTTGCCATAGGATTTTTCGGTTAGGTACGGCTCATCCAGCAGGGTATTGTTCACATATACGTCGCCGCTGTCGGTGATGACAACGCTGTCGCCGGGGCAGCCGACAATGCGCTTAACAAGAACGCGGTTGTTATAGTAAAAGGCGATTATGTCACCGGTTTTGAACTGTGGGGACTTCACCGACACCACGATGTCCCCCTCCTGCAGGTTCGGATTCATGGAGGTGCCGCATATCTGCAAAACCGGCAGCAGCAGTGTAGCCATCAGCACACTGATCGCGGCCACGATCACCAGCGTGTAGATGGCGCTGCACAGCAGCTTTTTGTATCGGCTGCGATATTTTTCTCGGTTGAGTTCGCCAGTGAGCTCGTCCACGGAGGGCACAGCCGTATCGGTTGCTTTGTTTTCTGGTTTCATACGGCCCTTTCTCCTCAACCATGCGCCTATTTACGAATGAGCGCATATCCCTCAAAGGGGCGAAGTTCCTGCAGGTCCCCAACATCCCCATAAGAGCGCAACAGCACGTCCCACTCCCCTTGAGCCAGCAGTTCCCGGACTTCCGGACCCACTTCGCTCATATCATCGGAGAAATTGGCAACCACAAGCATCGATCCAGGCGCGGACATGTCTTCGATCGTCGCCACCGACGCATCATAGGGCTCTCCGACAGGAAGATTGCCAAATCGCCCATACGCGAGCACGGGCGCACTGTCCGCGTCAACAAAACGGACCTTGCCCGTCGCCACCACAGGCAACTCGTGCCGCAGCTCATTCACCTGACGATAGAACTCAATAATTGAATTCGAAACGCCCACTTCGAGCTCCGCCGTTATCTCATCTTGGCTACAATCCTTCGCATCGCGAGCCATCGGAATCCAAGGCTCAGCGATCGAAAAACCATGGTGCACCTCGCCATTCCACTGCATAGGCAGGCGGCCGTTATCGCGCGAATGCATGTTAATGATCGCAAGCGCCTCTTCAGGCGCCTTTCCCTGCTCGAGCAAGATACGGTAATAGTTGCGGCTCTCGACATCGTTGAACTCTTCGATGCTCGTAAAGTGTGCGTTGGTCGAGCCCAGCTCGTCACCTTGATAGATATAGGGCGTGCCGCGCAACAGGTCCATAAAGAGCGCGAGCATCTTTGCCGCGGGAATGCGCAGGGAACCGTCGGTCCCAAAACGCGAGAGGGCGCGTGGCTGGTCGTGATTGTCCCAGAACACGGCATTCCAACCACCGCCCGCCTGCATACCCTCCTGCCAGGTGGCGAGAGTCTTTTGCAACAGCGCGAAGTCAGGAAGCTTGTTTACCCACTTCCTCCCGTTCTCAAAATCGACCTTCAGATGATGGAAGTTGAAGGTCATAGCGAGCTCGTGGTTTTGAGGCTGCGTATATCGAATGCAAGCCTCAAGGCCCGTCGAATTCATCTCGCCGACCGTCATCATGCCCTCGATGCCGCCCTCACGCACCAGCTCCTGGATGTAGCCGTCCACACGCGCACCGTCCGTGTAAAAGCGGCGACCATCACCCTCGTAGTCGTCTTCCCATGAATCTGGCTTATCGATTAGATTGATTACGTCGAAGCGAAAGCCGTCAACGCCTTTCTCGCGCCAAAAACGCAAGACATCGGCAACCTCGTGCCTCACTTCAGGATTTTTCCAGTTGAGATCGGGTTGGCCCGGGTCAAATAGATGCAGGTACCATTTGCCAACATGAGGTTCCCAGGTCCAGGCGGGACCGCCAAACTTCGAATCCCAGTTGCAGGGAAGCTCACGCGGTGTCCCCTCTTCAAAAATAAAGTAGTCCTGGTAGCGCTTGTCGCCCGCGATGGCTCGCTGAAACCACTCATGCTCGCTCGAAACATGGTTGAATACCATGTCGAGCATAAGGCCGATGCCGCGCGCATGCGCCTCGCGCGAAAGCTCTTCGAACTCCTCCATGGTTCCAAATCGCGGATCGATGCTTCGGTAATCGGCCACGTCGTAGCCGTTGTCCTTTTGCGGTGAGACAAAAAATGGGGTTATCCAGAGGTAATCGATACCAAGCTGCTTGAGGTAGTCGAGCTTTTGCGTGATGCCGGGCAGATCGCCCCAGCCGTCGCCATTAGAATCGTTAAAGCTCTTGGGATAGATTTGGTACACGACCTTATTACTGATATCGAGCATTGCTCGTCCTCGCTCATCACCAGGGAATATGAAATACAAGAGCGCCGCTGATGGGCAAAGCCACCGCGGCGCTCGTAGGGCACGTAGGGTTACTTATCCTGAGCGGCCAACTCCGCGCGAATCTCGGCGGCACTGGCCTCGGCCTCCTCGCGAATGCCCTTCTTGGAGCCCACGATAACCGTCAGAACAAAAGGAACGACCAGCACGATGAGCATACAAACCGCAAACATCGCCCAGCTGTCAGGCTGCATCGAAAGGATTCCCGGCAGGCCACCGACGCCAACGGCGTTTGCGGTGCAGTTTGTCACCACGCTCAAAAGACCAGCAAGGGAGGAGCCGATCATGGCGCACACAAACGGGAACATGTACTTAAGGTTGACGCCGAACATGGCAGGCTCGGTAACACCCAGGTAGCAAGAGATGATGGCGGGGATATTTACCTGCTGGTCACGATCGTTGGAACGCTGCAGGTACGCCATGCCCAATACAGCCGAGCCTTGCGCGATATTGGAAAGCGCGATCATGGGCCAAAGCATAGTGCCACCAAAATCGGCAATCAGCTGCAGGTCGATGGCGTTAGACATGTGGTGCAGGCCGGTAATAACCAGCGGCGCATAAAACGCACCAAAGAGAGCGCCGAACAGGGCACGGAACGGGCCGGTGATGCCGGCGTAAATGATGGCGGAGATACCGCTACCGAGCCACCAGCCAATGGGTCCCAGGACAAAGTGGGCGGCCATGACGGCAAGCAGCAGGCTGCAGAACGGAACGACGATCATCGAGACGACCTCGGGCGTGATCTTGCGGAAGAAACGCTCCAAGAAGCCAAGTGTAACTGCGGCGAGAATCGCGGGGATGACCTGCGCCTGATAGCCGATCATATTGACCTGGGCAAAGCCAAAGTCCCAATGCGGAATCTGATCAGCCGGCGTGCCGGCAACGGCATAGGCGTTAAGAAGCTGCCCGGAGATGAGCGTCAGGCCCAAAACGATACCGAGCATAGGCGTGCCACCCATCTTTTTGGTGACCGACCAACAGATGCCTACTGGAATGCCAGTATGGAAGACCGCCTCGCCAATCAGCCATAAAAAGCTGTCAACGCCAGCCCAAAATTGACTCAGCTGCACGAGCGTCTGCGTACCGTCGCCAAACACATACAACGAATCGATGCAATTGCGGAAACCGAGAATGAGGCCGCCGACGATAACAGCGGGAATGATAGGTGCAAATACCTCGGCGATAACCGTCATGGCGCGCTGAATGGGATTCTGGTTTTGGACGGCGGCAGCCTTGGCTGCGTCCTTGCTCACGCCCTCGATTCCGGCGATCTCGGTAAACTCCGAATAGTAGGCTTTGACGTCGTTACCAATGATGACCTGGAACTGCCCAGCCTGCGTAAAGCTACCCTTGGTATAGGGAAGCGCCTCGATAGCCGGCACGTCGGCCTTCGATTCATCGTTGAGCACGAACCTCATGCGCGTCATACAGTGGCTCACGGCGGCAATATTGTCCTTGCCTCCCACCAGCTCGAGCAGCTTGGTCGCGTCGTCCGCATACTTGCCCATGCGTTCCTCCTTTTGCGTTATTCGATAGAACCATAGGTGGCCAACCCATCTTTTGGATAACAGCTTATTTGAATAAGTTGCTATCCAGCAATTAGTTTAATCAGATAGATTCTATGTTGCTCGACTTATTTGAATAAGTGGATGAACGGTCGTTTTTGCGCGGTGAACGGCAGGCATCATGCTCGAACGGTATACTGAAGCACAACTTATTTAAATGATTGAAAGGATGGCTATGAAAGCCATTTGGCAAGGTATTTACAACGATATCAGGGGCGACATTCTTGAGGGGACGTATCCGTTTCAGTCGTTTCTCCCCTCCGAGGCCCAACTCGTCCAAAAATACGAGTGTTCGCATAACACACTTCGACGCGCGCTCACTGCGCTCGCCGACGAGGGACTGGTGCAACCGATTCACGGCAAGGGCGTCCGCGTCATCTGGCGCCCACGCAGTCGCGCCCTGTTTGAGGTTGGAGGTATCGAAACATACGACGAGTCCGTCAGACGCATGGAGCTTGATTCCGAAACAAAGGTGACGCTCTTTGAGCAAGTCAAAGCCACCGAAAAGGCAGCCCACAGAACGGGGTTTGAAATCGGGTCAGATCTCATTCATCTCGAGCGCGTTCGTTCCATAGCCGGTTGCCCAGTCATTCACGATGAAAGCTATTTTTTGGCAAGCGACGTACAGGGGCTCGATGCCGATAAGGCCTCAAGCTCCATTTATCGATATCTCGAGCAGGACCTTGGCCTTAAGATTGCCCAAAGCAGTCGCCAAATAACCGTCGAACCCGCCACCAAGCGCGATTATGAGCTGTTGGACCTTCCCGAAGACTGCTACATGGCCGTTGTGTCCAACCAAGTCTTTACCGCCGCCGGAGAAATGTTCGAATACACCTGTTCGCGACACCGCCCCGACTACTTTATCTTTCACGATATCGCTCGACGCAAGTAGCAGCGAAAAGCGGCTCAAATCCAAACCCGGATTTGAGCCGTTATTATTACTCATCTGCGATGTTACGTAACCAAACCAGCAATAAACCTAATCACGCGTCAGCTTGCGGTGAATACGATGCGGCTGGGCTGCGTCCTCGCCCAGGCGCTCGATGCGGTTGGCCTGATAGGCCTCGAAGTTGCCCTCGAACCAATACCAGTTGCCCGGGTTCTCGTCGGTGCCCTCCCATGCCAGGATATGCGTGGCAACACGGTCCAGGAACATGCGGTCGTGGCTAATGACCACGGAGCAGCCCGGGAACTCGAGCAGTGCCGCCTCGAGCGAGGATAGGGTCTCGACGTCCAGGTCGTTGGTGGGCTCGTCGAGCAGCAGCAAGTTGCCGCCCTGCTTGAGCGTGAGCGCCAGGTTCAGACGGTTACGCTCGCCGCCGGAAAGCACACCGGCGCGCTTCTGCTGGTCCTGGCCCTTAAAGCCAAAGCTCGCCACATAGGCGCGGCTGGGAACCTCGGTCTCGCCGACCATCATGTGGTCCAGGCCGTCCGAGACGACCTCCCACAGGTTCTTATCGGGGTCGATGCCCTCACGGTTCTGGTCGACGTAGGAGATCTTGACGGTCTCGCCCACCTCGAGCTCGCCCGAAGTCAGCGGCTCCAAGCCAACGATGGTCTTGAACAGCGTGGTCTTACCGACGCCGTTGGGGCCGATCACGCCCACGATGCCGTTGCGCGGAAGGGTGAACGAAAGGTCGTCGATGAGCACACGACCGTCGAACTCCTTGTGCAGGTGATGGGCCTCCAGAACCTTGTTGCCCAGACGCGGGCCGACGGGGATGCGGATGTCGGTCCAGTCGAGCTTCTGGCTTGCGCGGGCCTCGGCCTCCATCTCCTCGTAGCGGGCCAGACGGGCTTTGTTCTTGGCCTGACGGGCCTTAGGCGAGCTGCGCACCCATTCGAGCTCGGCCTCCATGCGCTTGGCGAGCTTGGCGTCGCGGTTGCCCTGCGCCTCGATACGGGCGGCCTTGGTCTCCAGATACGTGGAATAGTTGCCCTTGTAGGGATAGAGGTGACCGCGGTCGACCTCGCAGATCCACTCGGCGACGTTGTCCAGAAAGTAACGGTCGTGCGTGACGGCCAGAACGGCGCCCTGGTAGCTGTGCAGGAAGTGCTCGAGCCACAGGATCGACTCGGCGTCCAGGTGGTTCGTGGGCTCGTCGAGCAGCAGCAGGTCGGGAGCCTCGAGCAGCAGCTTGCACAGGGCCACGCGGCGGCGCTCGCCGCCAGAAAGCACGTTGACCGGCATGTCGGAATCGGGCAGCTGCAGGGCGTCCATGGCCTGGCCGAGTTTGGAATCGATATCCCAGCCGTCGGCGGCGTCAATCTCGTCCTGGAGCTTGCCCATTTCGGCCATGAGGGCGTCCATGTCGCAATCCAGGTCGCACATCTCCTCGCCGATCTTGTTGAAGCGATCGACCTTGGCAATCATGTCACCAAATGCCATGCGCACGTTCTCGATGACGGTCTTGTCGTCATCGAGCGGCGGCTCCTGCTGCAGGATGCCCACGGTGTAGCCGGGGGTAAGTCGAGCGTCTCCGTTGGAGACCTCCTCGATGCCGGCCATGATCTTGAGCAGGGTCGACTTGCCCATACCGTTGGGTCCCACGACGCCGATCTTCGCACCGGGATAGAAGCTCAAGGTCACATCGTCAAGGATCACCTTGTCGCCATGAGCCTTGCGAGCCTGATACATCTGGTAGATAAACTCCGCCATTTGCCTGTTTTATCCTTTCTACCTGCTGTTTCCCTATTCTTGATTCGCTTTAGTGGAAACGAAATGAGGAAACCAGCTCTGAAACTTAACGAAAAAGGGGCATGGTTGCCCACGCCCCCTAATACTACCTGGGAAAAGTCCCCCGGAACATACTATGAACTGCGTACGCTAGTTTTCCGCAACCTTAGCGAACGGCTCGCTGCGATTTGCGCCACAGCAGATACGAATAGACGTAGGCAGCGCCAGCTGAACCAAACGCCAGAACCGCAATCACCACGGCGACGACTTCACTCGAAAGCACGCTACCCGCCACGCCCATCACAATCAGGCCAACGCCCAGCACCATAAAGCAGGCACCGCCAAAACGCTGCGTACGGCGCCAGTTCTCGGAATCGGCAAGCGCCCAGGGCGTCTTGATACCGAGCGTATAGTTCTGCTTCACACGCGGCAAGTAGTTACCCACACCAATGAAGAGCAAGCCGATAGCGCCGGAAATCAGCACGTTGATCGAACCGACCGCCGGCACCACGCCCCAGACCGTAAGCTCACCCAACCAGCTTATGGCGCACATGAACAAGGTGAAGGCAATTACGAAGCCCTGATAGAACTTACCCGAGGTTCGATATGCCTCACCTTTGGGATCGATGCGTGGCACGACGTAGAACATCGCGAGAAGTGCCAGGGGCAGCACGCCGAGCGCGGAGGCCATCCAGCTAGGGCCCCAACCGTCGACGGCGCCGTTCGCGCCCCAGTGCGTGGGAATCTGCGCAGGCAAGCTCGGCATCACCATGAGGTGCGCTACGACATTGGCGACGCACAGAGCGACCAGCGCAATCCACACGCGCGACGATACCCCCGTGGCGTGAATGCCCTTGTTTTCGTTATTCATCCTTATCACCTTCAGTGTTTGTAAAGCCCATAAACCAGCCAATCAAGTCCTGCATGACGGTGGTGTTTAAGCTGTATACGATGTTTTGACCATGACGTTCATCGGTCACCAGCCCAGCATTCTTAAGCGTTGCCAAGTGATGGCTGAGCGACGGTTTGCTGATGTCGAAATGCTCGGCAAGCTCCCCCGCCGTGCAATTGCCCTCGCGCAGCAGTTCCAAAATGCGCCGCCGCGTTGGATCGGCCAGTGCCTTAAAACCCTCTCCCGGCATAGAACCTCCTCTCACCAGTTCGTTCGACGCGCACACTATACTCGATATTTAGATGTTTGTCTAATTATCTAATATCAACTTAGTATAGAACATTCGTTCGGTTTTAGATACAATAGGGCCAGAAGCAGATGGGCCAGCTCCTCTCTACCCGAGAAGGAGATGGACTATGAGTATTGACGATGTCCTGACGTTGTTATTGCTTGTAATCGCGGCCGTGGAGCTCGGCATCCACATTGGAGGTCGAATGAAATAGCCGCCCCCGCGTAATGCGAAGACGGCCACTTCTCACGCCATAAACGTGTTTCGGAGTTGGCCACCCGCTGCAACGGGTGCCATCTGCTTCAATCTTATGCGAACCTCATCCTTATTTCAACAGGCCCACAGACCCCAAACGAAACCGCGATAAACGCGATAATACCTATAATGGCGATAGCTAAACGTGTATTTCACTTCCCCATCGGAGGATATCTATGACCGAAACCGTAGCCGCCGCGCCCGTCGAGACGCGCGACACCAAGCTCGAGATCATCATGGGCCGCGAGGCACTCGATAAGCTCGCCAACGCCACAGTGTTGGTACTCGGCTGCGGCGGCGTGGGCTCCAACTGCTGTGAAGCGCTCGGCCGCGGCGGCATCGGCCATTTCGTAATTCTGGATAAAGACATCGTTGCGCCCAGCAATATCAACCGTCAGGCCATCGCTTTTCACAGCACCATCGGCAAGCGTAAAGTTGATGTCATGGAGGCCATGATCCATGACATCAACCCTGCCGCCACCGTCACCAAGCGCACCGAATACCTGCTGAGCGACAACATCGACGAATTCTTCGCGAGCGTTTTGGAGCAGACAGGCGGCAAGCTCGACTACGTTATCGACGCCATCGACACCATCTCGGCCAAGCTCACCGTTGCCAAATACGCTCAGGACCACGGCATTCGCTTAGTAAGCTCCATGGGCGGAGCCAATAAGCTCCATCCCGAATGTCTGCGTTTTGCCGACATCTTCGATACGGTGCGCGACCCTATGAGCCGCATCATGCGCAAAGAGTGCAAGAAGCGCGGCATCAAGAGCCTACACGTGCTGTTTAGCTGCGAAGAGTCGGTTAAGACCCAGCCCCGCGACCCTTCCAACATCCACGAACGCACTGAACTTGGAACCGCCAGCTTTATGCCGCCCATCATGGGCCAGATGATTGCCGGCGAGGTCATTCGCCAGATCAGCGGACGCGGCACCGAGCGCGTGCGCGCCGATGGCCAGCGCCTAGACTAGCAAGGCACACCACGATGGAGCTGCAGTCCTTTGATGCTCACTGCCACTTGGATCTCATGGCCGGCCCAAACACCGTTGCCCGCGAAGCCGCAGCGATGGGACTGGGGCTCTTTGATTGCGGCGTCGACCCGCGCGATTTCGCAACGGCAAATAAACGCGCCAGCACTAGCCCTAATATCATTGCAGGGGTGGGTCTCCACCCCTGGTGGATCGCCGACGGTCGATGTGGCGCTGCCGAGATCGACCTGCTTTGCGAGCTCGCTAGCCGGGAACGTTTTATTGGCGAGGTCGGGCTCGACTTCTCGCCACGTTTTACGGGCACCGAAGGAATCCAGATGCAGGCATTTGGACGGCTTTGCCAAGCGCTATCGCAGCATCCGCTCCTTGATCGCGTTCTGTCAATTCATGCCGTTCGCGCGAAGGGAGAAACCTTGGACATTTTGGAGTCGTATGGCCTTATTGAAGACATCACCGGTTCCCCCGTCATCATCTTCCACTGGTTTAGCGGCACCTCAGATGAGTTTGTCCGTGCGCGCAACGCAGGCTGCTATTTTTCCGTCAACGAGCGCATGCTTGCCACTAAACGCGGGCGCGAATACGCACGACAGATTCCACTCAACCGTTTGCTGCTCGAAACCGATGCGCCAACCGAACCAGGCGCGGAAACATCCGCGCGACAGCTCGCCGATTCACTTATACGAACATCCGAGATCATTGCCGCGCTTAAAAACTGCGCCGCGGAGAGCGTCAAGTCGGTCGTTCTGAGAAATTCCCACTCCATTTTCGACTTCCACTGACCCCAGTGGGCAAAAAATGCCAAATATGAGTACTGTTGCAAAGCTGGTCTCATTATTTTGCAAAGAAACAACGCCTTGATAATGTACAGTCGTTCATTATCAAGGCGTTTCAGTATGCTCAGGGGCATGTTAAACAGCTTCTACCCGCTCACTGACGCTCAACAAGGACCTCAGGAGCCAGATTTTGCTGTTACTAAATTAGTGGCAGTACTCATATTTGACGTTTTTTGCCCACAGGGTCCCAGAGAGGTGCCAACGCGCCTCCCCGGGGCGACTCAACTACTCGGAAATCGGAGCTCCGTGACCCCAAGAGCCCTCCATGCCACACACGGTCGAAGCAAAACCTGCCGCAAAATCGAGTGCATGCTCAATGGCCTCGGGCCCGCCCTCGCCACGCTTGGCGGAATCAAGATAGCACATCAAAAAGGACGTTAGGAACGAGTCACCAGCTCCCATGGTGTCCTTCATGTCCGCTACAGGCTTCGCTGGCTGGCGATAGTAGCGCTCGCCGTCATAGGCGATGCAGCCCTCGGCACCCGCCGTTGCGGACACAAAGCGCGGACCCAGGTTTTTAACCCAAGCGAGGCGCTCGCGAATCTCATCTTCGCTCGCGGCATCCGCAGCGCTCAAAAAGGCAAAGTCGACAAACGGAGCAATCTGCTCGTAATACTCGTCGGTGGAATCGTCCGAGAAATCAAACGAAACGGTAATGCCCGCCGCCTTCAGCTTAGGGAGCTCACGCTCGGTGAAGCAGTAGTTGCCCGAGTGAACTACGTCGAACTGCTTCATGTATGCCAGGTCAAAGCGATCGAGCACATAGCGCGCATCACCGCGGATGCCGCCCTCGTTCGACCCGAGGAACACACGGTCGCCGTCAACAACGGTCACGCGTGCCGCACCGTTCTCGCCAATGAGCTGCTTGCACTTGGCAAGCTCAACGCCCTCGCTCTCAAGGCTCGCAATCACATGCTCGGCAGCGGCGTCGTTACCGAAGATGCCCATATAGGCAGCACGCAAAGCGCCGCACTTCTTGGCATAGACGGCAAAATTCACCGCATTGCCACCCGGATACATCGTGTGGATATGCTCGTAGCGGTCGACGACATTATCGCCAAATCCCAGCGCGCTCACGTTAAATGCCATGACAACGCTCCCCTCTCGTGCGGACAAAACCATTGTAATGGCAGCCACTCCGCCCTGGTCCTACGCGAGCTCCAGCAAATCCGGCAGCTGGTCGATAATCTTGTCGGCCGTATCCTGGCTAAAGCCAAAGCGCTCCTCGCGCTTGGCGATTACCGTCAAGCCGGCCCGTTTGCCCGCGGTAATGCCATACAACGAGTCCTCCACGCAACAGCAATGGGTCGCAGGCAGCCCCAAGCGGTCTATAGCATGCAGGTAGATATCGGGCTCGGGTTTGCTGCGCTTGAACTGCTCGCCCGAGACCAAAAACTCAAAGTAATCACGGATGCCGCAGGTGTTCAGCACCTCCTCAATATTGTTGAGGGGCGACGACGAAGCCAGCGCAACGCGAACCCCACAGTCTTTAAGCCCCGCCAGCGTCTCAGAGACGCCGGGATTGAGCAGTTTGCTGTAATCACAGGGATAGGCGCTCGCCCACACTTCATAGCGAGCCTCGGCATCGGCGGGCTCAAGGACGCCCGCCCCCGCGCGCTTGTACCACTCTACAAGCACCTGCTGAAAATCTTGATGCGACGAGCCCACGATTGCATTAAGCTCGTCACGCGTTACGGAAATCTGCAGGTAGTCGATAAACTTCTCGAGCTCCTGCTGATAGTAAAACTCGGTATCGACCAAAACGCCGTCCATGTCAAAGATAACGGCGTCGAACGGAAATGCGGACACGGCACCCTCCCTAACAAAAAGGCGCCCGCAAGCGGACGCCCGAACCATGCACTATCGGCGATTCTAACCCAGCAGCTTGTCGAGTGCCACCGCGATGCCGTCTTCGTTGTTATTGGCGGTCAACATCTGAGCCACGGCCTTGACCTCATCGACGGCGTTGCCCATGGCAACACCCGTGCCCGCCCACTCGATCATGGACTTATCGTTCTGGCCGTCGCCAAACGATACGACCTCGCTGGCATCGATGCCAAGCTTGGACAGAGCGCCCTGAAGCGCACGTGCCTTATCGATACCGGGCGCCGTAAACTCAAAGTACCAGTCGGCCGTAAACATACCCGAAAGCGTCTCGGTAAAGGGTGCGTACATCTCCTCGTGATGCGCCTGCAGATAAGCCGGATCGCCCGCGGTGAGCAGCTTGTCCACCGGATAGGCATCCGCGACCTCATGAAGGCTCTCGACCTCGCGGATCTTAAGGTCGCACGCATCGCGCTCATACTTGACGATGTTCTTCTGCGAGCCGTCGGGCAGCGTGATCATGCAGCGGTATGAGTCCACGACATGCAGATCGCGACCGAGCGAGATCATAGGGATCACGTCAAAGTTGCGCAGGTGATCGAGCAGGCGATGCAGCTCGTCGACCGGCATAGCTTGGTCAAACAGAACCTCGTCGGTCTGGGCATCGACCACGTGCGCACCATTAAAAGCCACCAGCAGACCATCATGATTCTGAAGATCGAGCTCCTGCGCCAGGGCATGAAGGCCCCATGCGGGACGGCCCGAAGCCAAGATGAGCTTGATGCCCGACTCCTGCGCCGCGAGCAGCTTCTCGCGCGTGCGCGGGCTGATCACCTTCTGGTCGTTGGTGAGCGTACCGTCGATATCCATTGCAATGGCCTTGATTGCCATATGTGCCTCCCTGCATCGTTTTTCCGTGCACCATCTTATCCGAGCCGGGGCACGTTCGCACGGCGCAGCGCATGACGGTTGCAAAACCACCCCATTTGAAAGAAGTAAAAAAGTGCTTGCAAAGACGCATCCCGACATTTAAGTTAAAAAGGACCGTCGTTGCGGTTTTAAGTAGATCGAGCATATGCAGTTTGAGTTTTAGCGTGTAAGAGAAGGAAGATCGGCAAAGTACAACCCCAAGCGTAATGACAACTTAATGAGGTAACTGCCATATGTGAGGCATCCTGGGCATTGCTGTCTCGATTTTGAGCACAGTGCGCTCCGCCTTGCATGGGCAGTCCTACCCCGCCCCTGCAGCAACCGCCTCACGGGCTCATTGAAAACCGCATAGCACCCCAACGTCAGCACATCACCTACGGCAAGCACATCACACCTGACAACCGACACATCAACAAACAGCACGAACATCAACCGATTGGAGAAGCTATGACAACCTACCGTATTGAAGACGGCAATAAAGGAAGCGTCCTGGATGCCCGCATTGAGCGAGCATCCGCAAACAAATACGACGCCGCCTTTGCCGCCGCAACCATCGAGAACTTCGCGTCGCTGCCGCTCGCGACGGTCTTGGCCGGCAAGCCTCAACTGCTGAAGCGCTGCATTAAAATCATGGGCGATCCCAACATTCGCAGGCTGACAGATCCCTATGCCCCAAATCGAGATAACGAGTCTCGCGTCCTTACTATGGGCTGCTTAGCCCATATGCTCACGGCGCTCGACACGAAACTCAAGCTCGAATGGACACCCGACGAACGTTGCAAGCTCGAAAGCAAGCGGGACGCCCTGCGCGGCGCATTGTTCCTTCCACTGAACGACCTCAAGCGCGGCAACGTCGAGCTCGATGCGCAGACCCGGAAAATGCAAATGCCCGGCACCGCGAGGCAGAAGACCCCAAGGCCCCGCGCGACCGTTATCGACCGCAACCGCCATAACCAGTTGACCGCGCAGTTTTCCATCGATGAGGCAGCCGTTAGAGCCTTGGTCGACACATTGTGCCTCCTGAGCATCAACGAACTGTTCGAGGGCTATCTCGCCCTTGTCCCCGCGACGGCACCCAAGTCGGTGGCAAAAATCATCGAGACCTGCAGGCGCCAGTTTGGGCGCCATCGCAACGACGAGGAAATGAACGCCAGCATCGTGCGGTACTACAAGGCCCATTACACAAACGGCGAACGCGCCCCAGTGGATCATCAGCTACGGCTCGCATACACCACGCCCATCGCAACGCTCCATCGCTTTGGAGCCCTTGACATCCGAGAGCCGCACGAACAGGCGGCCTGTCCCGAAACCGAGCTCGATCGCAGGCTCGGACGAACCCGATAGCTCGCCCGCCTCGGCGGGCGGCAACCCATCTCACAACACAACCAACCAGAAAGGAGTCCCTATGGACACCTGTCAATCCCCCGTTATCAGCCCCCTCACCATGCGTGAATCCGCCCGAGGCATCACGCTCACCAGCATCTATGACGAGATGCTCGCCCGCCGCGAACTCTCCGTCACGGGAAACATCGAAACCCCGATGGCCCACGACCTTTGCCAGCAGATCCGCCTGCTCGATGCCACCGACCCCTGCCGTCCCATCACCATATTCATCGCCAGCACCGGAGGAAGTGTGCGAGCGGGTCTTGCGATCTATGACACCATGCAACTCGCATCGTGCCCCGTCCACACCGTCTGCCTCGAATTTGCCGCATCCATGGGCGCCGTGATCTTTATGGGCGGCGACGATCGCCGTATGGCTCCCCATGCAGAGCTCATGATTCACGACCCGTTGATCCCCCAAGGGGCGGGCGGCTCAGCGCTCACGATGCAGGAGACCAGTCGGCGCCTCATGCAGACCCGCAAGACCCTCACGCAGATCCTCTCGGACCGCAGCGGCCTCCCGCTCAAGCGCATCCAATCCCTCACCGCAAAAGACACCTACCTTTCGGCCGAGCGCGCCGTTGAGCTCGGCTTTGCCCACGGAACCCTCTCGGCCACCAAGGAGGTCGCCCATGTCTAACCTCGCCAGCCGACTCACCGCACCCGAGTCCGCATCGACCACCATCCTCGCCAAGGATCGAACGCTTTCCTGCGACACCCGCCAAACGGGGCTCAACAACAACGCGCTCGTGATCGGCCCCTCGGGAGCCGGCAAGACCCGAAACGTCCTCAAGCCCAACCTGCTGCAGATGAACGCGAGCTATATCGTGCTCGATACCAAGGGCACGCTCTGTCGCGAAGTGGGTCCCGTGCTGGCGGCACACGGCTACCATGTGCAATGCCTCAACTTTGCCGACCTCAACAACGCCCCAACCCTTGCGCATGGCATCGAGCGCTGTGGCTACAACCCCCTGAGGCATATTCGCCGTAAGGCGGACGGCAGGCCCAACCAGCAGGACATCCTCTCGGTGGCAAAGGCAATCTGCCCCATCGAGGACAACAACCAGCCATTTTGGGACCATGCGGCAGCAAACCTGTTGTCGTGCTTCATCGCCTACGTCACAGAGCAGCTGCCCGCTGACGAGCAGACGACCTGCTCGGTCATCAAGCTCATCGAGCACCTGGAGGATGGCGCCACGGGTCGACTGCTTGACGACCTGATCACGACCGACCCCCAAAGCTATGCCCTATCGCTCTGGCGCCGCTACGCCAGTACGCAAAGCGCCGAGCGCATGCATGCGAGTATCATCGGCATTCTTGCCGAAAAGGTCATGTGCCTGGGGTTCGACGGCGCGGCGCAGCTCTATCAGGAATGCCACCAGGCGGACTTCGCCTCGATGGGACACGCCCCTTGTGCCCTGTTTGTAACCGTGAGCGATATCGACCGCAATCTCGACCCGCTAACCAGCCTCTTTATTACGCAGGCGTTTATGGGCCTCATACGCGAGGCCGACAAGCAGCCCGATGGCAGCCTGCCCGTGCCCGTACGCTTTATGCTCGACGACTTTGCAAACCTGCAGATTCCCCAGATCGACAACGTGCTCTCGATTATCCGAAGCCGCAACATCTGGGCAACTCTGCTGCTGCAGTCGACCAACCAGCTCGATGCGCTCTACGGGGAGGCGCGTGCACGCTCCATCATGGGCAACTGCGACGCGCATCTGGTGCTGGCGTTCCAAGACCCCGAGAGCGCCCGAGTGTTTTCCGACCGAGCCGACACATTGCCCAGCACACTTATGGCGACACCGATCGATCGCTCATGGCTCTTTGTGCGCGGTCGCGCCCCCGAGCAGGTCGAACGCTTTAGGCTCGAAGACCATCCGCTGTACGGGGAACTGCCCGAAGCGCAGCGAGACACCACCCAGGTCGAATTCGCCCATTAACAACGCAGCGCAGTCCGCCACGCTCGACCGCAAACAGCAAGGGCCCGCATCCCAACGGATACGGGCCCTTGTCAGCTATGCGTTACTTATCGCAGCGAATCCTACTTGCGGTGAGCGCGGTAGAACTCGATGAGCGCCTGGGTCGAAGCGTCCTGCTCGGCCTTGGCGGCGTCGTCGTGGAAAGCAGGGGTGATCTGCTTGGCAAGCTGCTTGCCCAGCTCGACGCCCCACTGGTCGTAGGAGTCGATGCCC
This sequence comes from uncultured Collinsella sp., assembly GCA_934658705.1. GTDB lineage: Bacteria > Actinomycetota > Coriobacteriia > Coriobacteriales > Coriobacteriaceae > Collinsella. Next base: position 23,007 of record CAKUHP010000011.1, on the reverse strand, counting down.
CAGACCGTACCCTCGACAAACACGATGTGCTCGTACAGGGCGATGAGCTCGCCGAGTGCGAACGGGCTCAGCGTGTCACCGAAAATGGAGGTCGTCGGACGGTTGCCCTCAAAGCAGCGGGCCGGGACGATCTGCTCGGGCGTGCCCTCGGCGCGCACCTCATCGGCCGTCTTGCCAAAGGCGAGCGCCTTGGTCTGGGCCAGGAAGTTGCCCAGGAACAGCTCGTGGACGTCCTGGCCGTTGTCGGTCGCGGGGTTGGCGGTGTTGGCGAAAGCAATGAAGTCGGCCGGAACCACCACGGTGCCCTGGTGCAGCAGCTGATAGAAGGCGTGCTGGCCGTTGGTGCCGGGCTCGCCCCAGAAGATCTCACCGGTGTCGGAGGTCACAGCACTGCCGTCCCAGCGGACGTGCTTGCCGTTGGACTCCATGGTGAGCTGCTGCAGGTAGGCCGGGAAACGGTGCAGGTACTGGCTGTACGGCAGAACGGCATGGCTCTTGGAACCGAAGAAGTTGACGTACCAGACGTTGAGCAGGCCCATCAGCGCGACGGCGTTGTTCTCGAGCGGCGTGTTGCAGAAGTACTCGTCGATGGCGTGGAAGCCCTCGAGGAACTGCTGGAAGCGCTCGGGGCCGAGCACGACGATCAGCGACAGGCCCACGGCGGAGTCGACGGAGTAGCGGCCGCCGACCCAATTCCAGAAGCCGAAGGCGTTGGCAGGGTCGATACCGAAGGCCTCAACCTTCTCGAGTGCGGTGGAAACGGCGACGAAGTGCTTTGCCACAGCCTCGGCGTTCTGCTCCTCGGAACCGTCGATGGCACCCTGAGCCTTGAGCTGCTCGAGCATCCAGGTCTTGACCTCGCGGGCATTGGTGAGGGTCTCGAGCGTGGTGAAGGTCTTGGAGACGATGATCACGAGCGTGGTCTCGGGGTCCAGACCCTTGAGCTTCTCGGCCTGGTCGTTGGGATCGATGTTGGAGATATAGCGGCAATCGATACCGGCGTCGGCGTAGGGACGCAGGGCCTCGTAGGCCATGACCGGGCCCAGGTCAGAGCCGCCGATGCCGATGGACACCAGGTGCTCGATCTTCTTGCCGGTAACGCCCTTCCACTCACCGGAGCGCACGCGCTCGGCGAAGGCATACATGCGGTCGAGGACCTCGTGCACGTCGGCGACGACATCCTGGCCGTCAACGATGAGCTGGCCCTTCTCGCTTGCCGGACGGCGAAGCGCGGTGTGCAGGACGGCACGGTCCTCGGTGGTGTTGATGTGCTCGCCGGAGAACATGGCGTCGCGGCGCTCCTCGAGCTTCACCTCGCGGGCAAGATCGCACAGCAGCTTGACGGTCTCATCGGTCACCAGGTTCTTGGACAGGTCGAAGTGCAGGTCACCGGCGTCAAAGCTCAGCTTGTTCACGCGGTCGGCGTCAGCAGCGAACCAGGCCTTAAGATCGATGCCCTCGGCCTCGAGCTTCTCCTGATGGGCCTCGAGCGCCTTCCAAGCGGCGGTCGACGTAGCGTCGATAGGTGCGGCAACAGTTGCCATAAAGTCCTCCTCAGCATACGGGCGCACTCCTCCATGCGCCCGGATAATCAGATGCCCTTATTCTAACGCAGGTCAAGACCGTAATCAGCGAGCGTTGCCAATCTGCCCACAGACGGCGACCGACCAAAAAGGGACAGGTTTATTTTGGCAGGTCAAACGCTTTACCTAGCAAAATAAACCTGTCCCTTCCTGGCAGGTATTAGGCAAGCATCAGGCTGAAGATGCGTGCGACAGCATGCTCATCGAGCGGGAGATAGCCTCCCACGGTACCGGCGCGACCGCCGGCAAAGCACGTCTCGTGGGCCAGCGAGGGAATATCCTCGAGCTTTCCGCCCACCTCCTCGAGCGTCGTCGGCATACCCAGTGAAGCGAAGAACGAACGCTGGGCCTCAACGCCGGCACGGGCGGCGACCATATCGTCGGCCTCATCCACACCCCACACACGACGCGCCAGCTGCGCCAAACGCGGCACCGCGGCAACCTCGACATCCAGGTAATACGTGAGCACCGACGGAATCACCACGGCAAGTCCCGCGCCGTGCGCCACGCCGTAGCGCGACGACAGGGCGTACTCGATATCGTGACTCGCCCAGTCGTGCTTGCGATCGGCACCGGCGATACCGCAGTGCGCCATCGTGGCCGCCCACATCAGGTTGGCGCGGGCATCGTAGTCCCGCGGGCCCTCAACAACAGGCGCCGCCTCGTCGATGATCGCCAGCATCAGGCCCTCGATCATACGGTCGGACACACCGACGGCACTGCTCCTGCTCACATAGCGCTCCAACAGGTGCGAGTACATGTCGGTAATGCCGCACGCCGTCTGATATGCCGGCAAGGTCTCGGTCAACTCGGGATTCAGGATGCTAAACGTCGGCAGCAGCACCGGCGAGGACGTCTCGCGCTTGAGCATCGAGCCATCCTGCGTGATCACCGAATCGGGCGAGGCCTCGGAACCGGAAGCCGCGATGGTAAGCACACAGCCGACCGGCAAGGCCCGATCGGGCGTGCGGTCGCCGCCGTAAAAGTCCCACACATCACCCGGATAACGCGCGCCGGCAGCAATGGCCTTCGCGGTATCGATAACGCTGCCGCCGCCAAGCGCGAGAATAAAGTCCACGTGCTCATCGCGCACAAGCGATATGCCCTCGTAGACCGTGCTCAGCAGCGGGTTGGGCTTGACGCCCTTAAGCTCGACGTGGTCGAGCAGCGCCCGATCGAGTAAGTTGAGCACACGCGCCAGCAGGCCCGACCGCTCGACCGAGCCGCCGCCAAACAGCACGAGCACCTTGGTGCCGCCGTAGTGTGCGACAAGCCGGCCCGCCTCGCGCTCGGAACCATGGCCGAACACAAAGTGCGTGGGCAGGCGGTACGAGAAATCCTCCATCACAACCACGCCTTAAAGCGATCGTAGCGAAATGCCGAGATATCGAGTGTCGTGGGCTCATCGCACACCAGCTCGGACAGCAGCAGGCCCACGATCGGCGAGATGCCGAATCCGTGCCCGGTAAAGGCACAGGCGATGGTCAGGCCCGGAACCTCGTCGATCTTCGAGATCACCGGCACGCCATCGGCGCTCTCGTCCTCCCAGCCGGCCCAGGTTCGCACGATCTTGGCGTCGGCCAGGCGCGGAATGTAGCCCATGATGGCGCGACACTCAGCCGGTGCGGTAATGCTCGAGGTGGGACGGCCGCCAAATGCGCCGTTCGACTCCTCAAGACCCGAGCTGCCGCCAAAGACAAACGAGCCATGCGCCGTCTGATGTCCGTAAAAATCTCCCGTGGCAACGCCGAGCATCTGCGGAAACATCGTGGGCTCGGCCTCGGTGACCAGGCACTCGATAAGCGATCCCGTCATGGGGATGTCGACGCCTACGCTCGCGGCGATACCGCGACTGCCCAGGCCCGCCGCCAGCAGCACGTCGTTGGCCGTAAAGGTGCCGATGTTGCACTCGACGCCCGCGACGCGGCCGCGCACCTTACGCAGGCGCTTGACCTCGACACCCGTCACGAAGCGCACGCCGAGCGCCTTGGCCGCGCGATAATACGCGAGCGTGGTGCGCATGGGGTTGGCATGTCCGTCCGTAGGGCACCACGAGGCGCCGATGACCTGGTCGGACAGGTACGGGTTAATCTCGCGCACCTCCTCGGGTCCGATCATCTTCATATCGAGCCCCAGGCCCTGCGACATGCTCGCCAGCTTACGAAGCGTCTGCAGGTGTTCCTCGGTCTTGCCCAGGCGCAGGTTGCCGCGCTTGACGTACTCGACGTCGGCGCCCAGCTCGTCGGACAGCGTAGGCCAAATGTTCTCGACGGCATACATGGCAAGCGGCAGCTCGCGACCATCGCGGCCGCTCTGGCGAACGCCGCCGCCGTTGCGCGAGCTCGCGCCCTCGCCCACATTGGGCTCGCGGTCGAGCACCGTGACGCTGCGGCCCTTCTTGGCCAGGTTGTACGCCGCCGCACATCCGATCACGCCGGCGCCGATAATGACGACATCGCAGGCGACGTCGGTGATATCTGCATAAGTTCCCGCCATGGCTACGCTCTCCCCTCTTCGCCGTTGCCGAGCACGCTCATCTCGATCGGGCGCATGGGCGCTCGCGAGGTCTCGGGCTCCAAAAGCGCTACCGCCGGTGTGCCCGCAAGCTCCGTGGCCATAATGCGGCGCACGAGCTTGGTGCAGCTCTGCCCCTGGCACAAGCCCATGCCCTGGCGCAGATAACGACGGATCTCGGTCATGGTGTACATGCCGTCGTGGATGGCGCGGCGAATATCGCCCTTGGTCACCTCTTCGCAACGGCACACGAGCACGTCGTCATCGGGCGCGGGCACGTAGGGCCCCAAGTCAATCGCCGCACGGTCGAGCGGCTCGCCCGGCTCCTTGTAAAAGTTCACGGCCTCACTCATGGCAGGCCACCTCCTCGGTCTCCTCAGTAGGCTTGAACATGCGCGCCGTCATGGCAAATTCCTTGGGCACGCTCATGGTCACGAGCGCCGTCTTGTCAAACGCCTTGACGCTGCGCACGCGCACCACCTGGGCATCGCACACCGGCTTGCCCGAGCGGCTCAGTGCACATCCGCAATCGCCCACCTGCGGCAGCGGATAGAACTCGTAGGGCAAAGCGACCGTCGCGGTGCCGTCGCCGCAGTCCTCGTTGACCAAAAAGATCGACTGACCGGGGCAGCTGGCCACGCACATGCCGCAGTCGATGCAATGTGAGTCCTCGACCACGATCGGCAGCGACGTAATGTGCTCACCGATGGAGATGCAGCCCTTTTTGCAGGCATCCTGACACGGATTGCAGGGGATGTTCTGGGTGCACTCGATCACCGGATGCACGCCTGCCATATGTGTCACGCCGGGATAGCTGTCGAGCTCCTCGTCGGCAAGGTAGCCATGGCGCAGCAGATGCTGCGAGACCGGACAGCCCTCCTCCGTGGTCTCGATCTTCTTGCCGCGGTTCTTGGGTGCAAACATGCCCTGGCGCAACGTGTCGAGCGAGGCCTCGAGCTTGTCCTCGGACTCGTCGGCATCCACCGCGTCGGTGTAACCCAGATACTCGGCAATTGCCACGCCCGAAATGCGACCCTCGATCATAGCCGACGAAGCTTCCTCGATACCTGCAACGTCGCCCGAAACGTACACACCGGGGACGCTTGTCGCGCCCTTCTCGTCGCAGACCGGAACATAGCCGCCGCGCTTGGGGTCATCGACCATATCGCATCCGGCCATCGAGAGCAGCTGGCTCATAGGAGACAGGCCGACGGCAACGCAAATCGTGTCAACGTCAAAATGTTTCTCGGTACCGGGAACAACCTGCCAATGCGCGTCGACCTCACCGATCGTGACGCCAGTCACGCGGTCCTCGCCCTCGGCGGCCACCACGGTATGCGACAGATAGAACGGCACGCCGCAACGGGCGACCTTGGCAGCATGCACGCCGTAGCCGCCCACGCGCGGCGCGGCATCGACGAGCGCGACCACGTCGCAGCCAGCCTGCAACAGCTGAAACGACACGACCAGGCCAACGTTGCCCGAGCCGACCATGAGCACGCGGTCGCCCGGCTTTACGCCGTGCAGGTTCATCATGGTCTGCGCGGCGCCGGCGCCGATCACGCCGGGCAGCGTCCAACCGGGAAAGTTGAGCGTGTTCTCGGCCGCGCCCGTGGCGACCAGCACGGCGTCGCCCTTCACGTGGCGTACGACATCGCCCACGCGCACCACGACCTCGCGGCCCTCGTACAGGCCGATCACCGTGGCGTCGAGCACCACGTTGACGCCCGCCGCATCCGCCTCGGCGAGCAACTCGTCGCCAATGCGAAAACCGCGGATTTTGGCGCGGTGCTCCTTGGAACCAAAGAACTTATGGATTTGCTTGAACAGCTGACCGCCGGGGCGGGCGTTCTCGTCAAATACAACGACGTCGAGCCCGCGCTTGGCGGCTTCGATGGCAGCGGAAAGGCCACTGGGGCCGGCGCCGACCACGACCAGATCATGACGCTCCATGCTACTCAGCCTCCTTTACGGCAGCGGGGCTCGCGGCGGCCTCGGCAACCAGAGCCTCGGCGCGCGGGTCATCCAAATCGAGCGGGGCGACGCCGTCTTGCGTGCGTACGTCCATACCGGCGACGAGCGGCGTCATGCACGTACGCACGTTGGGCTTGCCGTCCACGACCATGACGCAGTCCGTGCAACGACCGATGGCACAAAAGATGCCACGCGGCTCGTGGCGCTTGGCGGTAAAGCGATGAACCTCGACACCCGCGGCCTTAAGCGCCATGGCGATCGGTTCGCCCTCGCACCCTTCCATCTCAACGCCGTCATAGGTAAAAACGACTCGACTCCCCTTGCTGGGAGCACCCAAAATGGGATGTTCGACAATCCTGGACATGGCACCACCAAACCCCTCTCGTCTATCGGTTACCAACAGCGCCTATCCTACGATTCACCCTGTTAACGAGCGGTTTCCGGTCGATTACCATTCAAACCGAAACAATGTGAGCTGCAATAAAAAAGGCAAGGGGGACAATCCCCTTGCCTTATCGACGGTGCCATCGCACCGCATATGTCGCATGACAAGTTACGCCAGCGCGGGCGTATCCCAGAGCTTGAGCTCCTGACCCAAACCCATCTCGACTGCCTTGCGGTAGATCGTGGTGCCCCAGCTCACGTCCTCGGTGTTGATGCCGCCGATGCTAAAGAAGTAGATGTCGTCCTCGCTCGTGCGACCGGGATCGACGCCACGCACGATGTCGCCCAGATCCACCACGCGCTCACGCGGCAGCATGCCGTAGTCGACCATATCGACCCACTCGTTGCCGAGCGTGCCGCACACGTCAAAGCGGCCGATCTCGTCGCGCCAGTCCTCGTACATGGGATACAGGTCGGTCACGCACTTCCACTCACCCTCGATAAACGGCTCGCGGTCAGCATACAGATCGCTCGGGGCGCAAATGAGCGCACCGGGCTTGACCCACTCGCGCTTGACGCGCGGATACGTCTCGATGCCGCCATTCTCGTTGGTGGCGACGCTCACCAGGTCGCTGTCGCGAATAGCCTCTTCCTCGGTATCGACGATCTGCACGTTTTTAATGCTCGGGAAGTTCTGATGCACGTAATCGACGTAGGACTCCAGCGAGTGGCGCCCACGCCCCTTAACCTTGACGGCCTCGATGTCGGGGCGCTCCATCAAAAACGAGCGCAGCGTGGTCTTGTTCATCACGCCCGGACCGATAATGCCCACCGTACGCACGTCCTTGCGTGCCAGGTAGCGCACGCCCACGGCGGGCACGGCAGCGGTGCGATAGCTGCTGATAAGGTTTGCGCTCATCAGCGCCAGCGGCGCACCCGTATCGGGATCGTTGAGCATGAGCGTCAGAATCGAGCGCGGCAGACCCTTCTCGCGGTTGTCGACGTTGGAGCCGTACCACTTAAGGCCGCACATGTTGTAGCTGCCGCCCAGATAGGAACACATGGCCATAAAGCGGCGGTCGGGGCCGGCGACGGGCATGTTGGGAAACGGCGAGCTCTCGGGAAAGTCCAGAAAAGCGCCGTGGCTGTTCTTGTTCTTGCCGCTCATACGGTAGTCGCCCAAGCTCAGCAGCTTAAACTGGTCCTCCATCACATCGATGCAGTGCGCCATGTCAGTCGCGCCCGCCTTGATGATATCGGGCTCCGAAAGAAACCTAAAATCGACTTCGGTCGAATTGCTCATATCGATCTATCCCTTCAGATTCGTCCAGATCTTGTCGTATTTACGCAGCACCTTGGGCGGCAGCGCCTCGGTGCGGCGACCGTGCTTAAACACGTCGGAAGGCACGTTCTCGACCGGGTTGTTTTGGAAATCCTCGTCGAGCAGCTTGATGGCCTCGGTATTGGGTTGCACGTAGGGGTAATCCTCCGAGACCACCTTGGCCACCTCGGGGCGCAGCATGTAGTTGATAAAGGCCAGCGCGTTGTCATAGTGCTTGGCGCCTTTGGGGATGCACCAGTTATCGGTGCCGATGCCGCATCCCTCGCTGGGAAACGCCACCTGAATCGCCGGGTTGTCGCGCTGTGCCAGGGCAATCTCCGCCGTCCAGATAATGCCGGCGATGCAGTCGCCCGACACCAGCGCGTTGCGGGGGCTATCGGAGTCGTACAGCTTAAAGTTCGGTTTGAACTTCGCGGCCTGCTCGGCGATCTTAGCGATGCTCTCGTCGTCCTCCTCGTTGCCGGTAAGCCCCACCGTCATGCCGGCGACGGCGAGCACCTCACGAAAGTCGTTGAGGGTCACGATATTGCTGCGGAACTTCTCATCGAGCATATCGGTAAAGCTCTCGGGCTTATCGACCTCATCCTCGTTGTAGGCGATGGCGGTGGCGCTGCCCATAAACGGAATCGAATACTTGTTGCCGGGATCGAACTCCTGGTCCATGTACTGCGAGCCGATATTACCCTTATTGGTGAGCACCGAAAGGTCGAGCGGCTCCAGCAGCTCCTGCGCAATCAGGCTTTTGACCATGTAGTCCGTGGGCTGCAGGATATCGTAGGTGCCCTCGTTTTCGGTCCTCACCTTGGCCAGCATGTCCTCGTTGGACGAGTACAGATACTGGTTGATATGGATGCCCGTCTCTTTCTCAAAGCCCTCGAGCACCGAGTCGGGCACATACTCGGTCCAAATGAAGATGTTGAGCTCATTGGGGTTGTCGGACTTACCGCAACCCGTCAGACCGCCCGCGGTACCAGCCGCAAGACCGGCAGCGGCCAGGCCCAGCGCCCCGCGCAAAAACTGTCGGCGCGAGATCCGCTGCCTGTGGAAGGCCTCCATCACATCGAAGTCGCTCATGTCCTAGCGCCCCCTTTCCTGGCTCAGCTTGGCTGCCGCGCGGCGCTCGCGCCACTTATCGATCATGCCGCTCTGGGTAATCACCACGATGACAACCGTTCCCAGCAAGATCAGCGTGGACAGCGCGTTCACATCGGGCACCACGCCGCCCTTAATGGACTGCATCACCTTGAGCGGGAAGGTCAGGTCCTGGCCGTAGACAAAGTAGGACACCACGACGTCGTCGATCGAAAGCGTAAAGGACAGCAGCGCGCCGCCGGCAATGCCCGGGGCCAGCATGGGAAGCGTCACCTTAAAGAACGTAACCAGGCGGTTGGCACCCAGGTCCATGGACGCCTCCTCGAGCGACGGGTCGTAACCATCCAGACGAGCGCGGACGTTAAAGATCACAAAGCTCACGCAAAAGGTGACGTGCGCGATGATCAGGCCCACCATGCCGCGGGGTACACCGACCTTCACGTAGACGAGCAGCAGCGAGATGCCCATGACGATCTCGGGGATAACGACCGGGATGTACAGCAGGCTGTCGATCAGATTGCGCCCGGGAAACTTATAGCGGTACAGGCCCACGGCACCCAGCGTGCCCAGCGCGGTCGCCAGCACCGTCGTGGTGATAGCGAGCAGCATGGTGTTTCCAAAGCTTGCCAGCAGCGGACCGTTCTGGAACAGATGCACGTACCAGCGCAGGCTAAAGCCACCCCAGCTCAGATACGGCTTCTCGGTGTTGCCGTTAAACGAGTTGGCAACCACGATCACAATGGGCAAAAACAGAATCGCATAGATCAGGGCGCAAAAGACGATACCCGTTCCACGGCTCAGCTTATGCTTAGTTTGACGCTTGATCGCCATGGTCTACACCCCCAGGCTTTCCATATCGCCGCCGGCCTTTTGGTAGATCTTGACCAGCAGCAGCGTAATAGCGATGAGCAGAATCGAAAGCGCGGCTCCCAGGGGCCAGTCGTTGGCGCTTTGGAACTGGCGCTGAATGAGGTTGCCGATAACGTCGGCATTGCCGCCGCCCAGGATGTCCGAGATATAGAACGCGCCCAGGCTAGGGATGAACACCATGATGCAGCCCGAGAAGATGCCGCTCATGGTCTGCGGAATCACGACCTTAAAGATCGTGGTCAGCATGTTGGCGCCCAGATCGAAGCTCGCCTCGATCTGCGACTCGTCGAGCTTTTCGATAGCGGCGTAGAGCGGCAGCACCATAAACGGGAACATGTCGTAGGCCATGCCAAAGACCGTGCAGGCCTGGTTGTACAGGAACTGGATGGGTTCGCTCGTCGCACCGATCGCCATCAAAAACGTGTTGAGCTGGCCGGTCGCCGAAAGAAACGTGCGCCAACCGTAGATGCGCACCAGCGAGTTCGTCCAAAACGGGATGACGATCATCATGTACAGCAGCGTCTTTTTGGACTTAAACGTGCGGCTGATCAGGTAGCTAAACGGATAAGCCAACACCAGGCAGATGGCGGTGGAGATGGCAGCGATCAGGATGGACTGCCCGTAGATCTTGAGGTACTCGGGATCCAGCATGGCCTGGAAGTTATCGAGCGTAAAGCTGTAGACCACGTTGTAGTACTGATCGGTGGAGCAAAAGCCCATGATCAGGATGTAGAGCAGCGGCACCGCGATAAACGCGAGCAGCCACAGGGTGACGGGACCCACGGTGACAAGCGCCGGCAGCGTGTTGGAGCGAAAACGGCGGCGGCGCTCAATGCGTGTGGCCTCGACGTCGTGCTCGGTGGCGGCAACGGTCGCCGCCATAGTTGCGGTATCGGACATAGCTGTCGCCCCCCCCTAACGCATCTCGGCGTTCTCGAGTGCCGAGAAAAAGACCTGGTCGAGCGTTTTGATCGTGCGGGCATCCGCCGGATCCCAGTACAGATAGACCGGACCGTTCTCGGGCAGCTCATCGCCGGCCAAGCGCTCCAGGCGCACCTCCTGGCCATCAGGCAGCACCACGATTGCCTTGATCATGGAGCCCACGTACACCTGCTCGCGGACGGTGCCCATAAGCGAGAACCCATCGCGCGGCTCGAGCGCAAACTGCATACGCTCCGGACGCACCGACACGGCCACGAGCTCGCCAAAGTGAAAGTCCTTGGCATCGGAGCGAATCGTGCCGGACTCGAGCGAGATCTCGAGCCCATCGGGCGCATCGGCCGAGACCATGCCTTCGAACAGGTTGGTCTCGCCAATAAACGTAGCGACAAACTTGCTGGCCGGCGCCTCGTAGATCTCCTTGGGCGTACCAATCTGCTCCAGCACGCCATCGTGCATGATCGCGATACGGTCGCTCATGGTGAGCGCTTCCTCCTGGTCGTGCGTGACGTAGAGGAACGTGATGTTGAGCTTGCGCTGGAGGCGCTTGAGCTCGAGCTGCATCTGCTTACGCAGCTTGAGATCGAGCGCACCCAGCGGCTCGTCGAGCAGCAAGATCTTGGGTCGGTTGACCAGGGCGCGGGCAATGGCAACGCGCTGCTTTTGGCCGCCGGACAGCTGATCGGGTTTGCGGCCCTCAAAGCCGCCGAGCTGCACCAGGTCGAGCATTTCCATCACACGCTCGCGAATCTCGTCCTTGGGAACCTTCTTCATCCTCAGGCCATAGGCGACGTTGTCGAAGATGGTCATGTGCGGAAACAGCGCGTAGCTCTGGAACACGGTGTTCACGTCGCGCTCGAACGGCTCCTTATCGGCCACATTGGTGCCGGCAAGCAAAATCTCGCCCGTCGTGGGCTGTTCAAAGCCGGCGACCATGCGCAGCGTCGTCGACTTGCCCGAGCCGGACGAGCCCAGAATCGTCAGGAACTCGCCCTCCTGCACATCGATGGACAGGTCTTTGACCACATGGTTCTCGCCGTAGAACTTGTTGATGCTCTTAATCTGGACGAGTGGTTTGGTACCAGGCATGGCAATCGCCTTCTCTCGATCCATCTACCTACAGAGCGGCGTTGCCACGCTCGCCGGTACGGATTCGCACGGCATCGGCAATATCGCGGATAAAGATCTTGCCGTCGCCCACACGACCGTCGGCCATGCGCTCGCGAACGGCCGAGATAATGGTCTCGACATCCTGGTCGCGCACGACCACACTCGCCTGGATCTTGGGCAGCAGGTTGATGTTGATCTTGAAGCCGCGAATCTCGTTGACGCCATCGGTCGAGGCGCCCTTCTGCGTGCCACAGCCCATAACGGACGAAACGGTCATACCGCCGCAATGCACCTCGTCAAGAATGGCCTTCAGGCTCTCGAGCATCTCCGGGCGAATGATGAGTACCAGTTCCTTCATGGTTTTCTCCCCTCTTCGGTGGCGGTGAGCGCGCCTGTGCGCGTTCGTTGTTGGGGATTATGCGAGCCAAAATCGCCCGTTTTATTAACGGAGTGTTTTGAAACACGGGTGACGCTGAGCGTTTACGCCTGTGCAACATAGGTCGCAAGCTGGCAATATGCTCGAAATGCAAACGAAACGCCGGTCGCGCGGGGTCTGTCCGCACGACCGGCGTTCTTTAATTGCATGAATGGGGCGCTTGCCCAGCGACCTACGATGCGCTTGCGAGGTTCACGATAACCACGCCCGCGACGCACAGGCCAAGACCCACGAGCATCATGGGGCTCAGGTGGTCTCCAAAGACCAGCACCGAAATGACCGAGGTGGCGACGATACCCGCAGCGCACCATGTGGCATAGGCGCTCGCGAGGTCGAGCACGTTAAGCACGAGCGAAAACAGGTAGAAGCTCAGACCGTACAGCACAATTGTCGCCACACTGGGCGCCAGCACGGTAAAGCCATGCGTGGCCTTGAGCGCCGACGATGCGCCGATTTCGCAGGCAATGGCTACCGCCAACTGCACATATGGCATATTGTCCTCCTACGCTGCAGCACACACGCTACCGAGCAGCTCGCGCAAGGGAGAGCCGATGCCTTCCAACAGCTCGGGCGCGATGATGGCAAAAACGGGGACCTCGCCGGCACCCACGACGGCAGGCACCTTTCCCTCCGAGACAATGCATCCGTAGGGCACAAAACCGTCCTCGCCGGCATCGAGCACGGCCATGCGACGGGCGAGTTCACGCGCAAAGCCGGCGGTATCGGCATCGCCGATCGCCAGAACAAAGTCGACACCCTCATCGGTCGCCAGGGCTACGGCCTCATCGACCAGTTCGTCTCCACCGTCGCCCCCGACCGAGCCGCAGCGAAAGAGCACACGCTCGAGCAGGGCCCGATCGAGCGAGCCAAGCGCCGCCGAAACGAGCTCATCGCTCGTATGCTTATCACCGCCCAGCACGACCAGCACCTTGGTACCGCCGTAGTGAGCAACCAGACGCCCGCACCAGCGAGCCACGTCCCCGTCCGCAACCAAGCGTGTCGGCATACCAAACCCGTAGTTGACCATTATCCCCACAACCCTTCCGTGCTTTATGGTGGTATCGATCGTTAGGCCCATGCTACGAAGCGAGCTTTTCCGAGCTGTTTCGCGCTCTTTAGGGCTGCGTTAAAAACCGATGGGACTTTACGGGGGGCAACCGAGCGATCAAGGCGTCAAAAGCCCGGCGACAAGATGCACAAACAGAACGAGCCAAGCAAACGAAAGGCAGAAACCGCCCAGTACATCCGAGGCATAGTGCACGCCCAGATAGATGCGGCTAACGCCCACCGCAAAGATGACAAACGCGAGCGCGACCTCGATGGCGGCGCCAAACGGAAGGCCACACGCGCCGCATCGCACCAACCATACCCCATAGCCATAAAACGCCATGGCCGCCATCGAGTGTCCCGAGGGAAAGCTCAGCCCCGGAGCTTCAACGAGGCGAAACCCCTGGGGACGCGGCCGACGGACCAACACCTTAAGGAGCTGATCGACAACGCTGATGGCGCCGACATTAACAGCTGCGCAAATAACCCAAAACCGGCAGGGCACCCAAATAAACGCAACGATCAATACGGCGGCGATACATGGCCACGACGCCAAGTTCGAGATGCCCTTCATCACAACCGTCAGCGCCGGCGACCGAAGCCTCTCAACAAACAGCAAGTAGCCCAACTCATCGATTCTCATAGTCTGGCCTTTAAGCACCTTGGTCAGGAGGCAAACAAAAACAAGAAGGCAGAGCGCGGCCAGCACCAAAAGCGCAAGATCACCCATATCGACGGTCATCCATATCCCCTCAGCGTATTCAACACATCAAGGCTACCGACCCACCGTAAGCACGATGTAAACCGACCAAAAAGGGACAGGTTTGTTTTGGCAGGTCAAGCGTTTTACCGACCAAAATAAACCTGTCCCTTTTTGGTCGGTTTTGACGGTGTTCGCGTGAGCGGGTATTATCGAACAGGTATTCGATAGGAACATGTGTTTGATGGAAGGGTACGGATGGCGCACGGGCAGCACACCTATATCTGCATCGACCTCAAGACGTTTTATGCCAGCGTCGAGTGCGTCGACCGTGGACTCGATCCGCTCACCACCAACTTGGTCGTTGCCGACGAATCACGCGGACGCACGACCATCTGTCTCGCCATCACGCAGGCCATGAAGGACCTCGGGATACATAACCGCTGTCGACTGTTCGAGATTCCCGATGGTATCAACTACATCAAGGCCGTGCCACGCATGCAGCACTACATGGAAGTGTCGGCACGAATCTACGGCATCTATCTGGAATACGTGAGTCCGCAAGACGTTCACGTCTACTCGATCGACGAGTGCTTTATCGACGTGACGCCCTACCTGGACCTCTATCACACCGATGCGAAAGGCTTCGCTTGCATGCTTCGCGACGAAGTTCTGGGGCGCACCGGCATCACAGCAACGGTCGGCATCGGCCCCAACCTATTCCAGGCCAAGGTGGCGCTCGACATAACCGCCAAGCACGTACCCAGCCGCATCGGCGTACTCGACGACGAAACCTTCCGCAAGGAGATCTGGCCCCACCGCCCCATTACCGATATCTGGGGCATCGGCCCCGGCGTGGCGGCCCGTCTCGAGAAGTACGGTGTCTACGACCTGATGGGGGTCGCCGCGCTCGACGAAAACCTGCTCTACGACGAGCTCGGCGTCAATGCCGAGTATCTCATCGACCACGCCTTTGGTCGCGAGCCGACAACCATCGCCGACATTCAAGCCTATCGTCCGCAAGCGACCTCAACCACCACGGGACAGGTACTCTCGAAGGGCTATGCCTACGAGCAGGCTTACACCGTTTTGCGCGAGATGGTCGATGCCGCCGTGCTGGACCTGATCGACAAGCACGTGGTGTGCGACAGCATCTCGCTCTTTGTGGGCTATGCGAGCGAACGCGCCGACATACGCCGACTCGACGCCAGCGGCACGGCGCAGTATATAGACGGCTGCGGGCACCTACGCTCGAGCACCTCGGGCATCGAGCCCGCAGCGACCGACGGCCCCGAACTCGCGCCCCGCGCGCCCAAGCCCGTCCAACGCGATGACGAACGCCGGCGCTTGGTGCGAGAGGCTCAGGCAATTGACGGCATCTTTGTGGGCGAGCACGGCGGCAAGCCGCGCGGTGGCTACGCTGCGCTCTTCGCGCACTCCAATGCCTCGCGCAAGCTGCCCGAACGCACCAATTCGTTCAAGAAGATCATGGGCTATTTTGACGACCTATGGGCGCAAACGGTCGACCCCAAGCGACCGGTCAAGCGCATCAATCTGGGCTTTGGCAACCTCATGCCCGAGGAGTTCGCCACCATCGATCTTTTTAGCGACGTCGAGGCCGATGAGCGCGAACGCGACCTGGCGCGCGCCGTCTTGGCCGTTAAAGGCAAATACGGCAAGAACGCCCTGGTCAAGGGATTGAGCTTTACTGCCGGCGCCACCGCGCGCGAACGCAACGATCAAGTTGGAGGGCATCGTGCCTAAACCCAAACAGCATCCCATGAGGCCACCGACCGCCTTCGAGCGCTTGGCGGACCCCGAGGGAAGGCGCCGCGCCGCCGACCCCAACCTCACTGCCAACGGCGCCGTGCGCGCCAACCGCGCCGCACAGTTCATGCCCTTTGCCGCGTTGACGGGATACTACGAACTCGTGCGAAAGCAAGAAACCACCGTTGAGCCCAAGTGCGAATTGACGGAAGAAAAAGCCCTCGAGCTTTCGAACAAGCTCGAGGGCCTCAAACGCGGCGACTTGGTCCGTGTCACCTATTACGATACGTACGGCTATCGCAGCCGCACCGGCATCCTCGATGAGGTACTCCCCGCCTTTAAGTTGCTCAAACTCAGAGACATCGTTATCGGCTTCGACGACATCCAAGACATCGAGCTGCGCGGACGCGCCTAGCAGCATATCCGCGTCCAACATGCGCCCTACAGCTTCATGACATAGTAGCCCGCGTTCTTCACAGCCGTCTCAAGCGCATCGCGATCAATCGGCCGTTTAGAGCGCACACGCGCCGTATGATCAGCATATGTCACCGTCGCCCACACGCCATCCAGCGCATTAAGGGCATTGGCCACGTTCTGAGCGCAGCCGTCGCAGCTCATGCCGCCGATAAGCAGCTCATCGCTATAGGAATAGTGCGACGCATCGGTATCCGCCACAACGACCCTTTTGGCCTTCTTGCCGCTCGCACCATCGCTGCAGCAGCTCTTCCCGCGTGTCGAGGCGGCAATACGACGCAGGCCAAAAAACATGCCGATGGCAATGACGACCAGCACGATGAGATTCGCAGGGTTGAGCAAGTCACTCATGCGCTCCCCTTTCCAAGTGGTCTTATCTAGATACCCCCATGGGGTGTCCCCATCTTAACCCAAAATCATGTCTGTTCGGTCAATTAGTTTCCCTACTCGAACTTTTTTGTTGACCATGACTTACTTTCGTGTATAAGTTTTCCTAGGCTAACACGAAAGGACGGACAGCGACGTCATGACTCGAACCATAGACCTCCCAACGTTTCAGGCAGCAGTCGTGCGCAACTGCTCCCCTACGCTCGCGGGCATCAAGCCGGCATCGCTCTTTACCTATCCAGGCACCTACGCCCACGGGGACGGCTCGACAGCAACCGAAACCATCGCAGAACGCCGAGCTCGCCTGCTCAACGTTATCGCCCAGTGCAATCGCGAACTTGACCCACTCGGCATCCACCTGAGCGTTTTGGTCTGGCGGCCCTGCGGAGCGCTCGTGTACGTATACCGGCCCAAAAGCCTCGCCACGTACTTCGCGGACCCGCGCGCCCAAACGGCGCTCACCAAGGAAGGCTACGAAACGGGCGACCTCGCGACATGCCTCGTGCACCTGGCGTCACGCATCACACTCGCGAGCAATAACGCCGCGGAATGTGCCTGTAGTCAGACTCGATGCGCGCTGGCCCAGCAAGCCAGCTGTAGTAACGACTGCACCTGCGAGTTCCCGCACGAGATTGGCTATTTTTTGGGATATCCCTACGACGACGTGCGCGAATTCATCGTCCAGCACGGCGAGAACTACAAGGTCTTTGGGGCTTGGAAGGTCTACACGAACGTCGAACGGGCGCTAGCGACGTTTGATGCCTACCGCGCCTGCACCCAATACCTCACCTTTGTCTATCAGCAGGGCTGCAGTCTGGCGCAACTTGCCCAGGCAACCCGATAGAGCATACAAGCCGCGGTTACGCGCCGCACAACCGAAAGGACAAAACATGAGCAAGATCGCCGTCGTCTACTGGAGCGGCACGGGCAACACCGAGGCCATGGCAAATCTCGTCGCCGAGGGCGCCACGTCCGCAGGCGCCGAGGTCGAAGTTATCCCCTGCGCCGATTTCTCTGCCGATAAGACCGCAGACTACGACGCCTTCGCCTTCGGCTGCCCCGCCATGGGCTCCGAGGAGCTCGAGTACGACGAGTTCCAGCCGATGTGGGACGAGATCAAGGAAAACCTCGGCGACAAGAAGGTCGTCCTCTTTGGCTCTTACTCGTGGGCCGAGGGCGAGTGGATGGACAACTGGAAGGCCGATGCCGACGATGCGGACGTCAACGTGGTCGATTCGACCATCTGCTACGACGCACCCGATGACGAGGGCGAGGCTGCCTGCCGCGCACTCGGCGCCGAGCTGGCCTAAGGACCTTTCGCAAAAACGTTCGCAGGCAAAACGTGGGAGGGCCCCGGAACGCACAGTTCCGGGGCCCTCCCGCATATGGGCCGCACCGCAGGTGCCACGGCCCCGCCCGCACGCAACTAGCGGGCACTATGTCATGCTGTATCGCTACGCAGCCCTACGAGAGCGCACGAACCATGCGCCGATAACCGCGAGGCAAACGATGCCCACGACGACACCGGCAACGGCAACCGGGTTCATGCCGGCGTCGTCCTCCAAAGCGTCGCGAGCGGAAACGACAGAAGCCGAGGATGCCTTGGCCGCGGATCCGCCCGATTTCCCAGCACTAGCCTTTGCATCGGATTTCTTCTTTCCAGAATCGCCCTTTGCCGAGCCTTCCGCCTTCGAGCTCTCCTGCGTCGTCTTCTGGTCATCGGATCCGGACTGCTTGCCAGAAGTGCCGTTACCAGACTGCTGCGCAACAGGAGCGGCCGCCGGCGTCGGGGTGGGCGTCGGCACCGTGGGCGTGGGGACCTCGGGCGTCACCGGCGTGACGGGGCCGCTCGGCGCGGCGGTGCCGACCTGCACGTTGCCAATCTTGGCCCAACTCACACCGGAGCGTGCGGCCTTGTAGGCCGAAAGCGCGCGCAGGGCCTGAACGGTCGCAAGCGCGTTTGCATTGCCGGGCTTGCCATCGGAGCCCATGGTGTGAGCATAACCCTTGCCGTCGCCCACCTCGTAGGCAGCGATGGCGGTAACCAGGCTGTTCGAGCCCTTCGCAAATCCGTTCTTGGCGTTCGCGGGGTCCTTGCCAAGAGCCACCAGCGCGAGCAGCACCTGGGCGTTAGACTCGACCGAGCCAAAATCGCACAGGCCGTTCATCTGACCCTTAAGGAAGCTGAGCGCCGACTCGACAGAGGCCGACACGGAAGGCCGAGCATCGGCAGCCATGACAGCCGCATCCTCACCGCTCTCAACATGGGGCGCGAGTGCCTGAAGCGCCATAGCCGTCATATCGATGTTGCTCGATCCGCCAACCTCAATCGTAAAGCCGCCATCGACGTTTTGGAACGCAAGCAGCTCGGAGACGAGCTTCGCGCGGGTCCACGTGGAGCCCGACGCAAGCAGCGCCTCATCCGAAACGTTAGCCTCGTCAAAGGCGATGAGCGCATAGACCAGGTTGTTGGCCGAGGCCGTAAGGCCACCGTTGGAGCAGATAACGTTAACGAGGTTCACGCCGTCAAAAGAGGTGATATCCTCGCCGAGCGCCGCGAGCGTAAGCGCTACGCGCTCGCTATCGGTCACTTTGGCCGTGGCGCTGGCCCACTCGGCCTTATTGGCAACGAGGGACTTCTTGTAATTTGCGATCAGGGCATCGTCGATCTTGCGACCCGACTTCGCAAAGGCATAGATCTCCCACTCCTGGCCATAAACGTAGGCATCGGACGTGCGGTTCGTGTCGAAATACTTGGCGGCAGACAGGGCACCGTCGTTGGCCTTAGCTTCGTTATCCGGCGAAGCCGCGATACCGTCGACCGTGATCTCAAAAGAAATGGCCTTGGCGCCGGCGGTCTGATCGACCGGGGTGCCCGTCACCTTGTAGTTGCCCGCCTTGTTGGCCGTAAGGGCATACGCGCCGCTCGCGATAAAGAGGCCGTCATCGGGGGCGCCAGACACGTGCTTCCAGTCGCCGAGCGCACGACGGTCGATGGTCACGGCATCCCCGGCGTCCTTGCCGTCCTCAGTCGTGACGGTCCAGATCATACCGGGCTCAGAGACGCTCCAGCCATCCGCATCGTTCTCGCCCGTATAGGCCAGGTTAAGATCAACGGTCTTTCCGGCCTTGACGCTCTTCGGTGCATCCTTGAGCTCGACGCTCTCAAGCGGGTTGCGATAGGCAAGCGTAACCTCATGCGCACCCGACGAAAGCACGCTGCCGTCCTGGTTGGCAACCGTAGCCTCAAAGGTGGTCTTGCCCGCCTTATAGGGCGTAAAGCCAATCTCGCCGCTCGTGGTGTAGGCGGCCACAGACGAATCGCTCGACGTGACCGTATAGTTCGCGCGGTCGCTCGCATTCTCGGGGCCCACGACCGGAGCGGCCTTATCGGTAAGGAAGGCGCCCTTGGCAAGCGGGTTGCGGCCGTGCAGGTAGACGGTCTTGCCGTCCTCGTTGTAGCCAAGCGAGATGCTCGTCGCCGGCACATAGGACGACGTGACCTTTACGCTCTTGTCGGCAAGATCGGCATTCGTACGCGAGGACACCCAAATCGTGGCCTCGCCCGCCTGCCTAAAGTAGAAGCAGGCCGAGCCAGGGTTGGAGTAGAGCACGTTCGACGGCGTGCCCGCAAAGCGGAAACGCGTATAGGAAACGGGGACGTACTCGCCCTCGGCAGTGTCGGTATAGTGAACGCGAATCTCGAGGTTCTTAACCTCGGAGCCCGAAACGGCAATGCTGCCGCCCGTCACGTTTTCGCCGTTGTACCAAATCTGGAAGTCATCGATCGGCTTGGAAATCGCCTTGACCACGACGGTCGCGACGTTCTCGGTGGTGCCGTCGTCCTTATGGAGCGTGGCAGTTACCGTACCCACGGCATCGTTATACACGTGCAGCAGGCCCGTCTCCTCGTTAACGGCGATGTCGCCCTTATTGGCATCGGGAGTTCCCCAGGTGACCTTGGCACCCTTGGGCAGGCCCTTAAGCGCAAGCGTGCCCGACACGCAGGCGGCACCGTTCTCGCCCACCACGACATCGTCGGGAGACGGATAGAGCACACCGTCGGCAGCAGTCACGGTCTTGCCCGTCCTGGCCGAAGTGAAGGTCACCTCGTACTTATTGTTCGCGGCCGGGCTCTCCGGGGACTCATAGTCCTGGTCCTTGCCAAAGTACGGCAGGCCGTCGGAGCCCATGCCCCAGGCGCTACCGTTCTCACCGCGGTTGGCGTTGAGGGTATCGACGAAGGTTGCGGTCTTCATGTCGTCGGCATCGACGGCGTAGGAGTTGACGAGCGCCTTTGCGGGGAACTGAGCCTTGTTGGTAAGGCCCTCTTGCCAATACGTGTTGACGAGCTGGCCTGCGCTATAGCTTACAAACAGCACGCCGCCGGTCGATGCGGCGGTCGACACGCAGTTGGAGAGCACGCCGCCCTCGAGCGTACGGCCAAAGCCCACAACACCCTTGCCTGTAACGGACGTGGAGCAGTTGATGACGGCACCCTTTATCTGGTTGCCGAGCGGACCGAACGACTTGCCGTCCACGGCCTGCTTGAGCTGGCCGGCAAAGGAGACGTTTTGGACAACACCGGTCGCACCGATGCTATCGAAGAGCGACCTGACGCCACCGCCGTTATTAAAGGTGATGGTGTGGCCCTGACCGTCAAACGTGCAGTTGAGCTCACCCGAAGGCCCAAAGAACCACTCGTCGTCAATCACGATATCGTTATCGAGCACATAGTAGTTGCTCGCATCCTTGACGTTCATATACATGAAGTCGTCTTGCGACGTGATGTGCTTGACGCTCTCGGGCTGGGCAACGGGGGCCGTCGGCTTCTTCTTCTCAAGGGCATCCTTGGCCGCATTGAGCGCCTTGACCGCAGCATTCACATCGGACTGGGTGGCTTCGGCTTTATCGTTGACGGTCCTGGCGTCCGAGAGGGCGGAAGCGAGGACAGACCACGAATCGGAAGTGTAGTCGGACTCCTTGAGCGCCTCGGCGGCCTCGATGGCGGCGACAAGCGCGTCCTTGTTGACGGTAACGGATGCGGAGCCGCTCGTCAGAATCGGCAGGCCGCCGTTGGTGGTCCAAGTGAAGCCGGTCGCCGGCGCATCGGCGTTGAGCACGGCGAGGGAATCGGCAGATGAGAGGTCGGAAGACTTAGCCGCATTACCCTTGTTAAAGCCGCCATAGTTCATCTCGGCCGGCGAATAACCTACGGTATACAGGCAATTCGACAGTGAACCAGCTTGAGCCTCGCCAACCAAGCCGCCGTTCATCTCGACGCCCGAGCCGGCAAAATAGGAATTGACGATCTTGCCGGACGTCATGCCACCGGCCAGACCACCGGCGTAGCCCATCCAACCGCTCAGGTTCACACTCGCCGTGGACCAGCACATCTGAATGGTGCCGGAAAGCGTCATGGCGATGGAGCCCACGTTATCACTGCTCGAGACGGAGCCCGTCACGCCTAGATTCTGAATGGTGCCCGTCACGCTGTTTGCAACGGCCTTGCCGTTGATGGCAATGGTATGGCCCTGGCCGTCAAGCACGCCGGCAACAGTCTCGACCTGCTGGTCGGCAGCCATCGAGATATTCGCGCCGAGCCTGACGGTAGCACCGGCCTCAATGGTCGTGGGCATGTCGGACGCGCTGCTGACGATAATTGTCTCGCCCGAGCGTGCCACCTTGGCAGAAGGCTCGGCAGCCTCAGCCGGCGTGGACGCGTCATTGTTTGCTGCCACGGCCTGGGCAACGTCATCGGAACCCTCCTGGCCCTGCATGCCGTTGTCCTCGTCAGACACATCGGCCGCAGGATCCTCAGAAGGTTCCTGCTTGTCGGACTTGCCCTCGGTCGCATCGTCAACCGCGGCAACCTGATTGGCCAGCACGGAAGCACCTGCACTCACCTCCTCGGCAAATGCGGTCATGCCGGTGCTCGAGCTAGCGAAGATAAACGCCACGAACACCACGAGGAATTTCCTCGCAACAGTTCGGATGTTATTGAGCATCCCTTTCCCCTTTTTCTCGGAAGATACTGTCCTAACAAAACGTTGAGGCCAGTCATGTAAAGGGAAACGAGACGCGACGGGGCGCCCGCACCTGACGGTACACAGCAAGGGCCCCGCCACCAGGCGGGACGCACAAAGCAAGGTATAACGTCATCTCTTGTTCACCGGAATCCAGCGGTTCCCAAAAGACCCTCGACACGAGAAGACCGTGGGCAAGTAATCTGACTCGCGAAGGCAACACCCCCGCACACAGTAACCGCCTTGTCTGGGATTCCCACCCAGTTCCCTTTTATGCGCCAAGCGCACCCACGGTCCGGCTTCTTTTCAACAGCGCATTATTTTATGGAACCATGCGTTCCAAACGACTGCCCGCCTTTGCT
>CAKUHP010000010.1 GCA_934658705.1 uncultured Collinsella sp. | reverse complement strand
GACTTTATGCTCATGACCGCCCATCCCGGCATCGGCGAGGACGCCAACCTGTTCTTCCGCAACCTGTCGCTGGGCAACCTGCGCGGCGATTACCGCTTCCTGGGCGTGGCGCCCGTGGGCCTCAAGCCGCTCATCATGCGCGGCCTGGATCGCGAGATCCAGCGCGCCCTCGCTGGCGAGCCCGCCCGTGTGTTCTTTAAACTCAACTCGCTCACCGACCGCGAAGTCATCGACAAGATCGCCGAGGCATCGTGCGCAGGAGTCCGCGTGGACATGATCATCCGCGGCATCTCGTGCCTGAAACCCGGCGTCCCGGGCAAGACCGAGAACGTGCATGTCCGCTCCATTGTCGGACGCTTTTTGGAGCATGCGCGCGTTTACGCCTTTGGCGTGGACTCGGACATGATCTACCTGAGCTCGGCCGACATGATGACGCGCAATACCGAGCACCGCGTGGAGATCGCCTTCCCCGTGCTCGACCCCACCTGTCGCGCCCTGGTACACGAGTACATGGGTATGCAGCTGCGCGACAACGTGAAAGCCCGCAGCCTGACGAGCGACGGCACCTGGGTTCCCGTGGAGCGCAAGGAAGGCGAGAAGCCCTTCAACTCGCAGGAAGCCTTGCTGGAGCGCGCCTATCGCAACGCCGAGGCCGCCGCGCAGCAGCGCGCGCAGGAAAAGGAACGTGTGGCCGAAGAGGCTATTCAGGCCGAGCTTGAGCGCGAAGCGGCTGTCGAGCCTGTCGAGAAGCCAGAGCCCGTCGCTGAGACCGCACCCGAGCCCGTCGTTGAGGCGGAGCCTGTAACCGCTCCCGCCCCCGAGCCCGAGCCGCAGCCGGCAGCACCCGAGGTCCAGAAGGTCCAAGCGACCGTCATTGAGCCCGAGCCTGCGCCTCAGCCCGAGCCGCAGACCGCCAAGCGCGCGCCCGAAACGAGTGCCCGTCACGAAAAGCCCGCTGGCAAGACCAAGGCTATCGAGCGCCATCGCCCCGGTCGTGTGCGCATGGGTCTGGGCCTGATCGGTCTGGGTCTTAAGACGCTTATTACCGGCAAGACCAAATAGACGTTTGTAGAAGCGGTTTGTAGAAGCGCCCCGCATTTGAGGAAAGCCTCGGATGCGGGGCGCTTTTCCCTGCTACCATGGTGCGGACAACACCGCGACCGACAGGCAGGAATATGAAGCTCACTATAGAATCGATGACGTACGGCGCCGACGGGTTGGCGCACGCCGATAACGGCAAGGCCGTTTTTGTGCAGGGCGCCGTGGCGGGCGACACCGTCGAGGCCGAGGTCGTGCAGGACGGCAAGTCGTTTATGCGCGCCCGCACCACCGAGATTCTGGAGCCGAGCCCCGATCGCATTCAGCCTCCGTGCCCCTTCGTGGGCATCTGCGGCGGCTGCTCGTGGGGCAACCTCTCGCGTACCGCCCAGCTTGCCGCCAAGGAGCAAAATCTGCGCTCCACGCTCGAGCGCATCGGTAAGTTCGCCCCCGAGCAGGTCGATGAGCTGGTGCAGCCCATCCGCCATACCAAGGACGACTGGGGCTACCGCAATAAAATCGAGCTCGAGCCGACCGTTGTCAACGGCCGCGTGCGCCTTGGCATGCACGGCGTCGACCCCAGCAAAATAGTGACCGTCGATTCGTGCCCGCTGTTCGATAAGCGCTTTCCCAAGGCGCTCAAGTCGGTCGTCGGCGCGCTCAACTATCTGAGCGGCAGCCACGACCTCGGCCTTGAGCGCGTTGGCATTCGCGCCTCGCGCCGCACCAAGGCGCTCGAGGTCGCACTCTGGACGTCCACGGGCTCCTTCCCGCGCTCGCAGGTCTCCCGCGTGCTGTCGGACGCCGCGCACCCCACGAGCATCGTACGCGTGATGAGCAAGGGCGAAAAGAAAGCCCGCCGCGTCTCCAAAGTCGAGATGCTCGCCGGCGAGGGTTCGTGGACCGAGAACATCGCCGACGGCCAGATGCGCTTGTCTGCCCCGTCGTTTTTCCAGGTCAATACCAAGGGCGCCGAGATTTTGATCGAACTCGCAATGGACGCCCTCGACCCGCAGGAAGACGAGCTGGCCGTGGACCTGTACTGCGGCGCCGGCACCTTTACCCTGCCGCTCGCCCGCCGCTGTGATTTTGTCGCCGCCGTCGAGGCCTATGGCCCGGCCGTGCGCGACCTACGCCGCAACCTAGAGATCAACAAGCTCGATAACGTCGACGTCATCGGCGGCGACGCCGTGCGCGAGTTCCCCGACCAGGACGCCGATGTCTTGGTGGTCGACCCGCCGCGCGCAGGCCTGGCACCCGAAGCCATCGACCTCATCGCGAGCACGAGTGCCCGTGATGTCGCCTACGTGAGCTGCGACCCGGCAACTCTGGCCCGCGACCTCAAGCGCTTTGTCGAGGAGGGCACCTTTTCCCCCGTCAAGATCACGCCGGTCGACCTGTTCCCGCAAACCTTCCACTGCGAAACCGTTGTACATCTAAAGCGCAACTAGCTACATGGTCTTTGCACCGAGTAGTCTTTTTGGGACGGGGCTTTTTAGCTACCTGCTATCCGTGCACAGCCGATGATTATTTAATCCCCGTCCTAGAAAAATCATTGGGGAATGGAGCGTGGCAAGTGGGGGTCTTCGGGGTATAAGACGGCTAATTGTATGCCGCCTTACGAAAGGAACCCTCATGCCCAGCGTTGCCGTTCTTGCCGCCGATGGCTTTGAAACGATTGAATGCCTGACCATGGTCGATGTCATGCGTCGCGGCGGCGTTCGCGCCACGCTCGTCTCGATCATGCCCACGCGCGAGGTCGTAAGCTCACTGCAGATTCCCGTAACCTGCGACGCGCTCTTTGACGAGATCAACTTTGACGAGTACGACTGCGTCGTGCTGCCCGGCGGCCTGCCTGGCGCCACCAACCTGCGCGCCGACCAGCGTGTCTGCGATGTGGTTTGCGAGTTTGCTGCGACCAAGCACGTCGCCGCCATCTGCGCCGCCCCGTTTATCCTGGGCGAGCTCGACCTGCTCGAGGGACGCCACGCCACTTGCTTCCCCGGCTTCGAGAAGAGCTTCCCCGAGGGTGCCTATACCGGCGATAAGGTCACGCAAGACGGCAACATCATCACCGCCAGCGGCATGGCCCAGTCACTCCCCTTTGCGCTTGAGCTGCTGCGCACGCTCGCCGGCGACAAGGCCGTCGAGAAGGTCGCCGAGGGCATCCAACTATGATTTTGGCTTCGCAATCGCCACGCCGCATCGAGCTGATGCGCGAAGCAGGCTACGACATTCGCATCATCCCCGCAGACATCGACGAGACCCCCTTTGACGGCGAGGCCCCGCTCACGCTTGTCGAGCGCCTGGCACGCGCCAAGGCCGCCGCCGTTGCCACAGAGCATGCCGAGCCCAACGAACTGACCGTCGCGGCCGATACCATCGTCACCTTCGATGGCAAGATTTTGGGTAAGCCGGCAAACGAGGACGAGGCGCGCACCATGCTCCGCGAACTCTCGGGCCGCACGCACCAGGTCGCAACCGGCGTCTGCATCGTTAAAGCCGGAGACGCTACAGCTCCGCACGCCGCCGAGAGCCTGTCGTTTGTCGATGTGACCGACGTGACGTTCTATGAGCTCACCGACGAGCAGATTGAGCGCTACGTCGCCTCAGGCGAGCCCATGGACAAAGCCGGCGCCTACGGCATCCAGGGCGTCGGCGGGCGCATGCTCGTGCATGATATTTCGGGCGACTTCTACAACGTGGTGGGCCTGCCCATCGCCCGCGTCGCGCGCGCGATTCAAAAACTATCGTAATTGCATCTGGCGCTGGGCATCCCCCAGCGCCTACAATTTTGCCGTACCGCACGGATCCCGACCGGGCATAAGGCCCGGCGGAAAACCGATAGGAGTAAAACATGGACACACTGCTTGAAGCCATTGACGTTTGCGATGTCGATGGCTTTTGCTTTGGCAACTATACGGACGAGGAGGCCGGCACCGGTTGCACCGTAATCGTGGCACCCGAGGGCGCCACCGGCGGTGTTGACGTTCGCGGCGGTGCCCCGGCATCGCGCGAGACCGACCTGCTGCGCCCCGAGAACACCGTCAACAAGGTCCACGCCGTCTGTCTCTCGGGCGGATCAGCCTTTGGCCTCGAAGCCGCAAGCGGCGTCGCCCGTGAGCTCGAGAGCCGCGGCATCGGCCTGCCTGTCGGCCCCACGCAGGTACCCATCGTGTGCTCCAGCTGCATCTTCGACCTCGCCTATGGCGACCCCACGGTGCGCCCCGATATCGAGGCCGGCATCGCCGCCGTACGCGAAGCACTCGACAACACCCCCACCACGCTCGAGCAGGGCAACGTGGGCGCCGGCACCGGTGCCACGGTGGGCAAGCTCATGGGGCCTGCCACCTGCATGAAGGCCGGCCTTGGCGCCGCCGCCGTGGCGCTCGGCCCCGTCAAGGTGGGCGCCGTGGTCTCGGTCAACGCCTGCGGCAACATTGTTGACCCCCTCACCGGCGAGTGGGTCTCCGGCATGCGCGCTGCGGCCGACAGCGACCAGATCGTCGATATGGAGCTTGCGGCCTTTGCCGCCGAAGGTTCCATGCAGATGCCGCTCGACCGCACCAACACGACCATCAGCTGCATCGTCACCAACGTGGAGCTCACCAAAGCCCAGGCCACCAAGGTCTCCCAGATGGCCGCAGACGCCTATGCCCACGCCATCCGCCCCACGCACACCACCAACGACGGCGACACCATCTACACCCTCGCCAGCGGCAAGCTGGGCGCCCAGGCAAGCGCCGCCGTGCCCCTAGACCTGCTGGGCATGCTCGCCGTAAGGGCCCTACAGACCGCCATCGTAAACGGAGCCAAAACCGCCAAAACCTCCCACGGCATCCCCGGCGCCGCCAAATAACCTCACCTGACCGGTTGCCCGGTGGGGCTTGGTTATGTTTGCTGCTCTACAGTCCTATGCAAGACGAAGGCCACATTAAGTGGCCTTCTTTGCATGCGGAACTCGCGACAAACGTAACGCCCGCCCGCCTCCGACCGACTTCCAACCTAATTCTTTTCAGCCCAGGCACCTGTATACCGCGCCTCGAAGGTCTTCAAATTCAGGCGGTCTGACAATCGATTCTTATAGCAGAGGCCCCTTGGCCTTTAGTTTGATACAAGTTCCGCACGAGCCGGAAAGCACTTAATGTGCTTTCCGTGCGAGCAGGACTGTTCGCAGTAGCAAACTAAAGGCCAAGGGACCCAGTCAACCTATCAGCAGCGATTACTCAGCAGTTAGTTGAATTTGAAGATCTTTGAGGCAAGACGGTATATGCCGAGTGTGGTTTTGTCTCCGGCCCGTCCGCGCAGATTGGTGAAGAACCCGACCACGCCATAACGGGCATGACGATACATGCGCTCGTCGTAAGCCTTCAGGTCCTTCCACAGCGTCATCAGGCGTTCGCCAGCGCCCTCCTCATCGGAAAGCTTGGTGAACACCGAGCAGACCGCCATCATCAGCGTGAAGTAGCTCATCATGTACGAACGCAGACGCGGCGACTCGACATCCCTATACAGGTGGAACGACTCCATCATGACGCGCGTAACGCGGAACTGCTGGTCCAGACGCTTGACCATCGTGGCCTCGTTGACACTTTGGCCCTCTCGGCCAATGAAGTAGCGGTAGAGGTCAATATCGGCGTAATACATGGTCTTGCAGCGCGGCAGCGGCACGTAAGCGTAGATGTTGTCCACGTAGAAGGTGTGCGCCGGCATGGGCAGATTGGACTCGCGCAGTACGTCCGTGCGGTAGCACAGGCTGTGCATGAGCAGGTTCTGATCAAGACGGAAATGGCCGACCTTGTCCCACGTAAAAATCTTCTTGCGCGGCAGGGCAAGCTTGTAGTCGATGGCGGCATGCGTGCCCTCATAGACCTTCTCGTACACGTAGTTCGAGATGAACAGATCTACGCGCTGGTCACGCTCCTCAAAGCCGCGCAGCAGCGACAGCATGGTCGAAAGGGCGTCGCCATCGAGCCAGTCATCGGAATCGACGACCTTGTAGTAGGTGCCCTGAGCCTCGCGAAGACCCGAAAGGACAGCGATGCCATGGCCACCGTTTTCTTGGTGAACAGCGCGAATAATACCGGGATATCGAGCTTCCCACTCGTCTGCTTTTGCGGCCGTCTCATCCTGAGAGCCATCGTCGACGATGATGATCTCGACATCGGTGGCAAAATTGCTTCCCTCAAGGATAGAGGTAATGCAGTGGTCCATATCCTTGGCAGCATTGTACGAGGGGATGCCGAATGTAATAACTTTATGCATGGCAGGCGATAATCTCATCCGATAGGTCGAGGGCGGAGTTGGTCACGGCATCCATATCGTAGTAGCGATACTCGGCCAGGCGACCAACCGGGTGGAAGTTCGTAAGGTTCTGGACACGCTCAAGGTAGCGCTCGTAGAGCTCGCGGTTCTCGGGCTCAAGAATCGCGTAGTACGGCGTCTCGCCCGAGCCGGGCGTATATGCCTTGGAGTACTCCTTCATGATGGTGGTCTTGCCGGGCAGGACCTGACCAGTCATGTTCTTGAACTCGGTGATGCGCGTGTAGTCCTCACTCGTGGTGTAGTTGACGGTACCCACGGGCTGGAACTGATCCATATCGAGCGTCTCGAACTTCATGTCGAGCGTGCGGTACGGCAGGGCGCCCAAGTCGAGATTGAACAGCTCATCGAGCGGACCGGTGTAGACGATCTCGCCGCCGTAGACCTTGCCGTCGACCTTGACGGTGGTCTCATCGATCTCAAAGAGGTCGCGAGCGTCAACGTCGCAGAACACGTCAATCAAGTCGTGGTCGAGCATGTGCTCAAACAGCGCCGTATAACCGTCCTGCGGCATGCCCTGGAAGGGGGCCTGCGGGAAGTAACGGTCGTCATCGCCCACAAAAACGGGAACGCGACCGGTGATCGACGGATCGATCTGGTCGGGTGTCTGGCCCCACTGCTTCATGGTGTAATGCAAGAAGACATTCTCGTAGACGTAGTCGGCGACTTCGGCCAGATCGGGATCGTTCTTCTTGCGCAGCTCCATGATGGGCACCTTGACGTCCTTGCCAAAGGTCTCCACGAGCTTTTGATACAGCTCCTCGCCGCGCTCATCGCCAAAAGCGAGCTTGAGGCTCGCGTGGTTGAAGGGCACGGGCATAAGGGTGCCGTTGATGTTGGCGAGCACCTTGTGCTGGTAGTCCGTCCACTTGGTAAAGCGCGACAGGAAGTTGTGGACGCGCTCGTTAAAGGTGTGGTAGATGTGCGGACCGTACTCGTGGACCAGGATTCCGGCCTCGTCAGTGCAGTCGTAGGCATTGCCCGCGATGTGGCTGCGACGCTCCAGAACGGCAACGCGGTAGCCGATAGTCTCTGCGAGACGACGGGCGCAAACGGCACCGGCATACCCGGCACCGACGACGATCATGTCGTACGCGCCGGCGTTAAAGCCTTCAGGCAGGCCTGAGGTAATCTGCATCGATACTCCTTGTCAAAAGCCACATGCTTGTTAGCTGGGCTTTTCTCGAACATTCTTCGAGACATATTTATCAGAGCGATTATAGCGCTAATGCGTCCTATAATGAGCTTGCCACACAAGGAAAGCTCAAGCACCGCGGCGTACATAATTGAAAGGTAAACCCGCTAGCAGCGGGTTTATTCGTGAACAGCCGGGTGCCTGGAGCTTAGCGAAACGCTTGTAAGGAGTAACATGAGCGATTTCCTAAACCGTATGAAGTCCGCCGCCAAGGCAGACCTTAAGACCATCGTCCTGCCCGAGGGCGAGGATCCGCGCACCATCGTCGCGGCTACTAAGATCATCGAGGAGGGTCTGGCAAAGATCGTCATCCTGGGCAACCCCGACGAGATCAACGTTCCCGGCGCCACCGTCATCGACCCGCGCAATGCCGAGAAGCACGAGGAGTACGCGCAGAAGTTTGCCGAGCTCCGCGCCAAGAAGGGCGTCACCATCGAGCAGGCTCGCGCCCAGGTGATGGACGCCACCTACTTTGGCACCATGATGGTCAAGATGGGCGATGCTGACGGCCTGGTCTCCGGCGCCTGCCACTCCACCGCCGACACCCTGCGCCCCGCGCTGCAGATCCTCAAGACCGCCCCGGGCACCAAGCTGGTCTCGGCCTTCTTCGTGATGTGCACCGACACCCCGCAGTTCGGCACCGACGGCACGCTGATCTTTGCCGACTGCGGCCTCAACATCAACCCGTCCTCTGACGAGCTCTCCGAGATCGCCATCGCTTCCGCTCACTCCTGGTCCACCTTCATGGGCAACGTCGAGCCGCACGTGGCAATGCTCTCCTACTCCACCATGGGCTCCGCCGGCGGCGAGGTCGCCAAGAAGGTCCAGGAGGCCGTGAAGTTCTGCCAGGAGAAGGCTCCCGAGCTCGCCATCGATGGCGACCTGCAGCTCGACGCCGCCATCGTCCCCACCGTCGCCCA
Organism: uncultured Collinsella sp.; assembly: GCA_934658705.1. Taxonomy (GTDB): domain Bacteria; phylum Actinomycetota; class Coriobacteriia; order Coriobacteriales; family Coriobacteriaceae; genus Collinsella. Next base: position 42,088 of record CAKUHP010000010.1, on the reverse strand, counting down.
GCTCAAGGCTCCCGGCTCCTCCGTTGCCGGTAAGGCCAACGTGCTCGTGTTCCCCGACCTCGAGGCCGGCAACATCGGCTACAAGCTGGTCCAGCGCTTCGCCGGCGCCGACGCCTACGGCCCCATCCTGCAGGGCATCGCCAAGCCGGTCAACGACCTTTCGCGCGGCTGCTCTGCCGACGACATCGTGGGTGTCGTGGCCATCACCGCCGTCCAGGCTCAGATGGCTGAGTAGCGGACGCACTCGCCCGAAGGCCACACAGGCTAACCCCTGAAAACGTCCTCGACCAATGAAACGCCCCCGTTCTGCTCCTTCGGAGCTACGAACGGGGGCGTTTCTGGTCTGCGGGATGTTTTCAGGGGTTAGCCTGTGCGGCCTTCTACCGCTACGTGGCATTCAGGGAATCTGGAGTGGACGGCGGCTTGGCTACGAGCTGGAGCTGAGAATCTGAATGATTGGGTGCCGTTGCTGAAAGCGCAGGCGTTGCTGGCGACGACCACTTTGGGACTAGGATTTTCGCCTGCTGACAAAAAGGCCTCCGGAGCTGTTGCTCTGGAGGCCTTTCTCTCAATTGCAAATGAATGTGCTAGTTGTTCTTGGTCAGGCGCTCGACGTCGTGGGCGATCATGTATTCCTCGTCGGTGGGGATGACCATGACCGTGACGGCAGAGCCGGCGGCGCTGATGACCTGCGGGCCGTTGCCCACGGCCTCGCGGTTCTTATTGTTGTCGATGCGCACGCCCAGCCACTCAAAGCAGTCGCAGAAGGCCTTGCGGATCGACCAGTCGTTCTCGCCGATGCCGGCGGTAAAGGTGATGGTGTCCACGCCCGCCATGGAAGCAATCATGGAGCCGGCCTGCTGCATGGCCTTGTAGGCGAACATATCGAAGGCGAGCAGGCAGCGCTCGTCGCCCTCGGAGGCGCGCGTACGGATGTCGCGAGCGTCGTTGGAGATGCCCGAGATGGCAAGCAGGCCGGACTGCTTGTTCATCATGTCGTCGACTTCCTGATAGCTGTAGCCGCCCTCGCGCTGCAGGTAACACACGGTGGCAGGGTCGATGGAACCGCAACGGGTACCCATCATCAGGCCGTCGAGCGGCGTGAGGCCCATCGTGGTATCGCGGCAAACGCCGTCCTCGATCGCGGCGAGCGAGGCGCCGTTGCCCAGGTGGCACGAGAGCAGGCGGTGGCAGCGTGAGCCCAGGATTTCCTTGGCCATCATCCACTCGTAGCGGTGACTCGTGCCGTGGGCACCGTACTTGCGCACGTGGTACTTGTCGCACACGTCCTTGGGCAGGGCGTAGGTGTAGGCGACCTCGGGCATCGTCATGTGGAACGACGTGTCGAAAACGGCCACGTTGGGCAGCTCCGGATACTTCTCGCGGCAATACTCAATTGCCGCGGCCTCGCCGTAATTGTGCAGCGGGGCGAGCGGGGCCACCTCGAGAATCTTAGCCATGACCTCATCGTCGACGACCGCGGAATCATCGAAGTACCAGCCACCCTGAACGATGCGGTGACCGATGCCATCGATCGTAAAGTCAGTCTTCTCGAGCTCCTCGAGTACACGCGCGATAGCCGAGCGGTGGTCGGGGAAAGGAATCTCCTCGGTCTGCTTGGCACCACCGTTCTCGGAGTGGCCAAAGATGCCCATTTCCGAGCCGATACGCTCGCAGTTACCCTTGGCGAAAACCTCGCGGGTATCGGTGTCCAAAAGCTGATATTTAAGGCTCGAGCTGCCGGCGTTGACAACAAGTACGTTCATGAGACTCCTTCGTGATTACAGTACGGTCGGCAAACCTGTAAGGCGGCCGTATCCTTAATAAGAAGTTATCAGAGTTCAATAATTCTCTATTAAACTCTTCGCTCAAAGCGCATAAAAAGGGGCTGAACGGCACATAGCCATCCAGTCCCCTCCCCTTGCATCAATTACTTGCCGTTGACGATACGCTCGACGTCGGAAGCGATCATGAACTCCTCATCCGTGGGGATGACGAAGATCTTGACCTTGGAATCCTTGGCAGACAGGCACCAAGCGCCGTCGCCGCGCAGAGCGTTGCGGGCATGGTCCATCTTGACGCCCATAAAGGCCAGACGGTCGGCCACACCGGCGCGGACAGCCGGAGCGTGCTCGCCGATGCCGGCAGTAAAGACGAGCGTGTCCATGCCGCACATAGAGGTTGCCATCTCGGCGGCCTTGGCGGCAATCTTGTAGACAAACATATCGAAGGCGAGCTGAGCCTCGGGATCGCCAGCAGCGGCGAGCTCCTCGACGTTGCGGCAGTCGTTGGTCTTGCCGCCGGTCACAGCCATGAGGCCGGACTTCTTGTTCATCATCTCGTCAACCTCGTCGAAGGTGTAGCCACCCTCGCGCTGCAGGTAGCACACGGTAGCCGGGTCGATGGAACCGCAACGGGTGCCCATCATGACGCCGTCGAGCGGGGTAAGGCCCATGGTAGTGTCCATGCACTTGCCGTCCTCGATAGCGCACAGGGAAGCGCCGGAGCCGATGTGGCACACGACAACCTTGCGGGCCTCGCCGTTGGTCATCTCAGCAACCTTCTTGGAGATGTAGCGGTAGCTGGTGCCGTGGGCGCCGTACTTACGGATGTGCAGTTTGTCGCAGACGTCCTTGGGCAGGGCGTAGGTCTTGGCGACCTCGGGCATGTTGAAGTGGAAAGCGGTGTCGTAGACCGTGACGTTGGGCAGGTCGGGATACTGCTCCAGGCAGAACTCGATAACGTTGGCCTCGGGGTTGTTGTGCAGCGGGGCGAGCGGAGCGACCTCGCGGATCTTGGCAAGAACGTCCTCGTCGACGAGGGAGGAATCGCCAAAGTACCAACCGCCCTGAACGATGCGGTGGCCGATGCCCTCGATCTTGACGCCGTTGGCCTCGAGGTCCTTCAGGACGACCTCGATGGCGACCTTGTGGTCGGGGAACTCGATGTTCTCGGTCACCTTCTTGGAGCCGTTGGCAGCGTGGGTGAAGGTACCGCCGGTAAAGCAGACGCGCTCGCAGGAGCCCTTTGCGGACACCTTGTGGGACTTGGTATCGATGACCTGATACTTAAGGGTCGAAGATCCTGCGTTGACGACCAGAACGTTCATGTGTCTCCCTACTAACAGGCGGTGTGGCGCCGCCAGGTTACATACGCTTCAATAATAAACCCAAACGCCCTCGCGCTCGGGTTTATTGCGTTGATATATAAGTTATCGATGTATGCTCATGGCCTTTGGCTTGTAAGACGGAATAGCGCGGGAATATACGCCAGAGAAGAAATCCCAAGCGCAAAAAGCAATACGAGCTGAATGCCCATAATGCCACTCAGCGCGGCATTGAATAGATAGAAAAGGATAGCGCCCACCGCCACCATCTGGCTTTGAACCGAAATCAGCGAACAGCGCATCGATGAATCGGCGGCATTTTGAAAAACTGAGTATTTAATCGGGGCAAATAAAGCGTAAGCAACCGTCTGCAGTACATAGAACACAGGCAGCAGGCAAACTGGAGTAAAGGGAATCAGAAACAAAGCAGTTAGGGAAAGGCGAACGATGCCGCAAATGCGCGCAAAACGTTTCTTGTCTACATGAGCAATTACGCTGGGCACGATAAAACCGATAGACGCGGAGACAAGAAGCTGGATCGCAATTGTCATCCCCGAAGAAACGGCGTCCATTCCGCGACCAGCGAGCAGCAGCGAGAAGAAGTCTTCGAGAGCAACGAAAGCAAATGCCTGGGAACAGTCCATGACGAACGCCGAGCTAAGGATGCTATTGCCCGCAATAGCATCCCAAATCATCCTCGGGCTAATTTGGCGCTCAGAAGCCGCTGTGCTACCTTTCCTTTTCGCCTCGGGAATACATGCAACAACAATTAACGTCAGTACCACTGCGAAGATATCGGCCGATAGACCGATGAAATATGCACCTTCGGACGAGATGAAGCCACCCACACATGCGGAAAGAGCATAAGCTGCGTAAAAGACGAATCGCTCAACCACATTGAGTCTAACTAGCCGATCTTGAGAGACGGAATCGATATAGATTGCCTCGATAGAACCGCTCACACATGCGACGGCGAAGCCTTTGAGAGCAAATGCACCGATCAAAAGCAGAGGAGACCGGATGAGAAGCAGGGCAGCGTAGTATCCAAGCATTCCCGCGATGCCCACCAGGCCACTTGTCTTTCGTCCAAACCTATCGGCGATATAGCCCGTGGGAATCTCAAGAGCAAATTTGCTCACTTGGTACGCAATCATCATGCCGGAAATCGCAACCATCGAGAATCCGACGAACTCAAGGTAAACCGTCAGAAAATACAAAATGGTGCTGAAGTTCGACAGGAAAACAAAAGCCATATAGAGCGGGATGGTTTTATTCATACGCATACGCCGCACCATTCACTTTCCAGTCAATATAATAATCCAGCATTTCCATAATATCTTGATAGTAATCGCAGGCTTTATAGTTCGAGGCAATCCCGCGCCTAATGCGACAACCGCCCCCGCAAACAGGATATGCGGGGCAGCTGAGACAGGGGCTGCCACTCGGATGCCCCGACAGGCCCGAGAACAGACTCTCAACCTCACGAATACACGACTTCCGGTCATCGTTTACATGACCCAAATACGCTCTCTTGTCATTAACCTCATTGCAACAATAGATTGAGCCGGACGGAGAAAACAAAGTTACGGACCCAGGAAAACAGTCAGAAAATAGCGGATAGTAAGAGTTCGCACTTTCGAATAGACGAATGAAATAAACGACTTGGTTTAATGCAACTTCAGAAACATCAACATAGCCCTTTAGCCACAGATCGAGAATCTCATAGAACCGAACTGAATTGGCATACACAGGATATTCAGCTCTGTGTATTTCATAGGAAACACCGGGAAGTCTCCAATTGTTTCTTTTTAAATGGCCTATTGAGTCGGGCGTGACATTCAGCCGTACAGATACGTCTATGCCCATAGATGCAGCATCTCCGATTGAAGAAACCACACGGTCATAGGATCCAGATCCATTGGCAAACGGTCTTAGAAAATCATGCGTAGACCGATCTCCATCTAGAGTGATTGTTACGCCTTCAAACAAATCATGATATTGCTCAAGAAGGTCGAAAAAGAGCGGCAAATTAACTCCGTTGCTAATAGCTCTCACTCGCAAACGATTCTCCTCGCAGAAGCGAAATATCTTTTCGATTAATCCTCTGTTTGTGAGCAGCAATGGTTCTCCGCCGTATAGAACGACCACCATACGAGAGGGGTTATTGATGCGTCTGACAATGCTCTCAAGAACCTGAAGGACCTCCTCTAGGACATCAACCGTCATATGGATCTGCGGGTATCCACCTTCCCCCTGGAAGCAATAGCGACATCGCAAGTTGCACGCCAAGGTCAATTGAACGTAGAAATAGCATCTGACGCAAGCCTTATCGCGATACTCGCTCCAAAGATGAGGTAGCGTTAGAATCTGGCCCTCGCTCTCGTCCTGTAAATGCCCTCGTTCCAAAAGAAGGTTTACTTGTTTGTCGTCAAGTAAACCTGGTTCAATCTCATTCGAATCAGAAACAATAGCCGAATCGACAATGTCAAGTGTTCCGGTCAGAAAATTAGCGGCAAATAAATCACCGCGACGAGTTCTAATAACGGTATAGTCGGCTTGACTCAGCACAAATCTGCACCTCCGGCGACTCTGCTTTCATACTCATAATGAACTTTGTAATTAATAATTGAAGCGAAATCCGGACATGCAACTGCTCCGGCATTCAAGTCGGAGATATCGAGCTTTCCGGTGCAGCCACCGCCACAAATATAGCGGTACTTACACGAACGGCACTTCTCCATTTGGATGACATTGCGATTGCGATAACTCCGAATGAGGCCGGCATTCCATGCTATTTTGCCGCCGTGGCACACACCCACCGACCTATCTGGTGACCCCATAGCCCACCAGCATTTATAGATGGATTCGCATGCATCGAAAATAAACTGGTTACCCATTGCGGCACATACTTTTATTTTTGGATGAAACGTCCTATCGCCAAAAACCGCATCAATAAGATGACGTCCATGATAATCAACAAGTAATCCATTCAATGCAGGCTTCGTTTTCTTCATCTCATCAAGAAAGCGAAGTCCATCAAGCTCTGGGACGACATTTACATTTTTGCAACAACCTTCCTGTTGCATTAAGTACACATAAAACAGAACATTTTGATGGTTCTCAATAAGCGGTGATAACGCATCTATTGAATGTATGTTCAGCCGAGTTGCATTAATTCTTACATTAACGCTAAACCCCGCATTATCCAGCATGCATATTGAGCGAACTATCAGATCAAAGGTCGGCTCCCCCTTTGAAGAAACTCTGATGGAATCATGTACGTCCCTATCTCCGTCTAAAGTAATTTGAATGCCGAGAATCGTGGAAGAATACTTTTGTAACAGTCCAAAATAATCTGGGATATTAAGGCCATTTGTGACGACATCGACCCCAATCCCCCTCTTTTCACAACCCTCAAATAGCGATTCAATCGTATCCGCGCATTTTGCCTGAAGGGGCTCACCACCCGTTATAGTAACCGTTACTTCAGATTTGTTAATCTCCCCAAATTTAGATTCGTAAGAACCGAGCGTCTCATCTACAAATTGAAAGAAATCCGAGACATTAAGCATGTTCTCCTCATGGTCAAACGCTTCAACAGGCACGCTCGCTCTTTCGAAGCAGTAATAACAATCAAGATTGCACGAATAAGTTGGCACAACGATAAAGTTAGGTGTTTCTCGTTTAGATTCCTCTTCAAGTCGACGATCAAATGCAGCAAGAAACTCAGCGCGTTTCAATTTTGTTGGGAAAATGTACCTTCGTTCCTCAAGCTGTCGCAATACGGGATAAGCAACGTCATCAAATGAGCCAGAAAGAAATGCGTTTGCAACCGTATTGTCGATGAGGTCGGCATTTCCATTGGTTAAATTAACGAGGATAAAGCCATCACAATTTAATCTGATCATCTCAAGCTCATCTAGCTTGACAAAACCCAATAATCTCACCTCACATGAAAAGGGCGGCTCATATGAGCCGCCCCCAGAAAGTCCTAAGCTTTGCACGCGTTGTACATGCAAACGGTTCGCTCTGACTTTGCATCAGCATTAGTTTTATTCAGTGATTTCATGGCAATACCTTTCTCTCAAAGGATTAAATTAGCGATCGCTTGAGGAAAAAGATATGCCTATGAATGTCAAATAACCATTAGCCTTCGACAATTGTTGCTTTACGCCTGCAATCGAAGTGATTCCATGAGATGCCAGAATACAATTCGGTGCCTTTCGCTCCACTCTCCTTTTCTGTAACAAAAGAAGATAGGGAGAGAGAGCTCTTTGGACCCGTGGATACAGCACTCCTGGATATCGTCATCTTTCTTGGAAATCGTCGATTCGGGAAAGGTCAGGATTCTCCCGCCGCTTTTAAGAAATGCAAGTTGCTCAGTCAGTTGGTACTCAACATCACGAAATTTAAAACCTTGAAGCTGGGCTTCAGAGCATCGACCGATCGCACTCAAACAGGGTCCCAGATTAATGGGAACTGCCAACCTCCCGCAAAGCAGCTCTTGAATTGAAATGTCAGGCAAAACAACATCTTTGCAATAGGCAAGAACCCTAAGCTCCCTTTCTCCCAATCTCTTATAATTTAAATCATTGCTGCTCGGTGCTTCCAAAGACACAGCCGCATCAGAAATGCCCATTCCAAGCGATTCAAAACAAGCTGCACTGGGTTGATGCCAAACATCCAGATGAATTTGAGGACATTGAGCCACAAAAGAGTCATAACAGTCCTCGCCAAACAACCGCCCCCTCCCATGAAGGCATGGAACGTAGAGTCTGAAATGTCCATCTGGGGAAACACCATGAGTCTGGTTTTTTGAAAACTGTTTTAACGCCTCGATCTGAAGCAAGATTGTTCTTACGCGAAGGGCAAATTCCCTGCCCTCGACAGTCGGTGTTATTTCTTTTGCATCCCGATTAAGCAATTCAACATCTAGCTCCGCTTCCAGCTTTTTTACAGCCGACGAAACGGCTTGAGGCGTTACGTGCAACATGGATGCTGCTTTGCGAACGCCGCCATGCCTTACAACTGCCTCAAGGTATTCCAGCTGCGAAATATTCATCGATAATCTCACTTAACCAGTTCGCGCGCCACACGTGAAAACAAGGCACTCATTCCATCGTTTGTTATCACGAGCACACAAAACTCATCCCATAAAGCAAGCAAGAACGACTTCTTTATGTCATCCCGCTCGCAGACCAATTCTAAAATGCACATTACCGACGAGGGGCAATTTTCCACAACATGTTGCTATATCGCAAAGACTCCGCCGCAGGCGCCCTCAGATGAGGTTCTCGCCCAGGTTCTTGCCGCCGAGGACGTGCATGTGGAAGTGCATGACGGTCTGGCCGGCGTTGACGCCCTTGTTGGAGATGACGCGGAAACCGTCCTCCAGGCCTTTGGCCTTGGCGACTTCCTGAATGGCGTGGGCCATGGCGCCCATAGTCTCGGCAGGCACGTTGTCGGCGATGTCACTGTAATGCTTCTTGGGAATCACGAGCGTATGGATCGGAGCCTGGGGGTTAAGGTCGTCGAACGCGATGACCTGGTCGTCCTCATAAACGACGGTCGAGGGGATCTCGTGGTTGGCGATTTTGCAGAAAATGCAATCACACATTGCTGGTTCCTTTCTAACTAGCCAGGGTAGTCTTTTTGGGACGGGGCTTTTTTGACTACTTTTCGCCAGCGTCTGACGCTCGGCGAGGCAGTCGGCAAGAGGTAGTCAAAAAAGCCCCGTCCCAAAAAGACTACCCCAAAGTGGGCTGTGGGATGGTTAGAACGAGAGGTTGTCTTCGGTGTTAGCGGCTTCGCCGTCGGCGAGCACGTCGTTGCCGTCGACGTCCTTCAGGAGCACCGAGACCTTCTGCTCGGCATCGGCCAGACGGGTACGCAGACTCTTGAGAAGCTCAACGCCGCGGGTGTAGCTCTCGAGCGACTCCTCGAGTTCCATGTCGCCCGACTCCAAGCTGCGGATGATGAGCTCCAGCTCCTGCGAGGCCTGCTTGTACGTAAGCTGCTCGACCGGGGTCTTCTCTGCCATATCTGTTTCCTTTCCTAAAGGTCTATCACAATGAAACGCGGTCTACTCGACCGTATCGACGGTTGCCGCCACGTTGCCGTCCGCCATGCGCACGCGGATAGCGTCACCAGGCTTAAACGTCTTAGCGCTCGTAGCCACGCCGTCATCGCTGTACGCGATGGAGTAACCGCGGGCGAGCACCTTGAGCGGCGACAGGGCGTCGAGCGAGGCCGCTGCACGGCCTAAGTCAGACGCAGGCTTGCTCAACATCGTGCGCCCCTGATGCTCCAGGCGGGAGCTCGCGAGTGTAAGTGCATGGCGCTTGCCATCGAGCCCCGAAGTGCTTGCGACCAAGCGCTCGGGCAGACGCTCGAAGCTCGAGCGGAATGCCCCGACCGAGCGCGCAATGGCGCCCGACAGGCGATCGGCCGTCAGGGCAAGCTCCGACTCGCGACGCTCGACCATAAACGTTGGATCGTTGAGGCACGGGCGGCACGCGGCCGCATCGAGCGCATCGCCCAAGCGCGCCGTATAGGTATCCCAGGCACGCCGACCACGCTGATCGAGCATCTCCAGATCGACCTGATCCGACCCGATCATCGAAGCCATCGCAGCACCTAGGCGCTGATGACGCGTCTCGAGCACATCCGCCAGCTCTGTCATAGCCGGTGCCACGGATTCTGCCGCCGCCGTGGGCGTGGAAGCGCGACGGTCACTCACCATGTCGCAGATTGAAGTATCGGGCTCATGGCCAATACCGGTCACCACAGGCACGGGACAGGCCGCCACCGCGCGAGCAAGGTCCTCGTCGTTGAAGGTCATGAGGTCCTCGAAGGAACCGCCGCCGCGCACGAGCAAAATGCAATCGGGCGCCGGCGTAATGGTGGCGGCGCGGCGCAAGCCTTCAATAAGCTCTGCTGGCGCACCCTCGCCCTGGACCTTGGCACCCACGCAAACGAGCTCGACAAGTGGGTTTCGACGGCGCAGCGTACGCTTGACGTCGTCGATCACGGCACCCGAAAGCGAGGTGACGACCGCCACGCGCGAGCAAAACACCGGAATGCGACGCTTGCGGGACTCGTCCATCAGCCCCTCGCGGCGCAGCTTTTCGGCCAACTGTGCCACCTGTTGACGCAGCAAGCCCTCCCCCGCCAGCGAGAACGAGCGGGCGACAAAGCTCATACGGCCCGTGGGCTTATAAAGATTGAAGCTGCCCTTAAAGCTCACCTGCATACCATCGCGCAAATCGAAGGTGCGCTTAAGATAGGCACCCTTCCAGATGATGCAGTCGACGGCGGCCGAGTCGTCCTTGATCTGGAAGTAACAGTGGCCGCTTCGGGCATTGGGGCCACGAAAGCCGGTGACCTCGCCCAGGACGTTCAGCTGCGGAATCGCATCGAGCGCGCCGGCGGCGATCTCCACCGCCCGGCTCACGCTGAGCTCTTTACGCTCCTGCTCGTCCGATCCGTCAAACTCGGCGGAAACGGCATTGCCGGTTAGATTCCAGCCTGCCACGCAGCCTCCTTTCGTCATCGTGCACAAGGGCTCCGGCCCTGCGCAAATTCAAGTCCCACACATAGTACAGCGCCGCGGGGACACAAATCCCCGCGGCGCCTGTCAGTCCAAGTTCTTATCGGTTGGAGTTTCTGTTGTAACGAGCCATAAGGTAGAGCAGCTGAATGATCGAGGTGAGCGCGGCTGCCACATAGGTAAGCGCGGCTGCCGTCAGCACCTTCTTGGCACCGTTGACCTGCTTGGAGCTCATGCCCGACTGCTCAATGTAGGCCACAGCGCGGCGGCTGGCATCTATCTCGACCGGAAGCGTAACCAGCTGGAACAGCACGCTAAACGAAAAGAAGATCAGCGCGAGGGTCGTGAGCCCGGCAAGGTTCATAAACAGACCCATGAGCAGCACGATCGTCCAGGTATTCTGAGTAAAGTTGACGACCGGCACGAGGGCGGTGCGCACCTTCATCATGGCATAGCCACTTTGGCGCTGAGCGGCATGGCCCGCCTCGTGGCAGGCGACGGCGACGCTTGCGACCGACCCGCCCGAACGGTTGGCATCCGAGAGATACAGATTGTTATCCTGAGGGTTGTAATGGTCGGTGAGCTCGCCGGCAACGCCCTTGATGCCCACGGCGTTGCAGCCGTTGGCGTCGAGCATGCGGCGAGCGACCGTAGCGCCCGTGTCGCCGTCCGATCGTACCTTGGACCACGTCTTGTACGTCGAGTTGATATAGCTCTGCGCGGCAAGACCGAGCACCGTACAAATAAGAACAACCAGCAGGTACAGCGGGTCGATACCAAAGCCGTATCCATAGTAATAAGGCATGCGAATTCCTCCGAATCGAGTTACACGTTGGAGGCATTCTACCCATTCAGCTGACCAGCAAGTCAGCATCGATGTTTCGGCATTACCGCTCTAGAACGTTTGCAGCGCCTGGCAAAACCGCGTAACTATAGCAGCTCGATTTTGCCGTCCTTCACCGTCAACCCCATATTGCCCGAAAGCAAATCGTCCAGGCGCGAGCCCACGAGCTCAAAGCGCCAGCCTTCGCGCAAGGGGCTCTGCTCGGGATGCTCAATGTAGTCAGCCAGATCATCGCGCGAGGCAATGACTGAGGTTGCCACGCCCGAGCGCTCGGCAACAAGGCGAATGAGCGCATACATCAGGTCCGCCACGCTCTCCAGCTCCGGCGAGATCTGGCGATGCCCGCGCACCATGAGCGGCAGGCGATCGTGAGGGCAGCTCGCGCCGCGCTTGATGGCCATGAGCGCGCCGTCCACGTCGCGCTCCCCCAGCTGGTCGGTACCGCGGATACTGCGGAACTCCTCGACACGCACGGGATTGCGCTTGACGAGCGCCAGCAGCGTATCGTCGGACATGACCCACTTGCGCGGGATGTTGCGGCGCTCGGCGCGGTCCTCGCGCCAGGCGGCGAGCTCGCGCGCGATGCCCAGCTGATGGCGGCTGCAGGAGTTGATGCGCTTGACCTTACGGAATGCCTCGTGACGGTCGGCGCGATAGTGCGACTCGTCGGCCAGCGGGCGTAGCTCGTCGAGCACCCAGTCCACGCGGCCCAGCTCACGCAGACGGCTCATCATCTCGGTATAGGCCACGATTAGGTACTTGACGTCATCGATCGCGTACTCAATCTGCTTGTCGGTCAGCGGACGGCGCGACCAGTCGGTCAGCGACTCGGTCTTGGGCAGCGAGACGCCGCAAAACGTCTGCACGAGCGCGCCGTAGGAAATCTGCTGGCGCTCACCCAAAAAGGCGGCGGCCACCTGCGTGTCAAAAATAGGACGCGGCAGCACGCCCACAGTATGGAGCATGACCTCCATATCCTGCGAGCAGGCGTGGAACACCTTGGTTACGCTCTCGTCGGCCATAAGCTCGGCGAGCGGCGACAGGTCGTCGATCACCAGGGGGTCGACCGCGACGCTCTCGGCAGGGGTGGCAATCTGGACCAGGCACAGGCGCGGATGGAACGTGCGCTCGCGCAAAAACTCGGTATCGACGGCAATCGCGTCGAACTCACGGGCGCGCTGGCAAAAGTCGAGTAGAGCCTGATGTGTGGAAATGTACATATCAACCCATCGAATAAGGTTAGGCCCGAAAAACACGGGTAGGATATCGGCATTGCTTTACAACTATACTCGGTTAGTCACAGAACGGGAACGTAAGTATGCGCTGCCTTATCATCCACAACCCGGCATCGGGCCCCAGCTCAGATGAAATCTTCGCATTCACGCACGCCCTCTCGCAGGGCGGCGACGAGGTCGTGATGCGCTTTATCGGCGACGGCATGGAGCCCGAAGACGCCGTGGCTGACGTGCGCGAGTTCGACCGCGTGGTGATCTCGGGCGGCGACGGTACCGTCTCCAACGTGCTCGACCAAATGCGCGGATGCGGCGTCCCCACGCTCGTCTTCCCCTCCGGCACGGCCTGCCTATTCTTCAATAATATCGGCAATGCTCCCGAGGCGGCGGCGCTCGCCAAGGCCTGCCGCGACGGCCGTACCGTCAAGGCGGACATGGGCGAGCTCTTTTGGCTCGACGAGGACGGCAACGAGAAGCGCCACGGCTTCATCATCATCGCCGGCTCGGGCTACGACGCCGAGATCATGATGAAGGCCGCCCCCACCAAAAACGACATCGGCGAGATCGCCTACTTCCTATCCGCGCTCGCCACGCCCAACCCCACGGTGGCGCACTTTACGATTGAGCATGACGGCATCGTGGAGGAGCTCGACGGCATCTGCTGCATGGCTGGCAACACCTCGGTCATCCAAAACGACATCAACCTATTCCCCGACTGCCGCATGAACGACGGCATGGTCGACATTGCGGTCATCGAACCCGTAAAAACCGTGCAGCTCCTGCCCACCGTGATTACCGCCGCGCTCGACCCCGCCGGCAAGGTGCTCGGCCGTCCGCAGTTCAAGATCATCCAGACCAAGGAAGCCAAGATTACCTGCACGCCGTCGCTGGGCATGCAGTTTGATGGCGAGATCATCTCCAGCAACTCCGGCGTCTTTGGCGCCCGCGCACTTCCGCAATGTCTCGACTTGATCGTCGACGAATTCTCACCGCTCGGTAAATAGGAGGACCCCATGAACGACAATCCCCTGCTCGGCTTTATCGTCATTGTTCTGGCCATGCTCATCGGCTATGCGATTAACGTGATCCACCGCCGAAAGAAGTAATTCCACATTGGTATGATATTCATCCAAATAATGTCTCCCTCGTTGTTTATGCATTTGCAAAACAGCGGGGGATTTTTCTTTGCTACCCGTGCACAGTGCTTTATCCAGCTACAGTAATTGCAGGGGGCCTTTATTTAACTAAAGCTACATAATGAGTATTCTTATCCGCTCATCGCATATTTTAGGACGCTCATCGAGTATTTCATCGAAATTGATGAATACTCTTTTGACTTCCTATAGGCTAATAGATGTATTTATTAGCTGAGATTCCGCACTGTTTTGCGGGGTCTCAACAGTTGGGAGGGATCATGAGGTTTACTCATCCCGTCAACACGCTCAAGAAGCTTGGCTGCGGCCTTGCATTCGGAGCTGCGGCCATTATGGCCATGCCGACTTCGGCGCTCGCCTGCACCCAGATCTACATGGGCAGCAAGCTCACGGCAGACGGCAACACGTACTACGGCCGCTCCGAGGACTTCGGTCCGCGCTATGTCAAGCACTTTGGCATTGAGCCCGCACACAAAGACGGCAACGAGTACACCTCGGTCGAGTCCGGCTTTGAGTACAAGTCCAAGGGCGCAACCTACCGCTACACCTTCGTTCGCGACAACCCCTCGCAGTGGGAAGATCGTTACGACGCTTATTCTGAGGCCGGCATCAATGAGAAGGGCGTCTCCTGCTCTGCCACGCTGAGCACCTCCTACAACGAGAAGGCCGAGGAGGCCGACCCCATCACCGAGGAGACCGGCATTGGCGAGTACAGCTATGCCAGTGTCATCCTGGGCGAGAGCGCCACGGCCCGCGAGGGCGTCGAGCTCATCGGCAGCCTGATCGACGAGCAGGGCGTCTGCTCCAACGACCAGATCATCATCGCCGACAGCACCGAGACCTGGCTGTTCGCCGCGCTTTCCGGCCATCAGTGGATTGCCATGAAGCTCGCCGATGACATTGCCTCGCTCAACCCCAACATCGGCAACCTCACCTATAACGTCGACCTCGACGACACCGAGAACTGCCTCCACTCCGAGGGCATTGAGTCTATGCCTAAGGAGAAAGGCTTTGCCGAGTACACCGACGGCAAGTTCGACGTCGCCAAGACCTACGGCGAGGAGATCGGCGAGGCCGGTATGCACCAGTGGTCGCGCTATATCCAGGGCCGCGATTACTTCATGGCTCCGCTTGCCGAGGGCACCGACTACGAGATCGTCAAGGACGAGCGTGAAGACGCTCGCGCCACGACCGGCGCCCTGGTCCACGAGATGCAGCCGCTGTTCTTCCAACCCGGCAAGTCCGACTGGAACACCTTTGAGATGATCCGCAGCTTCGCCGCCCGCGGCGAGAACGTCGCCGACCTCAATGCCAACACTGACGGCGCCTATGCCATCGGCTCCAACCGCAACACCGAGATCCATACCTTCCAAATCCGTCAGGGCATGGATCCCGAAATCGCGACCATCCAGTGGGAGATGCTCTCCAACGCCGAGTTCTCCGTCGCTATCCCCCTCTATTCCGCACTGCTCACCGAGGTCAGCCCCTACTTCAGCGATCAGGATGTCTCCTTCGACCACTGCGAAGAGGAAGATGTCGTGAACAACGAGGAGCCCAAGAACTCCATCAACTACGTTCTCATGGACATCAACACGCTCGCCTATGAGAACCGCGACCACTGCGCCACCGGCGTCCGCGCCTATCTCGACGCCCTGCAGAAGGAACTCATCGAGCAGAACCTAACCGTCGACGAGGCCATGCAGGCTACCGAGGGCACCGAGGCCCGCACCGCTCTGGCCAACAAGGCCGGTAAGGCTGCCACCAAGAACACCTACGTTAAGTGCAAGGCCATGCTCGAGGAGATGCGCGACTACCTCAAGGAGGGCGACTTCTCCGAGGAGTTCGTCCCGAGCGACTACGATGCCGACAACGACTGCCTGGTCGAGTCCGTCACCTACGCCGACGAGGCCCTCTCCGATGAGGACGTAGCCGAGCCCGAGGTCGAGAAGGAAGAGGCCACCGAGGAGAAGTCCGAGGGCAACAACATGGCCGCCATGGCTGTTGGCGCTGTCGTCATCATCGGTGTCTGCGCCTATGTGATCTATCGTCGCAAGAAGGCCTAAGGCCCTCACGCTCTAAGAGACGGGCGGGGCGCATAAGTCGTCCCGCCCGCTCAGCCCGCCTTTTTGACCGGCGGGAAACATCGCTGAAATCTTTCCAAAAAAGTTTTTCCCGCACACACTTCGCTGTGCTATAGTGCAGCGCAACAGCAACAAGGTGCGACCGCGCCACGGCATCACGAAAGGAGCCACCGGCATGAAGAACACGATGAAGTCTCTCAACAACTGGTGGTGGCGTGATGCGAATACGATCGGTCGATAGTGAGCCCCTCACGCCTGTTTTTGCGCTCTAGGTGATTGGAAGGCCTCCGGTTTCGACCGGGGGCCTTTTTCTATCTCGAGCCCGATCGCATTCGCATCACGCGCCTCCGCTTTTCCCTCTTGCACTCCCTTTCCGAAAGGATTTTCACCATGTCTCAGAACACCACCGCCGCTCAGCCCCGCACCGTCCAGACCGCCGACCATGGCAAGCTCGACCTCAAGGCACTCACTCTCTACGCAATCCTCCTCGCCGCCGGTTTCGTCCTCAACATGACCGTCTCCAAGTTCTTCAGCGGGCTCACCGGAGGCTTCCTCTCACCCGAATTCATCATCGCAGCCTTCTGCCTCGAGATTCTCATCATCAAGCCCAACATCGGCCAATCCGCGATCATCGGCCTCCTCGCCGGTGTGGTGATCCAGATCACCGCCTCTGTTAAGGGCCCCGACCTGATCGCTGAGCCTGTCGCCGCCATGGTCATGGCCCTGCTCGTCTCCGTGCTCGCCAACTCCAAGGCCAAGAGCCTGCTCCCGCTCGTCGGCACCTTTGTTGTCACCTTCATCTCCGGCATGATCTACGCCGCGATCTTCTCCTTCGGCGTCATGAACAACCCGGCCTTCATGGGCGTCATGGCTCCCGTCGTCGCCGCCACCGGTGTTGCCAATGCCATCATCGTGACTGCCCTCTACATCCCCATCAAGAAGGCCCTCAAGCTCAACGACTAAGTAGCCGACGAGCCTCACGCAGGCACACATGTTGAGCGCCGGTCGTTTTGCGGCCGGTGCTCTTTTACGATAGAAAGGCCCCCATGAGCTCCAGCAATACCATCATCAAGCTCGATGACGTCTCGTTTGCCTATGGTCACGAGGCGCAGAATGCCCTCGATCACGTCTCACTCACCATCGAGAAGGGTGAGTTTGTGGGCGTCATCGGCCCCTCAGGTGCCGGCAAATCGACACTCGCCGCCGTTATGAGCGGAGCCATCCCCCACCATTACACCGGCAAGCTCTTTGGAGCCACGCTCGTCGATGGCCGCGACACCTGCGAGATCACCCTCACGGATATCTCGCGCGTGGTAGGAAGCGTGCTGCAGGACATCGACGCCCAGATGGTTGCACCCATCGTTGAAGACGAGATGCTCTTTGGCCTCGAGAACTTCGGCATGCCCCACGACCAGATCGAGGAGCGCATCGGCCAGACGCTGGCGACCGTCGGCATTAGCGATCTGCGCCACCGCGAGATTGCCACGCTTTCGGGCGGGCAGAAGCAGAAGGTCGCGATCGCCGCGATCATCGCCATGGCACCCGACGTGCTCGTGCTCGACGAGCCCACGGCAGCGCTCGACCCGGCAAGCTCCACGCTCGTGTTTGATACCCTGCGCCAAATCAATCGCGAGCACGGCATCACCGTGGTTGTCATCGAGCAGAAAGTCGCGCTGCTGTCGAAGTATTGCAGCCGCGTGCTCGTCATGGCAGACGGCAAGCTCGCGTTTGACGGCGAGCCCCACCAAGTCTTTGCCCACGCAAGCGAGCTGCGCCAGATGGGTGTCGACAGCCCCCGCGTCGCGCGTATCGCGAACAGCCTGGCGGAAGCCGGCCTGTTGCCGAGCGGCCAGGCACCCTGCCTCAATGTTTCCGAGGCGCACCAGCTCATCTCGTCCTTGCTTGCGGATGCAACGAGCAAGAACGCGCCCGCCGATACGCCCGAGACCTCTCCCCATATCCCGACGGTCCCCCGCGGCGTCAATCAGGAGCCGGTAGTCGAGCTCACCGATGTGACCTTTGCCTACCCCCATGGTGGCGCCTCGGTCAACAACCTTAACATGCGCGTCTATCCCGGCGAGCTCGTGGGCGTCATCGGCCAGAACGGTGCCGGCAAGACCACGCTCACCAAGCTGTTGAACGGCCTTCTTCATCCGGCGTCGGGAACCGTGCGTATGGCGGGGATGAACACTGCCAACGTTCCCACCAGCGCGATTGCTGCAAAATGCGCGACGCTGTTCCAGAACCCCGACCGCCAGCTCTGCCGCGATACCGTACTCGACGAGATTGCCTTTAGCCTTGAGCTGCACGGTGTCACCGCCGACGAGGCCCGCCAGCGCGCACGGGTGGTGGCGGAGCGCTTTGAGCTCCCCTTGGACGAATCGCCGTTCTCGCTTTCGCGCGGACAGCGACAGATGGTCGCCCTGGCGTCCGTGGTCGTGCTCGACCCGCAGGTGGTTCTGCTCGATGAGCCCACGAGCGGCCTCGATTACCGTGAGTGCATGACCGTGATGGAGACGGTGAGCGAGATGGCCGAGCGCGGCTGCGCCGTGATCATGGTATGCCACGACATGGAAGTCGTCTCGGACTTTGCTCAGCGCCTGGTAGTCATGGCTGACGGGCGCATCCTCGAGCGAGGCGACGCGGACCGGATCTTTGCCGACGATGCCCTCATGCGCGCCGCATACGTGGAGCCGCCGCAGGTTGTGGCTCTATCCAAGAAACTTGCACGCGACGTTTCGCCCCGATTTGCCGGAATCAGTCAGGTCTCCGATCTGGTCGACCTGGTAAAGGAGATGCTCAACCATGACTAACGTGATCGACTACGTGCCCGGAGATTCGCTGCTGCATCAGCTGAACCCCGTGACCAAGCTCGCCCTGGCCGCAGCCATTATCTTGGCGACTTTCCTCGGTGACACTTATGTGCTCCTAATCGCCCTGCTTGTGCTGACTTTTATCTTGGGCATCTACGCCAAATCGACCGCAGGCCTCGTCTCGCTCGTCAAGCTCATGCTGCCGCTTTCGCTGATCATGCTGGTCCTGCAGACCGTCTTTATCCGCACCGGGGCCCCCATCTTTGCCTGGATTACCGCAGATGGCCTCATCACCGGCACCAAGGCGGCACTTCGCTTGCTCGGCGTGGCACTGCCGCTCATTCTCATGCTCACTATCACGCAGCTCGGCGACCTCGCCAACGCCTGCGTGGAGGTGCTGCACGTGCCGTACCGCTATGCGTTCACATTTACCACGGCGCTGCGCTTTGTGCCGGTCTTTAGCCAGGAGATGAACGCCATCATGGAGGCGCAGACCGCGCGCGGCGTTGAGTACGATACCAAGAACCCCCTCAAGAAGATCCAGCTCATGCTGCCCCTCTGCGTGCCGCTGCTGGTGAGCTCCGTGGGCAAGACCGACGCTACCGCACTTGCCGCCGAGCAGCGCGGTTTCTACCTACGCACGCGCGAGAGCTCGTACAAACGCTACCCCATCAAGGGCATGGACGTCGCCGTGCTCATCGTCAGCGTCGCCCTCATCGTCCTCGGCTTCCTGTTCTAGTCCGTCACCGACACCAACCGCCAAACACAAAAGGCCCCGGCTCGCACCAAACGAGCCGGGGCCTTACTGTTTTCCCAGATAAAACCTGCCAAAATAAACCTGTCCCTTTTTGGCATCCCTTTTTGGCAGGTCGAGGGCTAAAGGCGGTAGGGGGCGCCGCTGCGGATGATGGATTCGCGTACCAGGACGTCCATCGCATCGAGGGTTATCTCGGGCATCTCGCGGTACTTCTGAAGTACCGAAAGTTCCGTGCAGGCCAGAATGACGCGGTCGCAGCCGCTGCGGGCGAACTCCCACATCACGCGGTCGAACTTATCCATATCAGGCTCACGTCCGGCCTTCACGTCATCGTAGATAAGCGACATCACGTCGGCCTGGCGCTTCTCGCTGGGATAGACGACCTCGACGCCAGCAGCCTCGCACTCGCGCCCGTAGACGCCCGCGCCCACGGTGCCATCGGTACCCATGATGCCGATCTTGCGCACCGGCTCGGCAGGCATGCTCAGGTTGGGGTCGAATTCGCACTCCCCCATCACCACACCTGCCAAGGCGTAGCGCACCGATTCACGCGGCATATGAATAATCGGCACCTTCGTAAACGACTGAATCTGGTCATAGAAGTAGTGCGACGTGTTGCAGGGAATGGCGATGTGCGCGCAGCCCAGCGTCTCGAGCGCCTGAGCGCACTCTTTCATGGTCGCCAGCAGATCGGCATGCTCGCCAGTCTTGATGGCCAGCGTACGATCGGGCATGGTCGACTTGGAAAGCACCACCATATCGATATGTTCCTGGTCGCAGGTGGCTGCCGTATGACGCACGACCTGGTCGTAGTAATACGACGTGGCCTCGGCGCCCATGCCGCCGATAACTCCCAGCTTTTCCATCGCCGCCTCCTTGGTGACGCCCGTGCAATTGCGCGTATCATACCCGCGCCCGTCCGATGCAAACCGGACGGGCGCCGCGCTCATCTACTTGTAATACGTCTTGAACAGCTTAAAGTGACGCAGCTTGGTGTGCCACATGCGCAACCAGCGGTTAAAAACGAAGTCGCCCTTCATAAACGAAGGATCGGCGCCCTTGCCCTCCTTGGCAAGACGATGCGCCTTCGCGCGCAGCTCAGGGTCCTTGACATACTTGTCGACGACGCCCATGGGGACGACCATCCACAGAGCCTCGTCCTGCGCCGTCACGAACTCCGGCTCAAACGGGCGGTTGTAGACGTACTCATCCACCACATATTTAGCCACGTTAAAGCCGCTGTTGGTGACGTAGTAATTGCTGCGGCCCTGACGCGTATTGAAGTCGAAGAACTTAAACGAGCCGTCGCGCTCGTCGTACTTCACGTCAAAGTTGGAGAAGCCCGTAAACTTGAGGTCCTCGAGCAGCTTGCGTACGCCACCCATGAGCTCGTCGTTGGGCTCGGTAATGATGCAAGCGTGATTGCCGACGCCGTGAGGCTGATGCTCCTCGAGCAGCACGTGACCGAGGCACATCATGCGGACCTTGCCGTTGCGGTCGGAATAGCTGGTAAGCACGCGCATGTACTCGTCGTTGCCGGGCACGCGGTCCTGCAAGATAAGGTCATCGGTGTAGCCGCTGGCATACACGTCGCGGATGACCTGCTCCAGCTCGGCGCGGTCGGCGATCTCGTAGGCCTTCTTTTGGCCCTCGAACTCGTGCTCCCACCACATGATGCCGTCAGAGGGCTTCAGGATCATCGGGAAGGGGAAGTCGATCTGGTCGAGCACCTCGGCGGGCGCCTCGCCCTGAGCGTTGAGCATCGCCATGGTGAAGGTAAACGTGTGCGGATAGGGCACGCCGTGCTTCTCGCACAGCTCGTAGAAGATTTCCTTCTTCTGGCACTGCTCGAGCATGCTGTAGGGGGCGTAGGGCGCGATGACGTTCGAGGCAAGCGCACCGGCGTCCTGCGCCTGTGCGGCAAGCGCGACATAGTTGTCGCCACAGCCCATAACAATGATCTTCTTATCGGGATGAGCCTGCGCGACGCCGTTAACGGTCTCAACCATAACCGGCATGGTATCGATATCCACGTTGGGCGTGTAATTGATAATCTGACTGCGATACGCAGGGCCGGTCTGGTACTTGCCAAAGACCAGGCTCTTAACCTGATACTCCTCGTAGAATGCGCGCGCCACCGAATACGCGTTGATGTCGCCGCCGAGCAGCACGGGGATAAACTCGCGCTCTGTAAACTGCAATGCCATGGAAACTTCCTATCTAGAACTGCCCCAGAACGGGCGGTCTCTGAGCAACCGTTTTATTTTAGCGTGCTTGCCCACCGCTTCCCAAACATCCACCGTATCTATCCACGCGAGCCTGTCATACAGCGGCGCGCACCGTTGTATGACAGGCGGACAATGTACCTACCAATGTTGTAGGATGAACCCGACATCAGCCTCAAAGAAAGGTCCACAAGCGTGCCGCAAGACCAAACCATCGACCCCATTCTCGATGCGGCGAAGCGCGAGCTTTCCGACCGGGCAAAAGCAGCCATTCCCCTACGCACCGCAAACGATGCCTATAACGGGCCGGCGCGCATCGTCTCGATCAACACCTCATCGCATAAGGGGACGCGCAAGGCACCCGTCGTCGATGGGCATGATACCGTCATCACGCAGTTTGGCCTTGCTTCCGATGCTCACGCGGGGCATTGGCACCGCCAAGTCTCGTTTTTGGCTGCAGAATCGATCCAGACAGCCCAAGCGCGCGGCCTCGATGTACACGAGGGCGACTTTGGCGAAAACCTTACGACCCAGGGCATCAATCTGCTGTCTCTCCCCCTTGGCACGCAGCTCAAAATTGGCCGTGACGTGCTGGTCGAAATCAGCCAGATCGGCAAAGTCTGCCACACCCGCTGTGCCATCTACTATCTCGCCGGCGACTGCATCTTTCCCCACGAGGGCATTTTCGGCGTCGTGCTGCAGGGCGGAGAGGTCAGCACCGAAGACGACATCCAGATAGTCAAACTCGGCAACGGCACCTGTTCCTTCACCCCCACCGAGGCGCTCCAAGAGGTCGAACAGGCTCGCCGCGATGGAACCCTGTAGTTGCAAAACCCCACGTCGAGGTTACTTTTAAATGCAAAAATCATGGCCAAGCAGCGTTCCGTAACGTTAAAGTTGAACTCTATGGTTTCTCAACAATTCACTATAACTGCAGGTCAAGGCCAAAGCCTCAAGTTCAACTTGACCCTTTGGAACCTTTAAGGTTCAAGTTGAGGTCGAAAGCAGTAGTAGAATACACCTCGACCAATAACCTACGATTGATTGCAGAGGGACTGGATGCAGCATTCGAACCATCGCACCGCAGCGCTCATCGCGTCGAAGCCGGCTCGTATCATCACGAGCGCCGCGCTTGCCGTTGCGCTGACGGCCACGCCGATGCTCTCCCCCGTCGCGGCCTACGCCGCCTCGCAGGCAACGCAGGATCAGCTTTCCGCCGCCCAGAAAAAGATCGAGGACGCCACGAGCGCCTACAACGACGCCCGTACCAAGCTCGAGGACCTGCAAAAGCAGATCGACTCCAATGAGGCGAATATCGAAAAGATTGAGGCCGAGCTGCCCGAGCAGCAGGCCAAGGCAAGCTCTGCCATGCGCGATCTGTATAAGTACCAGAAGGGCACCAGCCCCATCGTGAGCTTCCTGGTGAACACGCAAAGCCTGGGTGACTTTATCACCACCTGCAAGTACACCAACCAGATTACGAGCTCGAGCGTCGACGAGATCGAAGAACTCAACAAAATGCAGACCGAGCTCGAGCAGAACAAAACCGAGCTCGAGCAGGCCAAGTCTCAGCTCGAAGGCGAGCAGAAAAACGCTGAGGACGCGCTGGCTCAGGCCCAGCAGCTCCGCAGCGAGGCGCAGGCAAAGGCCGAGCAGGAAAACGCCGCCGAGCTGGCTAAGCTCGAGGCCGACAAGGCCGCCGCAGCCGAGAAGCTCTCGGGTGAGGGCGTAAGCGGCAGCAACTCCAACAGCCAGGCAAACAATTCCAACACCACCATCGACACCACGGTGAATAGCTCTAACAGCGGCAACTCCGATTACGACTCGTTCATTAACGAGTGGACGAGCCGCATCGACAACTACCTCGCCGGCTCTCCCATGGCAGGTCAGGGCTACAACTTTGCCGTCGCCGCTTGGAACACCGGCGTCGACCCCCGTTGGTCCCCCGCCATCGCCTGCATCGAGAGCAGCAAGGGTCTCTATTGCGCCAATTCCTACAACGCCTGGGGCTGGAGCGCCCGTGGCGGCGGTTGGCGCAGCTTTGGCAGCTGGAGCGAAGGCATCTCCGCCCATGTTGCCTACCTGGGCGCCAACTACGGCTCAACGCTTACCCCGGCGGCCGCCAAAAAGTACTGCCCGCCCACATGGCAGGACTGGTACAACAAGGTTGCTTCCCAGATGAACCGCATTTAGGCTCGTAAGCCTCAACTGCAAAGGGCCCCAAACGGGGCCCTTTTTCGTTTATCTAGGAGACGACGCCGGTCGCGTTGCCGACAACAATGACAACGCACATGACGGCGGCCATAAACGCCAGCGCCTTAAGCCATAGCTCGACAAAGGCATTCCCCCGATACCGATCGAGTATGGGAAAGCGACGTCGGAGCCTACGGCGATCGATGATGCCAAACACAATGAGCAACACCAGGCCGTCGACCATAAAGAAATACTCAAGCGCCAAAAACCACGTTCGATAGTTGCGGTTTTCACCCGTCGGCGAAAACACGGCAAGGTGGCTACCCATCAACAGCAACAGCGTTGCCGCATAGATGCATCCGTTCCATATGCGCCCCACCGGTTCGGGGATACGCGAGAGCAGACGTGCGCATCTGGACGGAGTGGGCGAGGCAGGCGGAAGCTGATCGGCGAGAGATGAAGGTCCGGGGCCAACAGGCTGTGGCACCCGGGGCACCACGACACGGGGCGCATTGGCGGCAGGCGGCATCGCGGGCGATGGCCCGGGCAGGCACAGCTCGTACGCCGCGTGTGCAGCATGCCCCAACGCCTTCGCGCTCGCAAAGCGCTTGGCCGGATCGAGCGCCATCGCCATGCAGATTACATCAGTCAGCGGGACGGGAATGCCATGTGCCTCGCATTGCTCACGCATGTCCCGCCCCGGTTTGGGATCGGTCCCCGTCAGGCAAAAGAACAGCAGCGCGCCCAGCGCGTAAATATCGCTGCGCACGCTCGTCTGCCCAAAACCGTACTGTTCGGGCGGTGCGTAGGAACGCGTGCCAAACTTGACGGTATCGGCGTCGGCACCGTCGCGCCAAACGCGCGCGATGCCCAAATCGATAATCACCAGTGACGAGAAGGTCATGCCGCCATCGGCCGAATAGCTCACGCCCGACACGATGATGTTCGAAGGCTTAAGGTCGCGATGGATTACCGGCGAGGCCGCCTCCCCCATCGCCGCAAAGCCGGCATGGAGTTCGCCCGCTGCATCGCACAGAACGGGATACAGCTCACGGGCGTAATCGGGCGTCGCCCCCAGACGGCCCACCAATGCCTCGAGCGTCTCGCCTTCGACGTATTCCATCACCACGTCGAGCTCATCGCCCGCGCGGCGGCAATCGACGATTCGAGGCAGATGCTCAAAACGACGACCGGCGCGCTGGGCCGCAAACAGGCGCTCATAGGCCCCACCGATCTGGGCGGAAGTATCGATACGTTTGCGAACGAAGGGGCCAAGCGAGCCACCACCAGAGCCCTCAAAGTAGACAAGCTCGGTGGTCTCGATATCCGAGCACTTGAGAACACGCTCCACACGATAACTGTCATCGCGGTCGAGCGACGCCAAGTGCTCGGCGAGCGCTGCCGCCAGCTCGTCGTCGGAATATGTTGAGCTCTGAGTATCCATAGCGTCCATCATAGCGCAGGGCGCGGACACCCCGTGGCATCCGCGCCCTGTTCGCTTGCATACCATTTCGGCACTACCGTCAGCTCGATCGGCAGCCGCTAGCTCACCGTTTCCTCGCCAAAGCGATACAGTTCCTCATTGACCTTCTGCAGACTGCAGCCGCGATCGATGCAAAAGATAATAATCGCATCGCGGCGGTCCTTACAGTTGAGGACGCTCACCCCGGCTGCCGTCAGCGCACGATTGGTCTCCTTGAGCGTCAGCGCCATGGCAAAGGCAATTTGCAGCACCTTATTGCGGCTTGGATGGCGCGCGCCGGTAAAGATCTGATATCCAAAGGTCTCATTGAGGTCGGCCATACGCACCACGCGCGAACGCTCCAGACCCTTTTCCTGCAACAGCTGCTTAAGGTAGTTCGAAAGCGACGGGGCGGCAAAGTCGTGTTCCTTGATATAGCCATCGATGTTTGGCGCGTCGAGAAGCTCATTGAGCAACTCGTCAGTCAGCTTTTTGTCGGGCATACGGCCTCACCTCCCATGCGGCGCAACGGTAGCGACATACTAGGCGAGCACCCAGCTTGCAGTCGCGGACTTATCAAACATGTTGGCAAAATAGAGTGCCTTCTTGATGTCGCCATCAAAATAGATATTGCCCGCCACGGAGCCGCCGGCGGCAAGGGTGCCGGATTGCAGCTCATCGGAGCCCTCGCTGTAGTACCCCTGGTTTTGCTGAGCGCCGTTGGCGTCCTCGCCCTTCCAATCGTAGACATTGTAGTCCGCACCCTCGTCGCCATTGTTGACGTACGTGACATGGATGCCCGTCATGGTCGAGCCGTCATAATTAGTAAGACCGGTCTGGACGGAGTCGACGACAACGGAAAGGCCGGCAGCCGTGGTCACCGCCGTGCCGACGGCAAGGTCAGTCGTGGACTGCTCTTCCTTTTTCGACTCATCCTTCTTGTCGCCATCGCCGGCATCCTCGGTGACGGTCGCCTTATCGCTACCACAGCCGGCAAGAAGACCAGCGGTCCCCAAGGCGACAGTGGCGAATGCGCCAAGCGCAGCGCGACGGCTCAGCAGCACTTCGTTTTCGAGCTTATTCATCATGCATCCTTCCTGCGATCCGGCTACCGCGCCGGCACACAGCACATCGTAGAAGGCAGCGAGCTCAAATTCATTAGCTGGGAGCTAAAGTTGCGATAAACGGCCAATGCAGTTATCCAAACGCCGAGCAAACGCACTTTGCACGACCGTCTGCTGGCA
This sequence comes from uncultured Collinsella sp., assembly GCA_934658705.1. GTDB lineage: Bacteria > Actinomycetota > Coriobacteriia > Coriobacteriales > Coriobacteriaceae > Collinsella. Next base: position 15,428 of record CAKUHP010000010.1, on the reverse strand, counting down.
GCGCATCAACCCACCGTGACGGATTCCCCGGTAAAGGTGCTGATCATCAACAGGACAAAGAACACCAGGTAGCTGATGCTCAGTGGGTATGCGATGACCAAGAAGATAATCCATCCCACATTGGCCTTACCTTCGGCGCGACGCTGTTCGCGATTACGGCAGAGCCAAATCGTCACGCCAATAGCAGCGATAAGAAGCATAAGTGCCGCCGCAGCCAGCCCGGCAAGCGCAAACATCACGCCAATACTCACGGCAATAACCGGGAGCAGCAGCAAGCCACACCCGCATCCACCCGGACTATATACGGCAGACTGTCGGCGTCGCCTCATCGTCACTCCAACCTCAACATCTTTGAACACTACAATGCGATAGCCTGCTGGACAGGAACGATCTTATCGAGTTCCGGTTCGATGCGCCTCTTCTCCGCCTCGAGGTCAAACGCCATCTGGGCGCGCAGCCAATAACCATCCGTCAGGCCAAAGTAGCGGCAAAGGCGAAGGTCAGTGTCGGCCGTCACACGACGCCTTCCCAAGATAATCTGCCCAATGCGTTGAGCCGGAATCCCGGTCTCCTTTGCAAGTCGATATTGAGAAATGCCCATGGGAACAAGGAACTCCTCTTTGAGAAGCTCACCAGGAGTCACCGGCGACAGCAAATCAGCCGCAGTCTCATCACTTGTGATAATCGACGATTTCGACATTCCAAGCCATCCCCTGTCTCCACTCAAAGCAGACCCGATAGCGTTCGTTGACGCGAATACTGTATTGACCGGCACGATCGCCCTTCAATGCTTCAAGGCGGTTGCCTGGCGGAATGCGAAGATCATCAAGCGAAGCGCAGACCTGCAGTTGGCGGATCTTCCTCAATGCGACCCGCTCAAAAGGAATGAACTTCCTGACCCGCACACCCATGGCAAAGCGTTCGGTATCTTCATCTATATAGGATGCAATCATAGTATCGCCTTACGTTAATAACGTCAAACGTTTCTATAGACTTACATCTTCATTATACCGTACATCTGTTCGTATTTTCTAGGCAATTACTTCTTTGCCCATTAGGCAAGCGAAAGCAATCGTTTATAGACATCGAGGCCTTTGAGCAGGATTTCCTCATCAAAGAGCATGGTATCCGTATGCAGGGCGCTGGTGGCATAGGCGGGGCAGCCCTCGGTGTCACTCGGATTGTCTTGGCCGGCAGGCACGCCCGTGCCCAATAAGAAGAACACGCCCGGCAGATGACGCTGATAGAACGCGAAATCCTCGGCAATCAATAGCGGCTCATCCACCAGTTGCAGCCCGGGCAAGGCAGGCGCGGCGCTGGCAAACAGCTCAGGGTCGTTATCGACCGGCGGGTATCCCTCGGCGAAGTCGAGGTCGTAGGTGCAGCCCGTCGACGCGCACGCCTCGTCGAGCACACGGCGCACGCCCTCGCGCGCGCGGTCGAACATATCGTCCGTAAACACGCGCAGGCTGCCGGCGACATGGGCCTCCCCTGCCACCGCATTACAGACGGTGCCGGCCTGCAGCAGACCGAACTTGCCAATGCAGGGCTCGTCGGAACCCAACTCGTCCATCAGCTCGCGCTCGGCAACCAAGAACTTGGCTGCTGCCAGCGCCGCATCGTGCGATTCCTCGACCGGAACGCCGTAGGTCTTGGCGATATGGATACTCGCGCCATGGATATGAATGTGTGTCTCGCTCGAGCGCGCCAGCAGTGGACCGGAACAGCTCGCCAACGTGCCGGCGGGCAGATCGGGCCACACGTGGAAGCCGAAGATGCGATCGGCCCCGTAGCGCTCGAACACGCCGCTCTCGCATACCGTCTTAGCGCCACCGGTCGTCTCCTCGGCCGGCTGAAACACAAAGAGCACGTTGCGTTTGATGACGCCTGGCTGCTCACGGATCGTACGGTCGACAAAAGTCGCTGCCGCGAGCGCCATGGCCATATGGCCATCGTGGCCGCAAGCGTGCATCTTGCCGGGATGCGTCGAGGCGAAATCAACACCCGTCGCCTCCGCGATAGGCAGGGCGTCCATGTCGGCACGAATCGCCATGGCGTGCGCAGCGCCCACACCGGCATCGAAGAAGGCGCAGACGCAGCTCGGGCAAGGATAGGTCACCTCGCAGGCAAGCGGAGCGAGCACACCCTCGATATAGGCGATCGTCTGCGGAAGATCGAAGTCGAGCTCCGGAATGCGATGCAGGTCGCGACGATAACGACGGAGTTCTTGGAGCTCGGTCATAGGAATTCCTTTCATGGGACAATTCGGTTGTCACCTATTGTGCCGCCGGATTGTGGCGCTCTTGTTTCTAGCATGATGCTGCATTTTTTAAACGTTATATACGAATACTCTTGTTTGGTAAAGTGCAACGTGGTAGGGTCTTTACCACTTGATAGAGGCGCGGGCACGAAGAGCCGCGGGCGAGTCGGCAGACTTTGACCCTGCGGGGAGGCGAAACCCGCCGAACTGGGTTTTTCGGGCACGAACAGCCTGGTGGGCCTGCGGGAAACACCCGCAGGACTGTCTGCAGCAATGCGGGAGCGCTATCCGGACATTGGGTCCACGCTATGCGGATTCGATGCGCCGATGGCGCCGTCTGGATAGCGAGGTTTACGGGACATGGCATTGACCCCCAACGAGGCATATGCGGCCAAGCAGCCGTTTGTGGATAAGGAGACGCTCGAGCATATCGTCGAGCAGTTCCCCACGCCGTTTCACCTATACGACGAGGCGGGCATCCGCCGCAACATGCAAGAGGTGCGCGACGCCTTTGCGTGGAACCCGGGGTTTAAGGAGTATTTTGCCGTCAAGGCCAACCCCAACCCGGCGCTCATCTCCATTCTCAACGAATACGGCTGCGGTTGCGATTGCTCGAGCTATACCGAGCTTATGATCGCCCGCTCGCTGGGCATCACGGGACATGACATCATGTTCTCGTCCAACGACACGCCAGCGGCCGACTTTGAGCTTGCCGACAAGCTGGGCGCCATCGTCAACTTCGACGACATCAGCCACATCGAGTTCTACGAGCGCGTTGCTGGTCCTATCCCCAAGACAGTCAGCTGCCGCTTTAATCCGGGCGGTCTGTTCCAGCTTTCCAACGGCATTATGGACAACCCGGGCGATTCCAAGTACGGCATGACCACCGAGCAGCTCTTTGAGGCCTTCCGTATGCTCAAGGCCAAGGGCGCCGAGAATTTTGGCATCCATGCCTTCCTTGCCAGCAACACCGTTACCAACGACTACTATCCCAAGCTCGCACGCATCCTCTTTGAGCTTGCCGTGCGCTTGGAGCACGAGACGGGCGCGCATGTCGCCTTTATCAACCTGTCCGGCGGTGTGGGTATCCCCTACCTGCCCGAGCAGCAGGCTAACGACATCCACACCATCGGCGAGGGCGTACACGAAGCCTACGACGAGATTCTGGTCCCCGCCGGCATGGGCGATGTGGCAATTTGCACCGAGATGGGCCGCTTTATGATGGGCCCCTACGGATGCCTGGTCACCAAGGCCATTCACGAAAAGCAGATCTACAAGGACTATATCGGCGTGGACGCAAGTGCCGTCGACCTCATTCGTCCCGCCATGTATGGCGCTTACCACCACATCACGGTGATGGGCCAGCCGGGTAGCACCGACAAGACCGCAGCACCCGTCACGAACACGTACGACATCACGGGCAACCTGTGCGAGAACAATGACAAGTTCGCCATCGACCGCGAGCTGCCGCAGATTGACATGGGCGACCTGATCGTGATCCACGATACGGGCGCGCACGGCTACTCCATGGGCTACAACTACAACGGACGCCTGCGTTCTGCCGAGGTATTGCTGCGTCCCGACGGCTCGGCAGATCTCATTCGCCGCGCCGAGCGCCCAGGAGACTACTTTGCCACGCTCGACGTGCTGCCGTGCGGCCGCGAGCTGCTGGCCAAGTCGCGCGCCGATGCCGCCCGCCGTCGCGCCCAGGACGAGCGCCTGACCGTCGCCGCCCAATGGAATAAACGCATCCAGATCGCAGAAGCGAAGGAGAAGAATATGGATGTCCGCAACCTCGAGGGCTCGATCGTCGCCCTCGTCACCCCGTACAAGAAGGATGGCAGCGTTGACTTCGATGCGCTTGAGCGCCTGGTCGATTTCCATCTACAGAACGGCACCGACGCAATCCTCGTCCTGGGCACCACCGGCGAGAGCGCCACGATGACCGATGACGAGGACAACTCCGTCGTCGCCGCCGTGGTCAAGCAGGTCGCAGGTCGCATCCCCGTCATCGCCGGCTCGGGCTCCAACTCCACGCAAACGATGCTCACCAAGTCGCTCACCTACCAGGGCCTGGGCGCCGACGGTCTGCTGCTCATCACCCCCTACTACAACAAGTCCAACGAGGAGGGCATCTACCAGCACTTTAAAACTGTGGCAGATGCCGTGGACATCCCCTGCATCCTGTACAACATCCCCGGCCGCTGCGGTTGCGGCATCAGCGAGCGCAATGTCGAACGCCTGGCTGCACATCCCAACATCATGGGCATCAAGGAGGCTTCGGGCAACGTTGCCTATGCCGCCAAGATTGCACATCTGCTGTCCGACGACTTCCGCATGTATTCGGGCGAGGACGCGCTCACCGTGCCGCTCATGAGCCTGGGTGCCTCGGGCACCATCAGCGTGTGGGCCGACGTGCAACCGCAGCTCGTGCACGACATGTGCCGCGCCTATCTGGACGGTGATATCGTGCGCGCCCGTGAGATCCAGATTAGCGGCCAGCCGCTCATCAACGCCCTCTTTAGCGAGGTCAACCCCATCCCCGTCAAGGAAGCACTCGCCCAGATGGGCATGATCGAGGCAAACTACCGCATGCCGCTGTGCCCCATGGCAGACGACACGCGCGCCACACTTACCGATGCTCTGAAGGGAGCTGGTCTGCTTGATTAAGACTGTCATTATGGGAACGGGCCGCATGGGCTCGCTCATCCGCACCACCGCCGAGGGCATTGTCGATGCCGCCGGTCAGCCCGTCTTTGATATCGTCGCCCAGATCGGCTTTGAACTGACCGAGCTCGAGAGCGCCCCGGCAGCCGATGTGATCATCGACTTCTCGAACGTCGTGACCTTTGACGCCGTTGTCGCCTATGTCGAGCGCACGGGCGCTGCACTGGTCTCGGGCACCACGGGATATACGCCCGAGCAGATGGACCGCCTGCGCGAGCTGGGCCAGGACGCCCGCGTCATGCACTCGGGCAACTACTCCATCGGCATCGCCGCCCTGCGTCACCTGGTGGCCCAGGCCACACGCGAGCTGCCCGGCTTTGATTGCGAGATCGTCGAGACACACCACAACCAAAAGGTCGATGCCCCCAGCGGCACCGCCAAGCTGCTGCTTGACGCCGTGGTCGAAGCCGAGCCCGAGGCCGGCTACCACCCCGTCTACGGCCGTGAGGGCATGTGCGGCGCGCGCGACCCCAAAGAAATCGGCATGCATTCGCTACGCGGCGGCACCGTCGCCGGCGTGCACGAGGTGAGCTTCTTTGGCCAGGACGAGGAAGTCACGCTCAGCCATCGCGCCGCGAGCCGCCAGATCTTCGTCAACGGCGCCCTGGCCGCCGCTCAGAAGCTCGTTGCCCGCGACCCCGGCTTCTACACCTTCGATCAGGTCATGTTCGCCTAACCAATCATTAACCAAGCCCACGTAAAGGAGAAACAAGATATGAGCAACGCAGCCGAGATGGATGCACAGGAGATTATCAACTACATCGCCACCGCGCCCAAGAAGACGCCCGTCAAGCTGTATGTCCGCGAGAAGCCCGGCATGAAGGTTGCTTGGGGCGACGCACACGTCTACGGCGGCCGCCGCGGCAAGACCGTCTTTGGCGACTGGGACGAACTCAAGGCCATCCTCGACGCCAATGCCGATTCCATCGACTACTACGACGTCGAGAACGACTGCCGTAACTCCGCCGTCCCTATGCTCGACCTTAAGGGTATCAACGCCCGCATCGAGCCGGGCGCGATTATCCGCGACCGCGTCGAGATCGGCGACCGTGCCGTCATCATGATGGGCGCCATCATCAACATCGGCTCCGTCATCGGCGAGGGCTCCATGATCGATATGGGTGCCGTGCTGGGCGGCCGCGCCACCGTGGGCAAGAACTGCCACATCGGCGCCGGCACCGTACTGGCTGGCGTCGTTGAGCCCGCGAGCGCCACGCCCGTCATCATCGAGGACGATGTCATGATTGGCGCCAACGCCGTGGTCCTGGAGGGCGTGCGCGTGGGCAAGGGCGCCGTCGTAGCCGCCGGTGCCGTATGCGTCGAGGACGTCCCCGCCGGCGCCGTCGTGGCCGGCGTTCCCGCCCGCGTCATCAAGATGCGCGACGAAAAGACCGACAGCAAGACCGGCCTGGAAGAGGGTCTGCGTCAACTCTAGAGGCGTGTCAGCCTGCAGCGCAATTCAATCCCAAGCAAAAAGGCCGAAGCCCAATCTGGGGCTTCGGCCTTCTTTATCTCAAAGTTCCATCGTATTCGACCATGGCTGGTCGCTTTGACAGGCGCGCTGCCGCCGTCTTATAGACTTCAGACCGGTCGCGTCGCCCTATTGCCACGATTTCAGCGATCTCAACCGTTCCGTCCTCTCGGATTCGAAAAACCATTCGGAGTCCCGCATTCCGCCATTTGATCTTTTTGCAGCCGGCAAGCTCACCGTGAAGCGGCGTTCCAATTTCATCGGCGCGCGTCTTTAATTTTGCGACTGCAAAACGGACGAGCCTTCTCTGAGATCCATCGAGTTTTTGATATTCCTTCTCGACGTCTCGGTTCAAAAAGCAAACAACAAACTGCCCACTCATTCGAAAAGATCCTCATCGGGAATCGCGTCCGGATCCATCGACTCAAACTCCGCGAGTTCCTCGGGTGTCAGAGCATCCTCAAACGGAATAAGCTCATGCGGACCGTTCTTCATTCGATCAGCCGCGATGCGATCAATCTCAAGTTCGCGTAGATACCGCAGCGCGCCGTACATCTCCTCATAGGCAGCGTAATCGATTATTACGGTATCGATATCATTATGATCGGCGATGAACTGCGGTGCACGTTTGGCGCGCTTACGGATTGTGGAGAGCGATTTGCTTGCCTCGGTAGCCGAGACAACCTGATCCTTAGTGAATACCGGTTTTTCCAGAACAAGTGGGGACATTAGGACCTCCAATAATTAATCTGGATTATATTTCAAAGTATACTTCAAAATATAATCCAGATTTCTCTTCGGAAGAAACTATTGCCCTATCGATTCTCAATACTTCCGATGTTCTTGAGCTCGATGGAGATGAGGCCGTTGGGCTCGTTGACGAACTCGATGTACTCGGAGTTCGAGCCCATCTCGGCCGGGAAGCTGATCTCGATACCCGTATCGGTACGAATCTTGTGATTGCGCACGGCCGCGCGCTCGACCTGCTTGCGCTCCACAGGCACGCGCTCGGGAACCTTTTCCTCGGTCAATGCCGCACGCACGCTCTCCTTAATGACCGGCTCGTCCTCAAAGACCTCGTCGACGATATCCCAGGGCGGCAGTTCCTCATCGTCTTCGACCTTCTCGGCAACAGCGGCTTTGACCTTGGCGAGCGCCACAGCCGTGTTGGCACCGTGCTCCTCAGCGACCTCCTCGACCACACGCGTCACGGTGTCGATAATCTCCTTGCCCGACACGCCCGTGTCGCACTGCAGCAGGCCGTCGGGAATAAGCATACGGTCCTCGCCGGCGATCTTGCGCTTCTTGTCCACGTAGCCGATCTCCATGGTGCTCGCACGCACAATAGCGTAGCTCGGCACCTTTTGGGAAGGATTCGGCAGGATAGCGTAGTGACGCGCGATGTCGTTGCGCACCTCGCCCTCCTCGCGGCCCACCTCGTGCATAAAGGCCTGCTTGGAGCCCAGCAGCATCACGGCAAACCAGCGGGCGTCTTCGTCGTCATCAAAGTCCGCCACGAGAACATCGGTGGACTCGGCCTTCTCTGCCTTGGTAAGCTCGGAGGAGATGAACTCCGCAATCTGCTGCGACAGGTCCACGAACTCGCGCTCGCCAAAGAAATAGCCCTTGAGCTCGCCGCCGAATGCGGAGTTCTCGGCAAACGTGGCACGCTTGTTATCGGCAGAAGTGCGGGCGCGGCGCAGGTGCGTAGTCACAAAATTGCGCACGGTGCGGCTCTCGATATCGAGCTCGCGTTGGCTCATAACGTTGACGGCCGAGTCAAAGTCAAGGATATGCAAGATCGCGTGATTGATTTTCATATACGGCATTCCGTTCTAGATCGAATTGAGCACGAATCAGTATAGCGGTCGAGCCCTCTCCAAGCGCATCGAAGATTGGTGCATCGGGGACAGGTCGCTTTGCGCCAGTGGCTAGTGCAGAAGCTCGGACTGCCATGCCTCGAGCTGCTCCGCTAGGCTCTTGCCAGCGGCGGGAACGTTGAGTTCGGGGCGCTTGGGCAGCAGCGCACATTTAAGAATTGCTACGATCGTCTGCGAAATAAAGCGGCGTGTATCCTTGTCGAAACCTTGGGCAGCCTGGAGCATCACCGGTAGGCTCTCACGCAGATTCCCAGCGATATCCGCAAACCGTTCGGCCCCCGTAGCCTCAAACACGGAGAATAGCGCGTCCACAAAGCGCTCGCGCTCGGCAGGCCCCACTGTAAGCAGCATCTCACGAATAGAACCATCGACGTATCGAGCGCCGGCAGACAGTCGCTCGCAATACACAAAGTCACAGCCGTCGACAACCCAGCTAAAGGGGTTGTGCTGCAGCAGGCTGAACTCGGTGCTCTCGACAATGGCGTAATCTTCCTGCGTCTCGAACATCATGCCGAAAATCGACGACTGGGGCAGCGTCTTGTCGATGCGACTGGACAGGCCCGCAAAGGCGTCACCGCTCAGGAACTCCTCGACAAAGCCGGGGCCATCATGGGAGAAGGCCCGCTCGATCCGGTCGCCAGCAGCGTCAGAGCACATCGCCGCGCCATACACCGCCAAGTTTCCGCCCTTGGAATGGCCTCCGCACAAGAGCGGCCCGTCTATTGCGGCTGCCGCCTCGTCCACATAACGCGCCGCAGATTCCTGGGAGGGCACGGGGCACCGGAACGCCATGTTAAAGTCCTCTTTCCAGCCCACGATCGTACTGTCGGTCCCGCGGAAGGAAAGGTAGCTGAATCCTGCCGGAAAGCGGAACGTCATGGCTGCGAACTGCTCCGTCGCCGTCACGTCGTTCACGGCACGATAACCGCAAACGCGCACGCCGCGGTAGCGAGGACTTGCCGCAACAGCCTCCAGCAAGGCGCGACTCTCCTCCGGATCCCACAGGTCGCCAATCATGCCCTGGTAGCACTCGGCACGCAGCAGCTCGCGCACGTCCAGCCCCTGCCAGCCGGCAAGCTCCGGCATATCACCCGGCAAGCGCAAATACGACAGCCATGCAAACACCAGGCTGTCCACCGCGCAGAACGACCGCTCCTCAAACGAATCGAACGCCGTCTGAGCATAGGTCAAAAAGTTAGGCGAATCCGACATGGCCCTCCCATCAACAATGGTGCATTGGGGTCAGGTTACTTTGCACCAAAAAGGCGCCCGGGCCGTGGGGCCCGGACGCCTTTCATTGTAGCCTGTTGCCCAAAAGAGCTGGATTTAGCAGGAGAAGTCGACGCTGTCGATGATGTCCTTGAGAGCCTTGGCAGAAGCGGTGAGCTCATGCTGCTCGTCATCGTTCAGCGGCACGGGGACGCGGCAGACAACGCCATCGCGGCCGACGACCGTCGGCATGGAGATGGCCAGATCGGACAGGCCATACTCGCCCACCATGAGCGAGGAAACGGGCAGAACGGTCTGCTCGTCACGCATGACAGCAGTGCAGATACGCTTAACGGCCATGGCAACGCCGTAGTAGGTGGCGTGCTTCTTCTCGATGATGGTGTAGGCGGAGTTCTTGACGTCCTCGGCGATACGCTTCTCGGCAGCCTCATGCTCCAGATGGCCGTGAAGCTCGCAGAAGGTGCTCAGCGGCACACCGGCAACCTGAGCGCTGGACCAGGCGACGAACTCGGAGTCGCCGTGCTCGCCCATGACGTAAGCCTGAACGTCGCGCGGGTCGACCTCGACGTGGGCGCCGAGCATCTGCTGCAGACGACCGGTGTCGAGTACGGTGCCGGAACCGATGACGTGGCCCTCGGGCAGGCCGGACATCTTGATGGCGGCGTAGGTCAGAACGTCGACCGGGTTGGAGACGATCAGCAGGATGCCGTCAAAGCCGGACTTCTTAATCTCGGGGATGATGGACTTAAAGATGTTGACGTTCTTGTTGACCAGGTCCAGGCGGGTCTCGCCGGGCTTCTGGGCAGCGCCAGCGGTGACGACGATCATAGCGGCGTCGGCGACATCAGAGTAATCGCCGGCGTAGATCTTCATCGGCTCGGCAAACGTCATGCCGTGTGCGATGTCCAGGGCCTCGCCCTCGGCGCGGTTCTTGTCCACGTCGATGAGGACCATCTCGGAGAACAGACCGCTCTGCATCAGTGCGAACGCCGAAGACGAACCGACGAAACCGCAGCCGACAATAGCGACCTTCTTCTCGTTAACCATTACAAACTCCCATCTCTCTCCACAAACAAACCGCCCAGGGTGACCCGAGCGGCTTGCCGTAATCCCAATACATCCAATCGGGACTTTGATTATGCTCCTATTCGCAGTCAAAAATCGACCGTTTACCGAAATTGTTTGCAGAATTCGTAAAATAACTGCACGAAATCGGTTTCGAGCTATTGACGAATCTTTAGCGTCTAATAAAGGCCCGCCTCGCGAATAGCCTCGACAGCCAAAGCGATCTGATCGGGCGGCAGCACCAGCGCCATGCGCACGTGTCCCTCGCCCGAAGGACCAAAGCTCGCGCCCGGCGTCACGACAACGCCGGCCTTCTCCATGAGCTCCTCGCAAAACGCCATCGAGTCGGTGCGGCCGCCGGGGAGCTTGGCCCACACGAACATGGAGCCATGCGCGTTGGGGCGCTCCCAGCCCAGGCCCTCAAGACCGTCGCACAGGGCATCGCGACGCTCCTGGTACTTCAGGCGCTGCGCCTCGACCTCATCGCGCGGGCCGTTCAGGCAAGCGATAGCCGCCTTCTGGATCGGGAAGAACATGCCAAAGTCGATCTGGCTGCGCAGCTTAGAAAATGCCGAGACAACATCCTCGCGACCGACCAAAAAGCCGATGCGGGCGCCGGTGACGTTAAACGACTTGGAGAGCGAGAAGAACTCCACGCCCACTTCGAGCGCACCGGGATACTGCAGGAAGCTGCCGCCCGGCTCGCCGTCGAACACGATATCCGAATAGGCGTTGTCGTGAACGATCAGCAGGTCATGCTCGCGGGCGAAGGCGATGATCTCCTCGTAGACCTCGGGCGTGCCCACCGAACCCACCGGGTTGGCGGGCAGCGACACGATCATGTACTTGGCGCGGTCGGCGACCACGGGGTCGATGCCCGCCACATAGGGCAGGTAATTGTGCTCGGCGACCAGCGGGTAGTACTCGAGCTTGGCATCGGCGATCTTGGCGCCCGCCTCAAAGACCGGATAGCACGGATCGGGCACCAGGATGGTATCGCCCGGGTCGAGCAGCGCTAGGCCCAAGTGGCCCACGCCCTCCTGCGTGCCGTTGCACGACTGCACCATGGACGGCGTAATGCCCGCCACACCAAAACGGCGCTCGTAGTAGTCGCACACGGCCTGCTTAAGCTCGGGCAGATCGCGCAGAGCATACTTCCACATCTCGGGGTCCTGGGCGGCCTTCGTGAGCGCCTCGACCACGTGGTCGTACGGTTTAAAGTCGGGCGTGCCCACGCTCATGTTGTAAATGGTCTTGCCCTGGGCCTTAAGCGCAAGAAGCTTGTTGTTGAGCGAGGCAAAAACCTCCGCGCCAAAGCGGTCGAGACGCTGCGATGCCTGCATGGTGCCACCTTTCGATACAAAAACGCGGCGCTCCGACAAGAGCGCCGCGCGATACGGGCCATCAGATTGCAAAAGTGTAACGCTTGCAACCCCCGTATTGGTTCAATTTAGCCAACCTTAGCCAATCGGATTGAGCGCGTCGATCTGGGCGAGCCAAAGGCGCGAGCTGGCATCGCTCGGCATGCGCCAATCGCCGCGCGGGCTGAGCGTCACCGAGCCAACCTTGGGGCCATCGGACAGACAGCTACGCTTAAACTGCTGGGCAAAGAAACGACGGTAGAACGTACGCAGCCACGTGTGGATGGTAGCCTCGTCATAGACACCCTCAAAGCTCTTGAGCGCCATGCGATAGATCTTGCCCGGCTCAAAGCCAAAGCGCAGCAGGTAATAGAGGAAGTAGTCGTGCAACTCGTACGGGCCCACCAAGTCCTCGGTCTTCTGCGCAATCTCGCCGTCGCCCGTGGGCGGCAGGAGCTCGGGCGACACCGGCGTATCGAGGATGTCGAGCAGCGTGGTGGCAATGCGCCCGCCAAAGACATCGGCAGCATAACGCACCAGATGGCGCACGAGCGTCTTGGGTACGCTCGCGTTGACAGCATACATGCTCATATGGTCACCGTTATAGGTAGCCCAGCCGAGAGCCAGCTCCGACAGGTCGCCCGTGCCAATGACAAAACCGCCAGCCTGGTTGGCCAGATCCATCAGAATCTGTGTGCGCTCGCGCGCCTGGCTGTTCTCATAGGTCACGTCCTGAACTGCCGGATCGTGCTCAATGTCCTTAAAGTGCTGCTCAACGGCCGCGTGAATCGAGACCTCGCGGAAGCTCACACCCAGGTCGCGAGCAAGCGACTCGGCGTTCGACTTGGTGCGATGCGTGGTGCCAAAGCCGGGCATGGAAACGGCAGTAATGCCCGTACGCGGCAGGCCCAGGGCATCGAAGGCGCGAACCGTCACGAGCAGCGCCAGCGTGGAATCAAGGCCACCCGAAAGACCGATGACGGCCGCTTTGGTGCCCGTATGGGCCAAGCGGGTCTTGAGGCCCGCGGTCTGCAGGTCGAGGATGGTCTCGCAGCGCTCGGCCAGGTCACCGTGGTCTGCCGGGACGAAAGGCGCGCGCGGGAAGACGCGGTCGATGTCGCAGGCATCGCGAAGGGCGGGTTCTTCTGCAAGCGTTCCCTCAAACGAAAACTCAACGGTCACGGCCTCCGGCGCGTCGTCCGGGCGCGTCCACGTCGTCGAGCGGCGGCGCTCGGCCACCAGACGATCAAGGTCAACGTCGGCCACCGCCATATCGCAGGTGAGGAGCTTGGTCGCGGCGAGCTTAGAGCCGTTTTCGTAGACGAGGTTCTCCCCCGCAAAGACCATATCGGTTGTGGATTCGCCCTCGCTCGCGTCCGCGTAGGCATAGGCGCAGTAGAGACGCGCACTCTGGTTGGAGATGAGGCTGCGACGGTAGTCGGCCTTGCCGATGATCTCGTCCGAAGCCGACGGATTGAGGATCACCGTCGCGCCGGCAAGCGCCATCTCGGTCGAAGGGGGTGCCGGCACCCACAGGTCCTCGCAGACCTCGACGCCAAGCACCATGTCCTCGGCACCCTCGTCACAGCAACGATAGATAAGCCCCGAACCAAGCGGCACCGGACCCTGGCCGGCAAATTCAATCCACATGGGATTGGCGGGTGCCGGAGCAAACCAGCGGCGCTCATAGAACTCGCCATAATTGGGCAGGTGCTTCTTGGCCGTAAGGCCCAACAGCTCGCCCGCGCAGCACACGGCGGCGCAGTTGTAGATGTTCTCGGCCACCGCAACGGGAAGACCGACGGTAAAGACAATCGGCAGCTCACGGGTTTCATCGAGGATAAACTCAAGCGCCGCCTCGCAGGCATGCAGCAGCGTGCGGTTATGGAACAGATCGGCCGCGGTATAGCCGGTCAGGTTAAGCTCGGGCAGCACCAGCGCGCGAACGCCACGCTCGGCAGCATCGCGAACAGCCGTCAGTGCCACCTCGGCATTGCCCTCGACATCGGCCACGCGAATCCGCGGCGACGCCGCCGCCACACGCAAAAAGCCATCGTTCTCAACTTGGCCGTTTAGAAAATCGTTCATGCGAGCTCCAACACATCCGTTTAGCCGCGACGAGTAGCGGCGATATAGTCCGCCTCCATTGTATGTCAGGCTCAACCAGCACAGATGGAGACGGGCTCACGTTAAAGACTAAAAAGCAAAGCGGCGTTTCAGCAGTAAAACGAAATCTCGTCCACGAGGAAAAATGCTTTCCATTTAGAACAAATCAATTCATGCTGAGCGGCAATAATTTCACAAAGGTCATCAAGAGTACCCCGAGGAATCTTCGCCTTGTTATTGGCGACGATACAACCGCCCCTGCGAGTCAACCAGATTTTGGCCGAGTTATCTGAAGGCGCTCCCTTGCAAACATGGACGTGGACTGGCTCGCCCGCTTCGTTGGACCAAAAGAAGACGCGATAGCCGCCAATAAGAAATAGGCTAGGCAACCTTAGCTCCTCCGCTTGCGGCATACCGATATAGAAGATGGGCATTGTTGCTCAGAAAAGTCTCGAAGCCTCGCTTTTCCTCGTCTGTAAAGCGCCCCTCCCACATGGTCCAATTGTAAGAAGGCAGCTCGCAGCGAGCGGAGTCGAAGCCCTCTGCCGTCGGTCGCTCAAAATGCACAATAACCTTTTCGATGTCGCCATCGACAATCAGGTCAGAATGGACGACCTCAGTGCCGTCTTCGAATGTCATATACGGATACATCACGGCAACCACCTCACAATCGTTTATCCAGTTTAGCATCAAGCACTCACGCCAAAAACGGCGAGCGCCCTTGATAACTTGATGGTATCTGGCAAACGACATATCCGTTTCACATTGGATGGGTACCCTGATGGCTGCATGAAACGAAGCAGATTTACACCGGGAGGACCCCGTATGACGACCAAGTACACCGATGCGCCGCGCACGCGCGTCATGACTCCCGCCGCACTCAACAACGGCGTTCATGAGAATCACTCCATCGGCCAGACCATGGCTATCGCACCCAAAAAAGGCCTGTTTGACGACATTTCCATTCCCCAGATCATCGCCGGTGCCGCAGCCGCGGCCACAAGCGTGGCACTCGCTTCAAAGATTGGCATTGCCGGCTCGGTGATTGGCGCCGCCGTGAGCTCAGTCATCACCGTCGTGTCCTCGCAGGTCTATCGCCACTTTATCTCCGCTAGCGCCGAGGTCATCAAAGGCACGCACGCCGCCGTCGACTACCCCGCCGGCGCCTACGAGAACGTTGAGCCCAATGCCAACGAGCACCTCGGCGGCGCCGCAACCACGGCCCGCGTTGCCCCTAACAGCTTGCGCGCCAAGGCCGCGGCAGAGCGCAGCCAGACGCAAAAGAAGGTCATCATCTTCTCGGTCGCGATTGCAATCGTTGCGGTCAT
>CAKUHP010000009.1 GCA_934658705.1 uncultured Collinsella sp. | reverse complement strand
CACCCGCTGACCATGCGTCGCTACATGTGGAAGCTTTCCTACTAATCACAAGTAAGTAAACCTTACGGGTTGATTGAAAGGGGATGGGGTTTGAGCCCCGTCCCCTTTTTGCTCTTGAGAGGAGATGCGTATGATCAAGGCAGTGCTGTTTGATATGGACGGCGTGCTGGTCGATACCGAGTGGTTCTACAATCGTCGCCGCGTGGCGTTTATGGAGGAGAAGGGGTTCCACTTTGACGAGATCCCCGATCTTTCGGGATCTAACGAGCCCGCCATTTGGAAGTCGCTGGTGCCTGACGATGTCGAGCTTCGCGAGCGCCTGCGCGTGGAGTACAAGCAGGTCTACAGCCCGGTCCATCCCGTTCCGTATGCCGAGTTGCTCAATGAGCAGACGGAGCCGGTGATGCGTGAACTGCACGAGCGCGGCGTGCTCTGCGCTATCGCGAGCTCGTCCTATCGCGAGCTGATTGACGAGTTGGTGGAGATCGCCGGTATCGCCGACGTTCTGGACTACACCATCAGCGGCCACGAGTGCAGCGCGTTTAAGCCCGACCCCGAGATCTACCTGCGCGCCATGGAGGCGCTGGGTGTGGAGCCGGCTGAGTGCCTGGTCATCGAGGACTCGCCGATGGGCATCGAGGCGGGCAAGCGCTCCGGTGCTCGCGTTTTGGCCCTGCGTCCGCACGAGGGCGTCAACCTGGACCAGTCCGCCGCCGACACCATCATCGACAACCTCACCGACATCCTATCTGCTATCTAGCCGTCTAGCCGCCAAAACCACCACGAAGGGGACAGGCACCTTTGTGGTGGTTTTTTCTTACTCCTGCTACAATCGCCGACATGCCCCACAACTAGATTTGCCTTCGAAAGGAGCCTGCGTGGCGAACGCCATCGATCAGCTCACGGACCGCGTACTCGTGCTCGGCCGCCTCACCATCGTCCGTCGCGCCATCACGGCGGTGGCGGTCACCATATCCGCCGTTCTTCAGACGTTTCTGATTCAGGCGTTCATTCAACCTGCCGATTTGCTTCCGAGCGGCCTCACCGGCGTCGCGGTCCTACTCGATCGCGTCACCTCGCTCGGCGGCGTTCGTATCGACATCTCACTCGGCATGCTCGCGCTCAACATTCCCGTGGCGCTCCTGTGTTGGAGCGGGATTAGCAAGCGTTTCGTCATTTTCTCGATGATGCAGGTCGCACTTTCGTCGCTGTTCCTCAACATCTTTCACTTTGCGCCGTTTTTGGGCGACAAGATCATGCTCATCATCTTTGGCGGCGTGGTCTCGGGCCTGGGCGCCGCCATCGCGCTTAAGTCGGGTGCTTCGACCGGCGGCACCGACTTTATCGCGCTGTGGGTGTCCAACCACACGGGCAAGACCATCTGGGGCGTCATCTTTGGCTTTAACTGCGCCATCCTGGCGATCTTTGGCTTTATGTTTGGATGGGACAACGCGGCGTACTCCATTGTGTTCCAGTTTATTTCGACCAAGACCATCGACAGTTTCTATCGTCGCTACGACCGCGTGACGCTGCAGATCACGACGCGCAAGGCCGACGAGATCATGACCGCCTACGTTGATCATTTTCAGCATGGCATTAGCTGCGCCGAGGTCATCGGCGGGTACAGCCGCGAAAAGATGTACCTGCTGCACACCGTTGTCTCGACCTACGAGAGCCAGGATATCGTCAAGCTGGTGTGCGACGTGGACCCCGGTGCCGTGATCAACGTGTTCCACACGCTCAACTTTGTGGGCGGCTGGTGGGGCGGCCATGTCGACGAGCCCATGCCTACGGCCGTGCCCGATCCGGATAAGCCCGCGCGCATGGCGAGCAGGCAGGCGCGTCTGAGCGAGCAGGACAGCCTGCAACAGGACGACGGCAAGTAAGGATTTGCCGTATGCGGTGTATCGTTTTATCAAACTGAGGTAACATATAAACAGACGTTATATACGTATGAGTTATTTCGATATCTTGATAAGAGTGAACAGATATGTCCGCACCTAAAAACGCACCGCTTTACCAGCAGATTTACGATGAGATTAAGGATTCGATCGAGAAGGGTGTTTATGCACCCAAGGAGCGAATTCCGTCTGAGCTCGAACTTGCCGAGCAGTATGAGGTGAGCCGCATTACCGTGCGCCGTGCCGTCGAGGAGCTGTGCTCTGATGGCTACCTGGTTAAGCAGCAGGGCCGCGGCACCTTTGTCGCCACGCCGCACATCAACCGCCAGTTCCACGCTACGGCGCTGCAGACGTTTACCGAGCTGTGCGCATCGAACGGCATGAAGGCGGGCGCGCATGTGGTTGATCGCCAGATTGTGCCGGCGCGCCAAAACGAGATGGAATTCTTTGGCCTGCAGCGAGATGCGCTGTTGCTGCATATTAAGCGCGTGCGCACGGCCGACGGCGAGCCCATCTTTGAGGAGAACATCTTTGTGCCGTTTGATGAGTACCGTGAGCTTTTGACTGCTGACCTTGAGGACAAATCGATCTTTGACGAGGTCGAGCGTGTCGGTGGCACCCCGATTGTCTCGGTTGGCTATCGTTCGGTCGAGGCCGTGCGCGCCAACACCGAGCAGGCGGCCGAGCTGGGCATTGCTCCACACGATCCGCTGCTCAACCTTCGCGCCGGCTTTACCGGTCCCAACGGCGAGCCGGTCCTGATGGGTAAGCAGTACTACGTAGGATCGCGCTACGTCATGGTCATGTAAGTTACGCGGTTTTGCCAAACCGCGTAACCGGCCGACGCTGCAAGCCCGCCAGAGCGGCAATCTGCCTTTCAACTTCGGCGGCATGACCAGAAGGTCAATGCCGCCTCGTTTCAAGGCACCTTGCTCGCTCTGGCGGGCTTTCGCTGACCTTGCCAAAACAACGACGTTGCCACGGTCCAAAGTAGTCGTTGGGGACGTTCTTAAATGACTAGTCGTTGGGGACGTTCTTGTTTGACTAGTCGTTTAAGAACGTCCCCAATGACTAGCCTGGGCGATGGCCGTGTGCTGCTGTCTCCGCAGCGGCGTATAATCGGCGGCAGATGATTCTGACGTTAGGAAACCATGACCGATAGCATGCAGCAGATGGCGCTCGATACGCTCGGCGCCTATTTTGGCTACACCTCGTTTCGCCCTGGCCAGGACCGCATGGTCGATGCGATCCTTGCCGGTCGCGATGCGCTGGGCGTCATGCCCACGGGCGCCGGCAAGTCGATCTGCTACCAGGTGCCTGCGCTTATGCTGCCCGGCATCACTTTTGTGGTGAGCCCGCTGCTGTCGCTTATGGAGGACCAGACCCGCGCGCTGCTCGCGGCGGGTGCGCGTCCCAGCTATCTCAACTCCAGCCTTACCCCGGCACAGCAAAATACCGTGCTCAAGCGTGCACGCGAAGGTCGCTACCAGCTTATGTACGTGGCGCCCGAGCGCCTGCTCGAGCCGCGCTTTCTCGCCTTTGCGCAGGAAGCCGCGGCCGAAGGCGGCATTGGCGTGCCGCTCGTGGCCATTGACGAGGCCCACTGCGTGAGCCAGTGGGGCCAGGATTTCCGCCCCGCCTACCTGCAGATTCGCGAGTTTATCGATGCACTGCCGCAGCGCCCGATCGTGGCGGCCTTTACCGCCACGGCGACCGAGCGCGTGCGTACGGACATTCAGCAGATGCTCGGCCTGCAAAACCCCGCGACCGTCGTGACGGGCTTCGATCGCAAGAACCTCTACTTTGGCTGCGAGGAGATGGGCGACAAGGCCAAGACCGCGTGGGTGCGCGATTACGTGATCGCGCATTCGAGCGAGAGCGGCATTGTGTATTGCTCGACCCGCAAGACGGTCGATGCGCTGGCCGGCGAGCTTGCCGAGGCGCTGGGCCCCAGCGGTATTCGCGTGGGCCGCTACCATGCCGGCATGGGCAACGACGCCCGCCGCCAGAGCCAGCGCGCCTTTATCGACGACGACATCCAAGTGATGGTTGCCACCAACGCCTTTGGCATGGGCATCGACAAGCCCAACGTGCGCTACGTAATCCACAACAACGTGCCCGAGAGCATCGAGGCCTACTATCAGGAGGCGGGCCGCGCCGGCCGCGATGGCGATCCGGCGAGCTGCCACTTGCTGTGGAACGGTAACGACTTTCGCATGCGTCGCTTCCTGATCGACCGCGGCGACGCAGCCGACGAAGCGCTCGACGACGAGCAGCGCGCGTGGGCGCTCCAGAACCGCTACCGCCTGCTCAGCCAGATGGAGGGCTACTGCAACACCACCGGCTGCCTGCGCGAATACATGCTGCGCTATTTTGGCGACGAGGCCGCGGCCGAGCATGCGGCGGCGGGCGCGGACGGCGCGGCTGACGAGGTCGAGGGTTGCGGCAACTGCAGCAACTGCCTCACGCAGTTCGAGGTCGAGGACGTCACCGACATGGCCCGCGCCGCCGTGCGCTACGTGGCCGCGCGCCCCATGCGCTTTGGCAAGTCGCTCATCGCCGACGTACTCCACGGCGGCAACACCGAGCGCATTCGCCAGATGCGTCTGGACGAGGATCGCGGCTACGGTGAGCTGTCGAGCGAATCGGTCGGGCGCATTAAAGACATCATCGGCCAGCTGTGCGGCCGCGGCTACCTGGCTACCTCGCAGGGCCAATATCCGGTGGTGGGCCTGGGTCCGCGTGCCGGCGAGGTCGAGGACGAGGCGTTTGCCTTTACCGTTAAGCGCCGCGCATCCAAGCGCAAGGCATCCGCCCGCGCCCGTCGTGCCGTTGATCTGCTGCGCGAGGAGGCCGAGCTGGACCAGCGTCCGCGTGTGGGTGACGACGCCGAGCTGTTCGAGCGC
Organism: uncultured Collinsella sp.; assembly: GCA_934658705.1. Taxonomy (GTDB): domain Bacteria; phylum Actinomycetota; class Coriobacteriia; order Coriobacteriales; family Coriobacteriaceae; genus Collinsella. Next base: position 49,892 of record CAKUHP010000009.1, on the reverse strand, counting down.
CTGCGGGCACTCCGCAAAGAGATCTCGACCGAGCTGGAGATGGCGCCGTATATGGTCTTCTCCGACAAGGCCCTGCGCGGCCTGTGCCGTCTGCGCCCGCAAACGCGCGACGAGCTTATCCAGGTCAACGGCATCGGCGAGAAAAAGGCCGACAGTTTTGGCGAGCAGTTTATGGCGGCGATTGAAGAGTTTGAATCCGAGCACGCACGGGATGGAGCATAAACGATGGCGACCGATAGCAAAGCCGAGCGCACCGAGCATACTGACGTGTCCGCCGTGCCGCTGTACCAGCAGGTCATGGATGACCTGAAGGGCGAGATCGCGCGTGGCGTGTACCCGGTAGGCTCGCGCATCCCTGCCGAGATGGAGCTCGCGAAGTCCTACGGCGTGGGGCGCATCACCGTGCGCCGCGCCATCGAGGAACTGTCGCGCGCGGGATACCTCAACCGCCAGCAGGGGAGGGGCACCTTCGTGTGCGCTCCCAAGCTCAAACGCAAGATTCGCCAGAAAGGCGACGTCCAGAGCTTTACCGATGGCTGCGCTGCCAACGATATGGTGCCGGGCGCGCGCCTGGTGTCGCGCACGGTGGTCGCGGCGACGCACGAGGACGCGGCGTTCTTTGGCGTGGAGCCCGGCTGCGAGCTCATCGTGGTCGAGCGCGTGCGCACGGCAGACGGCATCCCAGTCATGCTCGAGAACAACGCCTTTGTGCTGACAGACCATCCCTACCTGCAGACGCTGGTCGACGAGGACCTCACCGACAACTCGATCTTTGCGGTCGTTGCCGAGCATTCGGGCCGCGCACCGCTCAAGTCCGATCCGTGCACCGTGGAGATTGCGCTGGCCGATGCCCAGGCGGCCCCGCTACTCGAGGTGCCGGTCGGTGAGCCGCTCTTCTATATGGAGGCCTACTTTACCGATGCCGATGAGCGCCCCTTGCTGCTCGGCCGCCAAAAGATCGTGGGCTCGCGCTACGTGTTCGACATCTAACGTCCACAGATAGAACAACATAGAACAAATTTGCCGAAATGACTTCACCTGCGGTAGCTTGCGTGTTATAAATAGGACAACATAGAACGACCGCAGGTACGAGCTGCTGTCGCTCAAGGCCGCCACACAGGGAGGAACATCAGCATGAACGCACACGATCTGGTCCAGGAGATCATCGAGCGCAAGGGTAAGATCGAGAACGTCTTTTGGATCGCCTGCGGCGGTTCGATGATCGACCTGATGCCGGCCAACGAGCTGCTCAAGCGCGAGGCCACCACGTTTACCTCCACAGTCTACACCGCTCGCGAGTTTTGCCTGATGGCTCCCAAGAGCCTTGGCGAGAAGTCGCTTGTCATCGCCTGTAGCCACAGCGGCAACACGCAGGAGGTCGTCGACGGTTGTGAGATGGCGCTGGCTGCCGGCGCCGAGGTCGTTGCCATGACCGACTGCGGGGGCTCCAAAATCGATAACGGCAAGTGGACCACCTGGGTCTACCCGTGGGGCGAAGGCGTGTCGCAGGCCGAGGTGCCGCAGGGCATCGGTGCCCTGATCGCCGCTGAGCTGCTCGACCAGCAGGAGGGCTACGAGGCGCTCGCCGACATGTACGAGGGTCTTAAGCAGATGGACGCGCTGCTGCCTGCCGCCCGCGAGAAGGTCAACGCCGAGCTGGGCGCCCGCTTCGCCGAGCTCTGCCAGCAGCATAAGTTCTTCTATATCCTGGGTTCCGGCCCCAACTTTAGCCAGACCTATGCCATGGCCATCTGCTCGCTCATGGAGATGCAGTGGCAGCACTGCTGCTACATCCACTCCGGCGAGTACTTCCACGGCCCCTTCGAGGCCACCGAGCCCGGCGTGTTCTACTTTGTGCAGCTCGGCGCGGGAGAGTGCCGTCCCATGGAGGAGCGTGCGCTTGCGTTCCTCAACACGCACACCGACACGATCATGGTGCTCGACGCGCTCGAGTACGGTGTGGGCGACGTGCCCGCCAGCGTGCGTTCGTTCCTCGAGCCGATCTTCTTCTACGCGATGAGCTGCGAGCTGCGCGCCGCCCGCGGCAAGGTTTTCGACCACAGCCCCGAGTTCCGCCGCTACATGGGCATCGAGCAGTACTAAGTAACGGGGAAACCATTCACCTTCGATTCGCAAACGTGTTGCATGAGTCAAAAAAGCGGGCCGCGCCGGGGATTTTCGGCGCGGCCCGCTTTGCATGGCACTTGGATATGTGAGGTCAGACTAGCCAACGGCCTACTTTGCGTCGTATGCCTCGGCGTCCCACCAGTCGAGCTGAGCGATGTTATCGCGGATGTGCTGGCAGCTCTTGTGGAAGCCCTCGAGCTCGTGCTCGGACAGGTCGAGCGTGTAGACCTCCTCGACGCCCTCGGCGCCGATCACGCACGGCAGGGAGGTGAAGATGCCCTCCTCGCCATATTGGCCGGTCATGAGCGTGGAGGCAGAAAGCACGGCGTGTTCGTTGTGCAGCACAGCGGCGCAGACGCGCGCGGCAGAGTTGGCGACGGCGTACTCGGTGCACTGTTTGCCGGCGTAGGTCACATAGCCGCCCTTGCGCGCGAGCTCCTCGACCTCCATGTGGTCGAAGGCGTACTTGTCGGGGTTCTCGGCCTGAAGCTCGGTCAGGCTCTTGCCGGCGATGGTTGCGGCCTTAAAGGCGGCCAGCTGGCTAAAGCCGTGCTCGCCGATCATGTAGGCGTCGACGGACTTGGGGCTCACGCCGACCTTCTTGGAGATCTCGGTGCGCAGACGGGCGGAATCCAGACCGCAGCCCGAGCCGATGATCTTCTTGGGATCGTAGCCGGTCAGGTGCCACAGCTCGGTGCACACGACGTCGCAGGGGTTGGAGATGCTCACGAAGATGCCGTCGAAGCCGGCGTCGACGATGCGCTTGGCAAAGGTGCGGGCGGCGTCGGTGGTAAAGAACAGCTCGCCGTCGCGGTTGCCGGCGGCCAGCGCGACCTTGCCGGCGGCGTTGACGATGACGTCGCAGCAGGCCAGCTCCTCGTAGTGGTCGTAGCAGTTGACGATCTTGGTGTTATACGGGACAAACGAAAGGGAGTCGCGCAGGTCCTGAACCTCGGACGTCACCTTGGCCTCGTTGATATCGCACAGGTACAGCTCATCGGCAATGCCCTGCATAAGCAGGCTGTTGGCGACATGTGCTCCTACGTGGCCCTGGCCGACCACACCGATCTTACGCGTCTGGTACATATGAGTATCCTTTCGGCCGAGTTTTTCGCGTTGAACCATTGTAGCGTCCTGCCGTCACTTTGCTAGACTAAAGTGCAGCAGATTTTTGGGACATGCCTTAATTTCTACTTTTGAGGCGTTTTGGGCCGCTGACGGCATCACTGGGCGATGTGCTCGCGCGGATGGGGCCGCTCGTTGTACCATAGCTGCAACTGACTCGTAAGGAGCATCCATGCCCATTCGCATTCCCGACGCCCTCCCTGCCGCCGCGCAGCTCGAGAGCGAGAACATCTTTGTCATGACCGAGTACCGCGCGCTGCATCAGGACATCCGCCCGCTGCGCGTGCTCATCCTCAACCTCATGCCCACCAAGATCGCCACCGAGACGCAGATCATGCGCAAGCTCTCCAACACGCCGCTACAGGTGGAGGTGGACCTGCTGCGCACCAAGACGCACGAGGCCACGCACGTGAGCGCCGGCCACCTGGAGACGTTCTACCGCACGTTCGACGACATCCGCGACATCCACTACGACGGCCTGATCATCACGGGCGCGCCGGTGGAGCAGATGCCGTTTGAGGAGGTCGACTACTGGCCCGAGCTCTGCCAGATCATGGATTGGTCCACCACGCACGTGCACTCCACGCTGCACATTTGCTGGGGTGCACAGGCTGGCCTGTACCACCACTACGGCATTCAGAAGCACGACCTGCCGGCCAAGGCGAGCGGTGTGTTTGAGCATCATCTGGTGAAGCCGCAAAGCCCGCTGGTGCGCGGCTTCGACGACCGCTTCTATGCCGTGCACTCGCGCAACACCGACGTGCGCCGCGAGGACGTGGAGGCCGAGCCACAGCTCGAGGTCGTGGCCGTGTCCGACGAGGTGGGGCTGTACATCGTCAAATCGACCGACAGCCGCCGCTTCTTTGTCTTTGGTCATCCCGAGTACGACACCGACACGCTGCGCCTGGAGTACGAGCGCGACGTAAAGCGCGGGCTCAACCCGGAGGTGCCGGCGCATTACTTCCCGGGTGATGACCCCACGGCCGAGCCGCGCAACGTCTGGCGCAGCCAGGCTCAGCTGTTCTATACCAACTGGCTCAACTATTACGTCTACCAGACCACGCCCTACGACCTGGCACGAGCCGGCGAAGAGCACTAGGCTGCTGAGGGGCGTGCCGGCGGTTAGGCGCTGATGATGTTGTGTAGCGGCAAGTCGTGGGCGTCGGTGGGGATGTGGTCGACGCGCTGCTCGTCAAAGGCGATGCCGACGATTTGGCACGATGCCGAGAGCGTGGGCAGGTAACGGTCGTAGCAGCCGCCGCCGTAGCCTAGGCGTGCACCGGTGCGATCGAAGGCCACGAGCGGCACAACGACCATGCCGAGGGTCTCGGCAGGCACGATGGGGAAGCGGCCGCTGTCGATGTCCGTAGCCGCGAAGGCCCGCGTTGGGTGGGCGATAAACGGAGCCGTGTCGACGTCGCCCGTGGCTACCACTCGCATGTACATACGCTGGCCGCATGCCGCGGCGTCAGCTGCCGAGAGCATGCACGGATAGGCCACCTGCCAGCCGCGCTCGGCGGCCTCGGCGGCAAACGCGGCAGGGTTGACTTCGGAGCCCATGGCGGCATAGATGGCAACGGTGCGCGGGGCTTCGGGGCCCACGTGCTCCAGCAGCTCAACAAGCCGCGCACAAACGGCGGCGGACTTCGCCGCCCGCACATCCAGCTCGATCGCATCGCGCCGGGCAATCACCGCCCGCCGCAGCTCAGCCTTATCCATCCAGCCATCATCTCCCAAACCTGCCAAAAAGGGACAGGTTTATTTTGGCAGGTTTTATCTGGGCAAACGCGATAGATTCGGCGTAAGCCACCACAAAGGTGCCTGTCCCCTTTGTGGTGGCTCCTGCCTGCGTCGTTACAGCGCCGCCGCAATTGCTTCGGCAACAAACTTATTGAGTGATTCGCCCTTCTTTGCGGCTGCTAGTGCTGCCCTTTTATGGAGCTCGGACCCCGTTCTAACGTTGAATGAACCCTTGAAAGCCCGCTCGGGTTCCTTGCCCTTTTCCGCGCAAAACTCAAGATAGTCGTCAACGGCGTCATGGAAGCACTGCTCTACTTCTTCGACTGTAGAGCCTTCGAACACAATTGCGTCCTTAATGCCGGCGACCATGCCTGTTAATACATGCTGCTCGGCATCGAACTCGACCGGGGCAAAGTAGCCCTTGTAAGCCAAAACGTTACTCATGACAACCTCCGACATCTTGTAGAAAACGAACAATGTTTCGAATGGTGCCCGCCGTTAACTCATCGGATGGGTGGGGCGCATGCATTACGAACATCCTGCCGTCCGATGGCCTGTAAAAGCGAATGCGCGATCCGGATGTCCTGCCTTTGCTGTCCATCTCAAAGCCGTATGACGTCATAACTTTAAGAAAGTCGGCAAATCTATACGTCGAAGGACAACTAAGCAGCTGGGTGATAAGCTTATCAACTCGAGTCATTTCGCTCTCACATTCTGCAACTATATTTTAGTTGCAATCCGGTGGCGATGCAATTGAGTAAAATATAGAACATGTGTACGTACAGAACAAGTGTTCCAAACCACCACAAAGGTGCCTGTCCCCTTTGTGGTGGTTTGGGTCCCGTTTGGCTTTGTTGCGCAACAAGGGCCGCGGTTTCCGGTTTACCTTCATGGTGGAAGGAATGAACCGAAAGGAGCCCGTCATGTTTTGTCGCTCGTGTGGCACGCCGCTTGTCGACGACGCCCTCTTTTGCCCCGTATGCGGCGCGCCTGTAGCGCCCGATCAGGTCGCGTCCGCGCGGCAGCCCCAGCCTGCCGCGCCCGCCCCTCAACAATATGTGCCCGTGCAGCAGCCCGCGCGGCGCAAGCGTTCCAAGAAGCCCCTCATCGCGCTTGCCGCGGTGCTTGTCATGGCGGCGGGCGTCGGCGGTGGCGCGCTGTTTTACTTCACCCAGATCGCGACCACCGCAATCGATGAGAAGACCTTCCCGGACAGTGGCATGCGTGCGCTCGTTTCGACCAAATACGACACCAACGGCGACGGCCGCATTTCGCGCGACGAGGCCAAGGCGGTGACGTCGGTCGAGCTGGACGGCGTCGCGTCGACGCAGGGCCTGGGAAAGGCGTTTCCGCATGTCGTCAACGTAGAATCCGGCGGGGACAAGCTTGTCAACCTAGACCTCTCAGGCTGCGGCGACCTTAAGACGGTCGACCTCAACTCGGCGAGCAACGTCACTGTCGTTAACCTGGACGGCTGCGATAACATCGAGAAGCTCGACCTCAAAAACGCCGAAGGCCTCAAAAGTGTCGATCTTTCGGGCAAAAAGAAGCTTGCCACGCTCGCGCTGCCGCAGGACACGAAGATCGGCGGCATTAAGGACACGCAGCTCGAGGAGCTGTGGCTGCCGGTGTACTACGAAGGTACTGACGAGGACGGTGTGCACGGCAGCACGTACGAGATTGAGCGCGATGAAAACGGTTACGTCACGGGGTGCGTGAGCAGCCTCAAGCAAGGCGGCGGCATGAGCTACGCCGTTGAGCACGACGAGTCGCATCGTATTTCGGAGATCGCGCAACTCCTCTCGGGCGAATACGAGGATGAAAACATGCTCATGTACGACTCCGACGGCAACCTGACGCGTATCGATTGCGATGCCGCCATTGACGACGCGTCGACCTCCACGGTGTTCACGTATGACTCGAATGGAAACCTGGTCAACAAGACGACCAATGCGGGCTACGGTGAGAGCACGAGCACGTACGTTTACGAGGGCGGTAACCTGGTGTCCGACACCGAGACCGGCCCGGGCAATCCTCGCACGGTTGTCTACTCGTACGGATACGACAAAGGCCGCGTGACGTCCTTTACGACGGACTGTCAGGGCGACACCGTGGGTACGAGGTGGACACTCACGCTCAACTACGAGTACGACAAGGACGGAAACATTTCGCGCATCTCGCCCGTGACCTATGACACGCATGGCAACGATTACGGCTCGCTGGGTTCGTTTTCCACGGTTGATTACTCGTATAGTGATGGCAAGCTCGACCGGATCGATTCCACGCGCGACGGCCATGCGGAGTTCTATTACGACGAGTTCGGCAATCTGACGGCGGTCGACGAGTACGCTGATGGTGATTCGGGCGACGAGTTTGAGTTTGAGCACGAGGTCGAGTACCAGCGTTACTTCTGTAATAAGAGCGAGAAGAATAAGCCGGAGGAGTGGATTCGCCTGGATGCGGAGTACGACGTCGACCAGGGTAGCTGGAGCAACGATTCCGATTATGGTCGCGAGTGCTTTGCAAAGATGTACAAGCTCAATCCGCTGGCAGCCACGCCAAACCCGTTCCTCAAGTAACAGCTCACCCGCAAACCACCACAAAGGTGCCTGTCCCCTTTGTGGTGGTTTTTGCTGAGGGGTGGGCGTCCGCGGTGGTTTGTCTCGATCTGTAACAGTTACTCGGCAAAAATGGTCTTAGATGTTACAGATTGAGACAAAGGGCTGGCGCCATTCGGAATTATCTCGATCTGTAACATCTGGAGCTGATATTCTCGTCTAGATGTTACAGATCGAGATAAACCGCCGGGACGGGGCAGGCCGAAGTCGGACCGCCCCGCCCCGCCCAAGCAGCGGCAAAAAGAAAAGGTAGATTTTTAGGTATGTCCCAAAAATCTACCTTTGTGCGTTAGGCCAGCAGGTCGACTACGTTAAAGCCGGCGTTGCTCTTGGCGATGACTTCGCGGCCGCCAAAGACGCAGGTCGGCGACTCGGCTGCGATGCGCGTCACGTCGGCGCCGAGCGAGCGCAGCTCAGCGGGCGTGGCGCCGAGCATCTGGGCGCGACGCTCCTCGCGGGCGTGCGGATCGAGCCCCGCCAGGTAGGTCGTGTTGCGGCGCTTGGTGAGCGCGTACGGCTTCACCGGCGCGTCCATGCCGCTCACGCAGCTCACGATAAAGCCCTCAAAGGCGGCCTCGTCGGGCTCAAAGCTGCCGAGCCACTCACCGGCGCGCTCCACGCGCTCAATTGAAGGGTCGATCGCCGGATCGCGGTAGGTGTAGAACGCCGTCTGGCGCTCGCCGGCCGCGCGGAATCCGCAACCGTACGCGCCGCCCTTCACACGGATTTCGTTCCACAGGTAGTCGTAGGAGAGTGCGTTGGCAGCCACTGCCCAGGCGCCCGTCACGTCAATGCCCATGCGACGCGGGTCGCACGCGCTTGCCGCAAAGCAAATGTCGCTGGGGATGACAAAGGCCTCGTGGCGGTCGCACGGCGCCGGCACCACGAGCGCGTCGCGGCCTGCATCAGCGCCGTCGCCCGCGCCCAGCCCCAGGTCGCCCGCGGCGGCCCAGTATGCGTTAAAGTCCTCGTCGCTGCCGGTAAAGCTCGCCAGGCAGCCATCGGCCACAAAGATGCGGCCCGCCAGCTCGGCAAGCTTGGCGCGCAGGCCGTCCAGGCGCTCGTCAAAGTGCTCGAGCAGATCGCGCAGGAACAGGTAGAAGTCCACGCCCGAAAGCTGCTCGCGCACCACGGCCGAAGGCGAGCTGTAGCTCATCGCGCGGCCCAGCGCCGCCGAGTGGCCGTTGTTGATAAAGCCCTGTTCAAGCCCAATGCGAATCTGCGTGAGCACGTCGCGCACGCGGTCGGCGTCGGCGTCTGCCAAAAGCGTGCTCGACCACACCTCGCGCGGCAGGCTCGCCAGCGCATCGATCTTCTCGGACAGGGCGCCGGCGCTCACCAGCAGGTAGGGGCGCACGCCGTCCACGTCGGGTTGCGTCATGACCTCGGTCGTAAAGCTCAAAAAGCCCAGCTTGCCGGCGAGCAGGTTGTCGAGCTCCTCGGCCGAATGCTCGCGCGTGGGCAGCTGCTTAAGCAGGCGGCAGAGCAGCGTCACGTAGGGCAGGTCCTCAAACGAGACGCAGCTCAGGTCGAAATACTGCATGGCGTAGGCCAAGCGGTTGGTGGGGATGCCGTGGCGCAGGCAGGGGATGGGCGCGGTCGTGTCCACGACCAGCGGCGGCTCGGGGCGCGCCTCGCCAATGTCGGACACGCGCAGGCGCGGCAGCGTTGCCTTGTCCTCGGGCGTGTCCTCGGCCTCCTGCGCGGCGCGCAGCGCGGCCGTGCGCGCAACCACGTCGGCCAGCTCGGCATCGGTCATGGCGTCGCGCTTGGCGGCAAGCTCTGCGGCCTCGGCGCTCTCTGCGCCCTCGGCGGCGTCCACCGGCACCAGCTCGACGAGCGCCATGTGATCGTTCTCCAGCACCAGCTCGCGCAGCAGGTCCTCAAAGTAGCTGCCGTCCAGCTCGCCGCGCAGCTCCTCGTACACCGGGCCGTACTTGAGCGCCAGCGTCGCGGCGTCGTCATCGTAGAGCCACGTGCTCAGCGCGTCGCACGCAATGGCCACGCCGTCGGCGATGCCGTAGTCGCGCTGGCGCAGGTCGTACTCGTTGCTGCTGATGATGGCCTCCAGGCGCTCGCGCGGAACGCCGTGCTCGCACAGGTCGCGGCAGGCGTCCTGGAACACGCGGCGCAGCTCGCGCGCCACGCCGGGCTGCGCGTTTTGCAGCATGATGAGCTCGTAGGGCTGCAGGCACTCGGCAGCGGTGTAGCTCACCACGTTGCCGCCCAGGCCTGCCGCCAGGATAGCCTTCTTGACCGGAGCCTCGTTGGAGCCCAGCAGCGCCTCGAACAGGATATCCGCCGCGATCGTGCGCTTGCGGTCGAGCGCGTTACCAAGCACCAGACCCAGGCCCACCAGGGCATTCTCGGGCGTGGTGGCCATCTCGACGCGCTTGTACTCGCAGGTCACGGGCGCCTGCGCGTCAAGCGGGTTGGGCGCCAGCGCAGACGGATCCTCGCCGGCGGCAACGGCGGCGTCCATGCGGCGGCTCGCGGCGCTCGACTGCGACAGGTAGCGCTCGTCCAAAAATGCCAGCGCACGGTCCACATCCATATCGCCGTAGAGCGTTATATAAGAGTTGGAAGGATTGTAGTGGCGCGCGTGCGTGTCCAGGAACTGCTCGTAGGTGAGCGCGGGGATCGCGCGCGGGTCACCGCCGCTCTCGTGCGCATAGGCGGTATCGGGGTAGAGCGCGGCGTTGACGGCGTCGTCCAGCACGCTCATAGGATCGGACAGCGCGCCTTTCATCTCATTGAACACCACGCCGTTATAGCGCAGCGTGCCCGCGCGCAGGTCCTGGGCGCGGGCCTCACCGGCGTCGCCCTCGCAGCCCTCACCCTCCGGCAGGTCCAGCTCGTAGTGCCAGCCCTCCTGCTCAAAAATGGTGGGCTTGGTGTAGATGGCCGGATTAAACACCGCGTCCAGGTACACATCCATCAGGTTGTACAGATCCTGCTCGTTGGTGGTGGCAACCGGGTAGATAGTCTTGTCAGGGTAGGTCATGGCGTTGAGGAACGTCTGCATGGAGCTCTTGATTAGATCGACGAACGGCTCCTTGACGGGAAACTTGGCCGACCCGCACAGCACCGAGTGCTCAAGAATATGGAACACGCCGGTGGAATCGGCCGGCGGCGTCTTAAAGCCAATGGCGAAGGCCTTGTTCTCGTCGTCGCATGCCAGGTACAGCAGGCGCGCGCCCGAGGCGGTGTGGCGCAGCACGTAGGCGTCCGAGTCGAGCTCGGGCACGGCCTCGCAGCGCTCGACGGCAAAGCCGTGGCAGGTGGTGCCGGGAACCAGCAGCACGGCAGCGGCAGCGCGCGGATCGGTTGAGGTAGTGGACATATGCAGTCTCCTTTGACGCCCCAACGGGGGCGAATCGAGTCGAATCCCCGTGAGTATACCCATATGGAGCGCCGCGCCTGCGACGAACTGGCGGTAATGCCGCTGGGAAGTCGATGCGACCTGGCCCGCCTCGCGGCACAAGCGTGGATTTTCGGACGGACCAGCGTGGAAATCCGGACGCCCGCCGAATGAGAGTGGATTTTCGGACGAAATCAGCCTCCAAACGCAAAAAAACCGTCCAAAAATCCACTCTCATTTTCCAGCCGTCCAATAACCCACGCTCATCCATCACTCATGCATCTCTCGTCTCTCACTCATCTCTAAGCCGAGAGATAAAGAGATAGATGAGAGATAATCACGAGAGATAACAGTGCTGCTAAGAGACAAATAACGAATCGAATCATCAAACACTGATTGTTCTACCAGTAAAAACATGTTTTAATGAAGCAAATAGTAGATAGTTTATCTCTCATCTCTCACTCATCTCCGAGACGAGAGATAAAGAGAAAGACGAGAGATAATTACGAGAGATAACTGAGAGACGAGGGAAAATATATCCGTGGCATTCTCCGCAGGACCGAGCGAAAGGGCATGCAGATGAACGAAAGCGAGCTGGCTGATCTGCTCGAGTCTTTAAGGCGCATGGGTTCGGATGATCTTAACGTCGAAGTGAAGGAGAGCGCCACGACGCTTTCCCGCGACGTATGGGAAACGGTAAGCGCATTCGCGAACACCGCCGGCGGAATCATCGTGCTCGGCGTGAGCGAGCGCGCGGGCTTTGTCCCAGTCGAGAATTTCGAAACTGAGAAGGTGCTCAACCAATTTGTGGCAGGCATGGGCGATGCGGGCGGCCGAGGAAAGCTGGCCAATCCGCCCAAATACACGATTGAGCGAGTGGAGCTCCAGGGCACCATTGTTCTCGTTATCACGATTGAGGAGCTCGATCCGTCGAGCAAGCCCTGCTATGTAATAGAGCGCGGCGCCCAGGGCGGCAGCTACAAGCGCATCGACGACAAAGATGTTCCGCTCTCGTCGACCGAGGTCCTGTCCTTGTCGTCGTACGAATGGACGAGCCCCAGCGATCGCGATGCGGTGCCAGGTGCAGTTGCAAGCGATCTCGACGAGGCCCTGGTCGACCGCACGATAGAGCGCGCTTTCTCATTGACGCCCCGGGCAATGCGAGGCGCGTCGGACGAGAAAACGAAGCTGGAGCGCCTAAATATCTTTGATTCCCAAGGTAACGTCACTAAGGCCGGACTCTTGGCTGTGGGCACCTACCCGCAGCAGTTCTATCCCAAGCTCTTTATCGACGTGGCTGTTCATGCGGGGACTCAGAAAGGCGCGGCGGGATCGCTGAGGTTCATGGACCGCACAATCTGCGAGGGAACGTTGGGCGAGATGATCTCGGATGCCGTCGCAGCCGTCGCCAAGAATATGCGGCGAACCTCGACCATCCAAGGCGTCTCGCGTGTTGACTCGCTGGAGATTCCCGAGGAAGTTCTGCGCGAGGCAATCGCCAACGCCGTAATCCATCGAGAATACGGGGATCGATTCTGTGGACAGTCGATTGCCGTCGACGTTTTCGACGATCGCGTCGAGGTGACGAACCCGGGTGGCCTATACGGAGGAAAGACTCGCGAGAACTTGTTTGACGGTAGCTCCCGATGCCGCAACGCGACGCTCGTGAAACTCATGTCGATTGTTCCGCTGCCGGATGGCGCAGGTTCGCCGGCTGAGGGCGATGGCTCGGGCATTCCGATGATGATTGACGCCATGCGTGCGAATGGTTTGGCCGAGCCCCTGTTCTGCCCGGGATTCGACCGCTTTAAGGTTGTTCTCTACCGAGCGAAAGTTGCACAGATCGATCATGGCGGGGACTTAATCGTGACGGCGCTCAAACGCTACGGTGAGCTGGGGACGCGCGAGCTGGCAGAGCGCACGGGGCTCACCATTTCCCAGGTTAGGTCGCGCGTCAACACGCTCATTGCTCAAGGCGAGCTTGAGCCCACAGCGCCAGCGACGAGCCGCAACCGCAAGTACCGGCTAACGGAGCACGCAGAGCAGATGCGTTAGTGGACGAAGTGACCCAATAACCGACTCTCGATTGACGCTCGCTAAGGTAAGGCGGTTGTTGCCCAGTCGACGGCGATGCTAAAGACTTGGCTTACGCTGGCATGGCCCCGAGCTGTCCATCAAGAACAGCCTAAGAACCAGCTTGATGGCGTATCCCGGCTTGATCTCGGCAGCGTCAAAGACGTGGCGCTCGGTAAGCTCGCTGCAGTTTGCATAGATGTCGCGGATGAGCTCCGCGCCCGAAAGCGTAAACATGTAGCCTGCGTCCGAAAGCGCGTTGGGTGCGGAAGGCAGCTTGGCCATGCGGCAAAACGTGGACAGGTCGGGTGCCATGGTGCCCTGGTAGTCAAGGGCGCTGCCGGCTTCCTGTGCGGCAAGTTCTAACTGGCGCACGCGCTCGAGTGCCGCTGCCAATACAAAGCTCGGCGTGGGTGCATTGACGTCTTCCGTGGTCGCCACGAGCCTGCCTGCGGCCTGCGTGACAAGCCAGGCAACCTCGCGCTGGCACCGCACGGCCTTGCGCGTAACCGGTTTGATGGACGAGGAGGAAACGCTCCCCTTGGGCGGATTCGAAGCAGCCACAAGACCCTCCCATGAACGATCCGGCACAACAAGCCCGGATGAAACACGTGCTACATCAGTATACAGGGGAGTGGGGTAGCGGGGTACAAGCGCGCCAGCGGCAAACCGAGAGCATCAACGATGTGCCGATCGCGGAATGTGATCTCGCAATAACTGACTCCCGGCCATATTATTGAGGAGCATGACTCGCGTTCGTATGGTTGTAGGTGCTGGCGATGAACGACATTGACCTTGCTGTTCCGTTGATGGATGGACCTAGCTATGACCGCGCTTGCAGCCTCGTGCCTTCCGAGTACGTTGAGGCGTGGGAGTGGTTTCTGAGCGAGGAGCAGCGCGGCGGCGTTTGGACCAGCCTTCCGCACCACACCAAGGAAGAAAGCCCTCAGTATCAGTATCGTTTGAGAATTGGCTCGGACCTCTTTCCCGTAACGCGGGATTCAGGGATCTTCTGGCCGGGCCAGGATAAGGTGAAGCAAGACCCTAATAAGACCTTCGCTCTCTCGGTTCATAACTCTAAAAAGAGCTTCTATACCGATGTGCCTCCGCTCTATTTGGGCGATGGTACGTGGGTCATTAAGTACTCGGTTCAAGCGCCGGGTACCGTTGGTTTTCGGGACCAGAATTACAACCGGAAGATGCTCAACTGCATGGAATGTGGCGTTCCAGTCGGAGTCATATTTGCAACCGAGGTGGGCTATAAGGTGCTCGGCCTTGCGTTTGTTGAGCGGTTCGAGCCCGAAAACGGCTGGTTTGTGTTGCACGGACCTGTTCATAAGGGTGGTCCAGACCCCCGTTTTGCGCCCGACATGAGCTATTTGAAGCACATGCCCGTCGATATTGAGTTTGCCGGACAGGGTGCGACCGACGACGAAAAGGTCCGCTATGCGTTAAGGCGCGAGCGACTGGGGCAACAATGGTTCCGCAAGCAGCTCGTTGCCGCCTATGACGGCCGTTGCGCGGTGTCGGACTGCGGCGTCAGCGAAGCTCTGGAGGCTGCACATATCGAGAATTACTCGGGCCCTAAATCGCAGGTTGCCAGCAATGGCATTCTGCTTCGGCGCGACTTACATGCCTTATTCGATGCTCATCTGATTTCGTTTGAGCCTGTTTGCGGTGAATATCGGCTGTGTGGTTCGTACTTGCTGGATAAGACCGATTACGCTTCCTTTGCGGGTGCGACGCTAAGGCAGCCGAATGAACATCAGTGGCGACCCAATACGGTGTTTCTTGAGGCCCATCGCATCGAGTTCGATCGCTCGGAAAAGAAGCGTGAAAAGGTGGGGCTTCTGCCGTATTAGCGTATTAGGATTTGGCATTCTTTGACGATCGTGCCGTTTGATCGGATCGCGCGGCGATGCAATCTCACGTGTGCTTGCTGGTGCATGCTCTTCCTGGTTTGAATAACGAGAGGGGAGCGAGAATGAGCTGGAGAAGTGATGTCGCACTGGGGAAGTACGGAAAACTGCCGTGCGCCCTCATCGACAAAAGCA
The DNA here is from genome assembly GCA_934658705.1 of uncultured Collinsella sp. Taxonomy (GTDB): domain Bacteria; phylum Actinomycetota; class Coriobacteriia; order Coriobacteriales; family Coriobacteriaceae; genus Collinsella. Next base: position 34,794 of record CAKUHP010000009.1, on the reverse strand, counting down.
TGTTCCCGAATGTGGAAGTTGATTACGGTTCGTTTGCTGTCGCCTGCCCTTGCTGTGGCTTGCAAATTCCGTGTCTCGACATTCGATTTATCGATGCGCGCGATAGGCTCAGCAAAGATGCGAGAAAACGCACGGGCGTTCATATGCCGGCGTATCCGGAGAAGTGTCCTGTTTGTGGCTTCGATATCGTGTATGACGACGGTGGCGAGGGGTAAGTGATGCGGAGGAGCTGGCTGTGAAGGCCTCTCCGTCCCTACAAATAAATCCCCTCACCGAGCTGTTTGTGGAACTCGGCGTGATGGTCGCGTGCCCAGGTAAAGAGCGCCTGGTCAAAGTCGGTGCGCATGGCCGGGACGCCAAAGACGCCGGCAACTTCGACGCGCACAAACTCCAGTGCCGGCAGCTTGTTGATGGCAGTGAGGGCAAACGGGGATGTGGGCTCCTCGAACAGATAGCGGCTGCCCTGCAGCGCGTCGCAACTGGTGCACGTGTTGCCGAGCGACGGGGCTTTGGGGGCTCGCGCGCCTACGGGCTTGTAGCCGCAGCGCTTATGAAGGTAGTCGCGGATCTCGCCCGGCACGCAGCCAAGAGCGGGCACGATGGCGAGTGCGTTGGCATTGGCCGTGTTGATGGCAATGTGCCCGGCTTCGTTGGGCGCGTGCGCGATGGCGATGCCCTCGCCGTTATCGGTTCGATAGGGAATGCCGAAGGCCGCGACCGAGGTCTTTTTGTGGCACTTCCAGCACTCGCGCTTGCCCAGCACCAGATATATATACGGTGCGGAAGGGTCGGATCGGTTAACACCGGGCAGCCACTCGGCAAAGGGCTCGGGGTTGACGCCGCTGGGTATATACCAGATCTTCTTGATCCGGTCCCATTTGGCGCCCAGCGCCTTGGCTTCTTCTTTGTGCGAAAAGGGGACATCGAGCTCGGTGCGCATAGCGGCTCCTTGGTGCGCGGGTGCAGGTGGCTCAAGGATACCGCAGGGCGTGGACGTCGTAGCGTTTGGCCGAGAAGTCGCCGTGCGGGCTGGTTGGTTGTGGCGTCGGACAAATTGGCAAGTAAATGGCCAGCTTTTGGTCGGCTGGCGGCAACCTTGCCAAGAGCTTGACGGATTGCGGTTTAGACGTCGGCGAATGAGCACTTGGGGATGCGCGATGGCAAGATAGCCACGGCCAGTTGCCAAAACTCAAAAAGGAGCGCCATCTGTTGCTCGTGCACATCAAGCGAATTTATATTCGTGATGGATATCAAAGTTATTGTTGATGTTGGGGTATTGAATTGTTTGGCAGCCATTTGTCAGGTGAATTGATGTTACGTTGCGATGACGGTTGGAGCTGCCAGCGGATTTGGCGACATAAAACAAAACAGCCCAGAGGACATAACCTCTGAGCTGCGAACATTTGGTGGGCGTTAGAAGATTTGAACTTCTGACCTCTTCCGTGTCAGGGAAGCGCTCTCCCCCTGAGCTAAACGCCCGATCAAGGGTGCGCAAGCGCGCAAGGGATAATATAACGGAGCCTGAACTCGGTGGCAAGAACATTTTTAAAAATCGCTTACATTGTGGAATTCGGGGGTTTGTCATATCCATTTCAAAAGAGCCTGCTGCCGCGATTTGGCTGTCGCATAATGCAAGGCCATTGCGGTATTGAGCTATGGAAAGACGCCTGAGGAATTGTCCTACCGATAAGCGGACAAGCCTCCTGCCAGTGCCTTCGCCGTGGTAAGGTAAGCCGAATTGCTTCTAGACTGTTTCGGGGGAGTGGAATGAGCAAAGAGTGTGTCGAGCAGGTCGAAGGCGCAGGGGCTTCGGTGCCGATGACCGACATATCGAACATTGATGTGCCCGAGGGAACCGACGAGCTGAGCCGCAGCACCCGTCGCGCCTGGCGCGACCGTCTCAACGATGCCTCGACGCGCAAGATGATCACGGGCGTCGTGGCGACGCTGGTGGGCGGTTCGTTTTGGGGCTTCTCGGGCACCAGCGCGAGTTTTTTGTTCGACACCTACCACGTCGACACGCTGTGGCTTATGAGCGTGCGACAGATTCTTGCCGGCCTGCTCTTTATGGCCGTGGTTGTCACGCGCGACCGCGAGCTCCTTATCAAGATTTGGACGACGCCTGCCGACCGTAGGCAGCTGCTGCTCTTTACCGCTTTTGGCCTGCTCTTTAACCAGTTTTGCTACCTTTCGGCCGTGCGCCTGACCAACGCTGGAACCGCGACGGTGCTCCAGTGCCTGCAGCTGGTCATCATTATGGGTTACACCTGCGTGATCGATCACCGCATGCCGCGTGTGCGCGAGGCGGTCGGCATTGGCCTGGCCCTGGGCGGCACCTTTTTAATCGCCACTGGCGGCGACCCCACCAGTTTGAGTATCTCGCCGCTTGGCCTGGCCGCAGGTCTTATGTGTGCGGTCAGCGCCACCTGCATGGCGGTGATTCCCGCCAAGATTCTGCCCGAATACGGCAGCCCTATCGTCACGGGTTCCGCCATGCTCACGGCGGGCGTTGTTTCGTGTGCCGTGGTCCAGCCGTGGGCTCATATGCCGGCGCTCGACGCTGCCGGTATCGAGGCGCTTGCGGTGTTTGTGATTGTGGGCTCGTTCTTGGCGTACATGCTCTATATGCAGGGCGTTAAGGACATCGGTTCGGTGCGCGCGAGCCTGATCGGAACCGTGGAGCCGGTGTCGGCAACCATTACCAGCGCGGTTATGCTGGGCACGGTGTTTTTGCCGACCGACCTTATCGGCTTTGCCATGATCATCGTGATGATGTTCCTGACGGTGTAGCCGGCGCCACTTTCCAGGCAGATATGGTGTTGCACCACAAATCCGCCAATTGCTGCCCGCGTCTGGAGTTTAACTGACGATGCGCAATATGTCATAAACTAATAGCGTTATTGACGTTATGTATTGCGAGGACTCCTCTATGGCTGGTAACCACTTTAAGAACAGCGACGGCAACCGTCCTGCAGTTCCGCCGCGTTCAAACGGGACTGGAAAAGCCGGCGTGCCGAGTGGATCTGGCCAAAACAGCGCCGGCAACCGCACGTCTCCGGGCGAAACGGCGATGTTTGCCGCTTTGTACGAACAGTCTCAGAAGGCTAAGCAGACTGGCCGAGCGGGTAGACAGGCATTTCCCGGTACGGCAGGCCCCGCGGCTTCGTCGGGCAGGGTTCGTCCGGCATCTGCGGACGGCGCGAATGCCGCCGGTCCTACCAGCCCTGCCAACAATGTCAGCCCCAATAACCATGCAAATTCCGCCAACAACGCCAACCCCGCCAGCAACGCTCCTTCTGCTGGAGACGCAGGGTTTGGTGACAACCTTGGCACCATCTATACGGGCGCTTCCGAGACCGGCACGTTTGCCCGTCTCAATGACGACGGCGCCGAGTTTAAGGGCTCGGGCTCCAAGGAAGATTATTACGATTTTGGCCTGAACTACGGTGGCGATTCCTCGACCAGCTCGACTTCGGACGGTCTGGTTCGCCATCGCCATCGCAAGGGCGAGCGTAAGAAGCGCCGCATCGCCGCCATTGTCGCCGCTGTCGTCGCGGTGATTCTCGTCGCGCTGGGCGTGAGCGGCTTTATGCTGTTGAACTCGGCAAAAACCGTGAAGGGCCAAGCGAAGGAAGCCGTCCAGATCGTCGCTGGCCTTAAGGGCAAGGTCACTTCCGGCGATTTTTCGACGCTGCCCGACGACGCGAAGAAAATCGACGAGCTCTGCAAGAGCATGAAATCGGAGACCTCGAGCCCGCTGTGGACGATGGCTTCGTTTGTCCCGGTGTACGGCAGCGATGTCGCTGCGGCTCGCACCATGATCGACGCCCTATCCGATGTCTCGAGCAACGCGCTGGTCCCCATGGCCGATAACCTTTCGCAGGCAACGCCCGGCAAGCTGTTCCAGGACGGAACGATTAACGTGTCCGCGCTGCAGGCGGTCGCCGATTCGCTCTCCGATAGCTCCAAGGTGTTCAAGAGCGCCAATGAAAAGGTCCAGGGCATCGGCGATACGCATATCGCCCAGGTGACCGAGCTGGTCGATAAGGCCAAGGACGGTTTTGCCACCCTGGACGGCGCGGTCGACGCGGCAGAGCAGGTCGCCCCCGTCCTACCCCAGATGCTCGGCGCCAACGGCCAGACGCGTCACTATCTTGTGCTCGCGATGAGCAACGTCGAGATCCGCGCCTGCGGCGGTTTCCCCGGTTCTCGCGGCGTGATGTCGGTAACCGACGGCAAGCTCGAGCTTGGCGATTTCGTCAAGGTCGACATGATGAAAGAGCCTTTGAGCCCGCTTCCCATTACCGATGAGGAGGCAAACCTGTTCACGACCGGATGGGGCCTGACGGGATTCAACACGCTCGGATACACGATGGGCGACGTTACGATGACTCCCGATTTCCCGCGCGCGGCTCAGCTTGCCAGCGATATGCAAAAGGCCATTGTTGGAGATGACATCGACGGCGTATTCGCGGTCGATCCGGTATTTCTGCAGTATATGCTCGGCATTGTGGGCGGCACGCAGCTTCCTGACGGCACCGTCGTCGACGGAAGCAACGCTGCAAAGGTGCTGCTGCATGATATTTACTGGAATTACCCGGTAGAGGAGCAGGACGCCATCTTTGCGGCGGTCGCCGGCTCGGCTTTCAACAAGATCGTGGACGAACTGGGCTCCAGCGATATCACCAAGATCGCCGCTGCTATCGAAAAGGGTGCTTCCGAGGGTCGTATCCTGATGTATTCGAGAAACGATGACGAGGAAAAGGCCGCAAAGGCCCTTGGCATTTCCGGCGCTCTCCAAAACGATCCTTCGGAGGACCCGATTTTGGGCGTCTACGTCAACAACTACAGCTACTCCAAGATGGATTGGTTCCTCGATAAGCGAACCAGCATTGATTCTGCGGTTGAAAATGCCGACGGTTCGACGACGTATCGGGTGACTACCACGCTCAAGAACACCATGACTTCTCAGGAGAAGGCCGAGATGCCGGGTTATTTCCAGGGTCATAACGGCATTAGCCAGGATATCGACGACGAGATTCTGAGACTCTACCTCTATGCTCCCGCGGGAGGCAGTATTTCGGACATTAAGACTTCGGGCTCCGGTTCTATCGAGATGAACGAAGCGACGCACGATGGCCTGAAGGTCGCATGGGGCGGTGTCCACATGCTTCTGGGGCAAGACATAAAGGTCGAGTACACGGTCACGACTTCGAAGGACTCTGGGCACAAGGAGCTCCAGGTTCGTACCACGCCGACCGCACAAACGTTTGAACAGGATCAGTAGGATATGAAGTACTTTGGCACCGATGGCTTTCGCGGCGAGGCCAATGTTGGGCTGACCGTAGAGCATGCGTACAAGATCGGCCGCTTTGTGGGCTGGTATTACGGCGCCAATCGCGAGCGCAAAGCACGCGTGATTGTTGGCAAGGACACGCGTCGCTCGAGCTATATGTTCGAGGCGGCACTGGTGAGCGGCCTGGTCGCGAGCGGCGCAGATGCCTATATGCTGCACGTGATCCCGACGCCGGGTGTGGCGCATCAGACCGTGGAGGGCTGCTTTGATTGCGGCATCATGATCAGCGCGAGCCACAACCCGTTTTGTGATAACGGCATTAAGCTCGTCAACGGCGACGGCTTTAAGATGGACGAGGACGTGCTGGAGCTCATCGAGGGCTATATCGACGGCAAGAGCGAAGTGCCGCTGGCCACGGGCAACCACATCGGTGCCACGGTGGACTACATGCAGGGCCGTAACCGCTACATCGCCTCGCTCATCGCAAGTGCGAACTTTTCGCTGCAGGGCGTCAAGATCGGCCTGGACTGCGCCAACGGCTCGGCGTCCTCGGTCGCTAAGCCGGTGTTTGACGCACTGGGCGCCGACGTGCGCGTAATTAACGCCGCGCCCGACGGCTTCAACATCAATGTGGACTGTGGCTCCACGCACATGGAGCGCCTGCAGCGCCATGTGGTTGAGCAGGGCCTGGACGTGGGCTTTGCCTATGACGGCGATGCCGACCGCTGCCTGGCCGTGGACGAGCGCGGCCGCGTGGTCGACGGCGACCAGATTCTGTATGTGTGCGGTGTGTATCTAAACAAGCACGGTCGCCTTTCGGGCGGTACCGTGGTGCCGACGATCGCCAGCAACTTTGGTCTGATCAAGTCGCTGGAACTTGCCGGTCTGAGCGCCGTGACCAGCGGCGTGGGCGACCGCCATGTGTATGCCAAGATGCGCGAGGGCGGTTACAGCCTAGGCGGTGAGCAGACGGGTCACACGATCTTTGGCGATATCGAGCGCACGGGCGACGGCATCATGACGTCGCTGCGCGTGATGGAAGTGATTCGCGCCGAGCGTGAGACGCTCTCGCAGCTCACGGCGCCGTGCAAGCTGCTGCCGCAGGCGCAGGTCGCCGTGCGCGTGGCCGACAAGGACGCGGCGCTGGATAGTATGGGCGTGCAGAACGCCATCGCCGAGGCCGAGGCTTCGCTGGCGGGCGAGGGCCGCGTGCTCGTGCGCAAGAGCGGAACCGAGTCGGTCATCCGCGTCCTTGCCGAAGCTCCCGACCAAACAGCCGCCGAAGCCGCCATGAAGCGCATCGCCGCTGCCCTAGAAACTTTGTAGTTACGCGGTTTTACCAAACCGCGTAACGGCTCGACGCTGCAAACGACCCTAGGCGGCAATCTGACGTTCAATTTCAAGGGCGCGACCAGAAGGTCAGCGCCCTTTCATTTCACGTCACCTTGCTCGCCTAGGGTCGTTTTCGCTGACGTTGCCAAAACACCGACGTCAACATGGTTGGCGTCGGTGTGTCGGTTATGCCTTACAGCTCGTAGAGTGTTGTGAACTTGTCCTGGAGGTAGCTGCAGTAGTAGCGGGCGTCAAACGCCATGCCGCAAGCGCCCTTGATGAGCTCCGGCGCGTCCTTGGCGCGGCCCCACTGCCAAATGTGCTCGCCCAGCCACGCACGGACGGGTGCCAGGTCGCCGCTTGCGCAGGCGCCGGTAAGGTCGACACCGTCGCGGCACATGGCCGGTACAAACATGGCGTCGTAGGCGCTGCCCAACGCATAGGTTGGGAAGTAGCCAAACGAGCCGCCGCTCCAGTGCGTGTCCTGCAGGCAGCCATGCATGTCGTCGGGGACCGGAATGCCCAGATACTCGTCCATAAAGCGATTCCAAAGCGCGGGGATATCCTTGGCCGTGGCCTCGCCGGCAAACAGCATGCGCTCAATCTCGTAGCGCACCATAACGTGCAGCGGATAGGTGAGCTCGTCGGCCTCGGTGCGAATCAACGACGGCTGCGCGATGTTCACGGCGTGGTAGAGCGTATCCTCGTCCACGTTGCCGTAGACCTCGGGCGCGTGACGGCGCAGCACCTCGAGCAACGGACCCATAAAGGCACGGCTACGACCCACGGTGTTCTCAAAGAAACGGCTCTGGCTCTCGTGGATGCCCATGGAGGTGCCGCCCTCCAGGCACGTGCGCGCGTAAGCCGGGTTCACGCCCAGCTCGTACATGGCGTGGCCGGCCTCGTGGATGATGCTGTAGACGTTGGAGATGCAATCGTCCTCGTAGATGTGCGTGGCGATGCGCGCGTCGCCCACCGAGAAGCCCTCGCTAAACGGATGCTCGGTAAAGGCGAGCGTGGTGTCATCCAGATTGAGGCCGACGAGCTTCATCAGGTCAAAGCTCATGGCGCGCTGGGCGGCCTCGGGCACATGGGCGTGCAAAAAGTCGGCAGCGGGCTGCTGGCCGCGCTCACCGATGGCGTGCACGAGCGGCACGACCGTGGCCTTGACCTCGTTGCAAAATGCGTCGAAGCTCTCGGTGGAAAGGCCGCGCTCATACTGGTCGAGCCAAACGTCGTACGGGTCGCGCTGGGGGTCCATGAGTTCGGCCTGATGCTTAAGCTGTCCGACGATTCTGTCCACGTAGGGCTCAAAGCTCGCCCAGTCGTTGGCGGACTTGGCCTTGTGCCACACGGCGTCGGCCTCGCAGGTGAGCCTGGTCCAGGCCTCGGCTTCCTCGGTGGGGATAGCGCTGGCCTCGCGCTGGTCGCGGCCGAGCACGCGGATCTCGTCGAGCAGCTGCGGGTCGTCGACCTTGCCGCCCACAACCGTCTCGCGCGCCAGCGAACGCACGAGTTCAACGGACTTTTCGCTGGTCAGGAGCTTATGATGCTCGCCTGCAAGGGTACCCATGGCGTCGGCGCGGGCGGCGGCGCCGTTGGCGGGGGCGATGGTCGCGCCATCGAACTCGGCGATCTTGAGCAGATACTCGCGGGTCCACAGCTTGCCCTCGAGTTTGCGGAACTTCTTGACGGCCTTTTCGGCCTTGATGCCCTTGGCGGCTTTTGCCACGGCGGCCTTGGCCTTCTTATCGAACTTCTTTCCCATACCATAACCTTGATCTCGCAGGCCGAGCGCCAAAGGTGGACGTGCGGCCAGTTTGCACAGCTACCTGCCTTGTACCCAGCGCGAACAAAACGGAACGCGGTGATACGCTCGCGGAATGTGTTATCCTATAGCCCAATGCGTTGACGGAGAGGGTTTTGCCCGCCGCGTCGCCGGCAAGAGAGGGAAGGTCATGGGCTGCAAGCCTTCCTGCGGTGGCAAGGGCCAAGCGTTCACTCCCGAGCAGCGACCTCAACGGGCGCGCGGCCAGCGGCGGCGAAGCCCCAGTAGGGAAGCCGTGAGCCTCGCGACAAGGGGCGCAGAGTGGGCACGGCGGGCCAGACATCCGCCGGGTCAAACAAGGTGGTACCGCGGAATTCAACCGTCCTTGGGCAATGCACATGCCCGAGGGCGGTTTTTTGTTACCGAACCGGGCCGCACATCCGCAGCGTCGCGTGGCTCCGGCCGCCGCGGCAAGTGGATGTGCGAGAGACGAAAGGGAAGACATGAGTCTGATTGATGATCTGGTCAAACTCGAGGAAGAGGCCAAGGAGCTCGTCGCAGGCGCCGACGACGCCGCCAAGCTCGAGGCCGCACGCATTGAGCTGCTCGGCCGCAAGGGCCGCATCACCGGCCTGATGCGCATGATGGGCAAGCTCGCCCCCGAGGATCGACCCGTCATGGGCAAGCGCGCCAACGAGATGCGCCAGCTGATTGAGGGCATGCTCGACGAGCGCACGACCGAGATGAGGGCCGCCGCCCTCAAGCATGCGCTTGAGCACGAGGCCGTCGATATCACGCTGCCGGGCATCCGTCCGCAGATCGGTCACCAGCACCTGATCAAGCAGATCATCGAGGAAGCCGAGGACATCTTCTGCGGCATCGGCTACACCGTCGAGTCCGGCCCCATGGTCGACACCTCCTACTACAACTTCACCGCGCTCAACGCGCCCATGGATCACCCGAGCCGCTCGGCCCGCGATACGTTCTACGTGGTCGACAACAACCCCGGTAGCGTCGCACACCCCGAGGCGCACGCCCACGGCGAGTCCGACGTGCTGCTGCGCACCCAGACCTCGGGCGTGCAGATCCATACCATGGAGTCGCAGAAGCCGCCCATCTACATGATCTGCCCGGGCACCGTCTATCGTCCTGACACGGCCGACGCCTGCCACCTGCCGCAGTTCAACCAGATCGAGGGCCTGGTCGTCGACGAGGGCATCACCTTCGGCGATCTGAAGGGCACGCTCGACTACTTTGTTAAGTGCATGTTTGGCGAGGACCGCAAGACGCGTTACCGCCCGCACTTCTTCCCCTTCACCGAGCCGAGCTGTGAGGTTGACGTGAGCTGCCACGTGTGTGGCGGCAAGGGCTGCAACTTCTGCAAGCACAGCGGCTGGATCGAGATCCTGGGCTGCGGCATGGTCGACCCCAACGTCCTCATCAACTGCGGCATCGACCCCGAGAAGTACACCGGCTTCGCCTTTGGCATTGGCGCCGAGCGCGTCGCGGCCCTGCGCTACGACCTGCCCGACCTCAGAACTCTCATGACGGGCGATATGCGATTCTTAAATCAGTTCTAGGCTGCGGCTTGCCCAAGCACGGCACCTCGGCGCTCATTCGTCGCTTGCGTACCAAAGTACGCGGCGCTCCTCTTTCGGGCCGATCTGCCGCACTTGGACAACCCTCGCTTTGTAAAGAATGTTCACAAAGTTGAAGTTTCCACCTGCATCTCTTCGCAGGCTTTCAGTATGAAAGGAGAGCTAGATGCGTGTTTCTTACGACTGGCTCAAGACCATGATCGATATTCCGGAGGATCCTAAGACCCTTTCGGACGAATATATCCGTACCGGCACCGAGGTCGAGGCGATCGACACCGTGGGCGAGTCTTTCGACCACGTGGTGACCGCCAAGGTGCTCACCAAGACCCCGCACCCCGATAGCGACCACATGTATGTGTGCTCGGTCGACGTGGGCGACAAGAACCTCGACGCCGACGGCAACCCCGCTCCGCTGCAGATCGTCTGCGGCGCGCAGAACTTTGAGGCCGGCGACCACATCGTCACGGCCATGATCGGCGCTGTCCTGCCCGGCGACGTCAAGATCAAGAAGAGCAAGCTTCGCGGCGTCGTGTCCATGGGCATGAACTGCTCCGCGCGCGAGCTCGGCTTGGGCGGCGACCACTCCGGCATCATGATCCTGCCCGAGGACACGCCCTGCGGCATGCCGTTTGCCGAGTACGTGGGCTCGAGCGACACCGTGCTCGACTGCGAGATTACGCCCAACCGCCCCGACTGCCTGTCCATGATCGGCATGGCCCGCGAGACCGGCGCCATCTTCGACCGCGATTTCCACGTTGAGCTGCCCGCCATCAAGGCCGAGTCCGGCCGTGCGACCGACGACGAGCTTTCCGTCGAGATCGCCGACGAGGGCCTGTGCGACCGTTACGTTGCCCGCATCGTACGCAACGTCAAGGTCGGCCCGTCGCCCGACTGGATGGTCAAGCGCCTCAATGCCCTGGGCGTGCGCCCGCACAACAACATCGTCGACATCACCAACTACGTGATGATGCTCACCGGCCAGCCGCTGCACGCCTTTGACCTCGACACCTTTGCCGAGCGCGAGGGCTGTCGCCGCGTGGTGGTTCGCGCTGCCCAGCAGGACGAGAAGTTTACGACCCTCGACGGCGAGGAGCGTGTGCTCGACGCCGGCATGGGCCTGATCACCGACGGCGAGCGCCCCGTGGCGCTGGCCGGTGTTATGGGCGGCATGGATTCCGAGATCGAGGACGATACCGTCGACGTGATGGTCGAGAGCGCCTGCTTCAACGCTGGCCGCACCTCTCACACTAGCCGCGACCTGTCGCTGATCTCCGACGCTTCCATCCGCTTTGAGCGCCAGGTCGACGAGACCGGCTGCGTGGACGTCGCCAACGTCACCTGCGCCCTTATCGAGGAGATCGCCGGCGGCGAGGTTGCTCCCGGCTACATCGACGTGTTCCCCGCGCCCAAGACCATCGACAGCATCAAGCTGCGCCTGGCCCGCGTGCACGCCATCTGCGGCGCCGATATTGAGCCCGACTTTATCGAGCGCTCGCTTACCCGCCTGGGCTGCACCGTCGAGCGCGACGGCGAGGACTTTATGGTGACCCCGCCGAGCTTCCGTCCCGACCTGCCGCGCGAGATTGACCTGATCGAGGAGGTCCTGCGCCTGTGGGGCATGGGCCGCGTGACGGCGACCATTCCGGCTGCCAAGAACCACATCGGCGGCCTGACCCGCGAGCAGAAGCTCACCCGTAAGGTCGGCGAGATCCTGCGCGCCTGCGGCCTCAACGAGACCACGACCTTTGGCTTTGCCGCCCCGGGCGACCTGGAGAAGATCGGCATGTCCACCGAGGGCCGCGGCTGCCCCGTGGTGCTCATGAACCCGCTGGTGGCCGAACAGACCGAGATGCGTCGTTCGCTGCTGCCGGGCCTGCTGCAGTCCGTGGCATACAACGAGGCCCACGGCACGCCCAACGTGCATCTGTACGAGGTCGGCAGCCTGTTCCACGGCCGCGAGAACGCCAGCCTGCCCAAGGAGACCAAGTCCGTGGCGGGCGTGCTCTCGGGTCAGTGGAGCGAGCAGTCCTGGAACATGAAGTACCGTAAGCTGCGTTTCTTCTTTGGCAAGGGCATCGTTGAGGAGCTGCTTGCCCAGCTGCGCATCGAGAAGGTTCGCTTCCGTCCCGTCGAGGGCGAGGGCTATGCCTTCCTGCAGCCGGGTCGTGCGGCCGAGGTTCTGTCTGGCGGTACCGTGCTGGGCTGGGTCGGCGAGATCCATCCCGAGGCACGCGAGGCTTGTGGTATCGACGAGGTCGTCGTTGCCTTTGAGCTCGACCTGGACAAGCTGATCAAGGGCGCTCGCAACCAGGAGAACTACCGCGAGTTCTCGCAGTACCCGGCCGTCGAGCATGACCTTGCTATCGTGGTCGACAACGCCGTGACCTGCGAGGATCTTGAGCGTCGCATTACCAGCGCTGGCGGCAAGCTGCTCGAGGGCGTGCGCCTGTTCGACGTCTACCGCGATCCGGTTCGTATCGGTAAGGGCAAGAAGTCCATGGCATTCGCGCTTACGTATCGCTCCGATGACCACACGCTCACCAGCGAAGAGGTCGAGAAAGCGCACCAGAAGATCGTCACCAAGGTGTGCAAGGGTGTGAACGGCGAGGTCCGCGGCTAGGGCTTGCGACTGAGGCGTGGACCGACGGGCGACGGCACGACTGAGGTGCCGCCCGTCGGCGCCTTGCGTCTGTGACATATGTATTGCAAAACGGCGTGCTGCTTTGTTGGCGGCACGCCGTTTTGCTATCATAGCCCGCGGAGTGTTACGAACATGACGAGTCGTAACACTGACGATATGGTTCAAACGGCGCCGCGATCCTGCGCGCCGACAACCGGGAGGCGTATATGCACATTCCAGATAATTACCTGTCCCCGCAGACGGACGCCGTGATGGCGGTGGCGATGGTCCCCGTATGGGTCCACTGCATTAAGAAGGTGCGCGCCACGCTCGACCGCGAGCACATGGCTTTCCTGGGCATTTGCGCTGCGTTCTCCTTCCTGCTCATGATGTTCAACGTGCCGCTGCCCGGCGGTACCACGGGTCACGCCGTCGGCGGCGCCCTTATCGCGCTGCTGCTGGGCCCCGAGGCCGCAGCCATCGCAGTTTCGGTCGCGCTCGCGCTGCAGGCGCTGCTGTTTGGCGACGGCGGCGTCCTGTCCTTTGGCGCCAACTGCTTTAACATGGCCTTCGTTCTGCCGTTTGTTGCCACCATGGTATTCCGCGCGCTCAACAGCCGCCTGCACGACAAGAGCTGGGGCACCTCGGTCTCTGCCATTGTCGGCGGCTGGGTCGGTCTGTGCGTGGCTGCCCTTTGCGCGGCCATCGAGTTTGGCATTCAGCCCATGCTCTTCACCAATGCCTCGGGGGCTCCACTGTACTGTCCCTTCCCGCTGTCTGTTTCCATTCCGGCCATGTTGATCCCGCATATGCTGGTCGCCGGTGTCGTCGAGGGCGTGGCGACGGCCGCTATCTACGGTTTCATTAAGAAGACGGCGCCGAGCATCATTGTCGGGCCCGAGGTCGTTGACGGCCAGCTCGCCGCCGATGGCGCTGCCGCCAAGAAGACCTCGCTGATCCCCACGCTCATCCTGGTCGCCGTGCTTGTCGTGGCGACGCCGCTGGGTCTACTTGCTACCGGTGACGCTTGGGGCGAGTGGGACGCCGAGGGTGCCGCGACCGCCGTGCAGGAGGCTGGCGATGACAGCCTGCAGGCCTCGGTCGGTCTGGATGCCCCGACGTTTGCCGATGCGCTGCCTACGGGTGACTACCTGCAGGCGTATTCCGAGGAGCAGGGTCTCGGCTTTGCTGGTCAGGCCGCCATGTATATCCTCTCCGGCGTGATTGGCGTCGCGGTGCTTACCATCGTCTTTCGTCTTATTTCGTTGACGGCAAAGGAAAGCGTAGCCAATGGCAACAGTCGAGCTGCCTAGCTGGCTTGCGGCTCAAGAGCGATACGAGCCCACGGGCGCTCGGCATCGCGCTATGCAAAAGAACGTCCTGCACCTGGCGAGCCTGCTTGAGCGGGTTCGCCTGGGCGGCGGCGCACACGAGGGCGGGTCGATTATCGACCGCGCCCTTTCTTTCGTTTCGGCCCCGGTGCGCCTGCTCGGCATGTTTGCCTGCGTCCTGTGCGTGTGCCTAACACAAAGCCCGCTGTACCTCATGCTGATGGCGGCGATCGCGCTGGCGCTGGTTGCCGTGCGTCCCGTGCGTGGGCTGCGTGCGACCTTAATGCCGGCGCTGGCCGCGGCGGGATTTGCCGTGGTCTTGGCGCTGCCGGCCTTGCTGCTGGGGACGTCTGCCACCGCCGCCATGCTCAAGATTGCACTTAAGACGTTCATTAACGTGTCACTGGTGCTGGGCGTTTCGTGGACGCTCACCTGGAGTCGCATGTCGGCGGCGCTTAAGGCGCTGCGCCTGCCCGACGAGGTCATCTTTACCTTCGATATGGCGCTTAAGCACATCGAGGTGCTCGGCCGCACGGCGCACGACCTCACCGAATCGGTCATGCTGCGCAGTGTTGGCCGCGCTCCTGCGGGGTTTTCGCGCACCGACTCGGTGGCGGGTATCATGGGCATGACATTTATCAAGGCGATGGAATGCAGTCGCGCGATGGACGAGGCCATGACCTGTCGCGGTTTTGCCGGTGTTTATCCGGCGCCGGCGCGCACCGGGTTTAGCTGGCGCGATGCGGTTTATGCCACCGCTGTGGTGCTGCTGGCGGCGCTGTGCGCCGTGCTGTAATGCTGCCGGCGGGCTGTTGATGCGAATGGGAAAGGGCGACGTTTTGACGACCGATATGAATAGCGCGACAGGCGCGAGCGGTGCGGACGGCACCGAGGTCGCGCCGCTCATCGAGCTGTGTGACGTAGTGTTCTCCTATGCGGGGCATACGGTTATCGACGGCGTGTCACTACAGGTCGATCGCGGCGAGCTCGTTGCGCTGCTTGGTCCCAACGGCTGCGGCAAGACGACGATCATGCGGCTGATCAACGGTCTTGAGCTCGCGGATGCGGGCACGTACCTGTTTGACGGACGCGTTGTTGATGCGACGTTTCTGAAGGATTCCGTGGCCGCCCAGCGCTTCCACCAGCGCGTGGGCTTTGTGTTCCAGAATGCCGACGCGCAGCTGTTCTGCGCCACGGTCGGCGAGGAGGTCGCCTTTGGCCCCGCGCAGATGGGCCTGCCGGCGGACGAGCTCGAGCGCCGCGTGCGCGATGCCATGGAGCTGTTCCAAGTTGCCGATCTGGTCGACGCCTCGCCGTATCAGCTTTCGGGCGGGCAGAAGAAGCGCGTTGCGCTGGCGGCCGTCGTGTCCATGAATCCGGATATCCTGGTGCTCGACGAGCCCACCAACGGGCTCGACGAGGATTCATGCGACATCGTGGTCAACTTCTTGCTGGCCTACGTCGCGGCCGGCAAGACGGTCTTGATGAGCACACACCACCAGGATTTGGTGCGCCGCTTGGGCGCCCGCGCCATCTATATCGATCGATATCACCATGTGGTTGAGGCGCCCACACCTTCGTATGGAACCGAGGTCGGTGTCGCCGAATAGTTGCTGCGTAGAGCATGCGTGGGCGCCCGCGCGGCTTTGCCGTGATGGTATAGTTATCCAGGTTTTTATGGGGGTGGCTATGCCAAGCTGGAACATTCATATCGCTCAAACGGAACGACTTCTGGAGCGCACCGGTGCGCTTGCCGATAGCGTGCGCGACCGCAATGCCTTTTTGTTTGGCTGCGTGGTTCCGGATATCTTTGTGGGCTATATGGTTCCCGGTATTGCCGATCCCATCCCGTACCGCATCACGCACTTTGCCAAGCCCGAGCCCATCCCGAAACCACGCGAGCATGAGTTTTGGGATACCTATGTGGCACCGCTTCTTAAAAGTTCGCCTGCCGGCGCTCCGGCTGCGGCGACCTCGATTATCGAGGAGCGCGAGCGACTGAACCGCGTGCACTATCCTCAGCGCTACAAGGATGCTGAGCCAGTTGCCGGGCCTGATGCCGGCGAGTTTTCGCTTGCATCCGAGGACGTGGCACAGTCGTTGCTCGATTTAACGCTGGGCGTCTGGTCGCATCTGGTGGCCGATACCGTGTGGAACACGCGCGTGAACCAGTATCTTGAGGCGCACGGCGGCAAGCCGAGCGAGGAGTTCCGCATCAAAAAGCAGGGTGACTTTGACTGGTTTGGCAAGACGCTCGGCATCGTTTCCATCCCGCGTGCGACCGATCGTCTGTATACCGCGGCGACGCGTTTTGGGCAGTATCCCATCCATAAGGAGTACGTGCTCAAGACTATCGGCGTCATGCACGAGATTGTGCGCGAAAACCCTGGCGAGCCCGATCATCCGCCATATCGCCTGTTGACCGAGGAGTTCTTTGACGCGACGTTTACCGAGGTCATCGAACTGACCGAAACCGGCTTCGCCGAGCGCGTCGCCGCTCCCGATGCGCCCGCGGTTCCTCTGATCGCCAGCTGCTAGCTGGTTGGCTTGACGGCGAACAGCTCATCCCAATCGACCAATAGCTCCCGTCGAAGGGCATCTTCGGCGATGCGTTCCTGTTTGGTCTTTGGGGCGTAGGGGAGTCCTGCCTTTTTGTGGATGAGCTCAGCGATGTTGTTAAAGCTCTTCGTGTCTTTGATTTGATCGTAGGTGATCTGGATAACGTCGTAGCCCATGCTTGTGAGGGCGGTGGTGCGCTCGGCATCGGAGAGGCTTGCGGCTTCGTTGTCATGAGCGGAGCGGCCCTGGCATTCCAGGATGACGCCCATGCTGTCGGTAGCGCTCTCGATGAGGATATCGGCATAGCAACAGGTTTTGTCATACAGCGAGCGCGCGGCGTCGCTGAGTGGGATGCGGACGTTGTTTGCGATATTGATGCCCAGTCCGCCTTCATCGCGGGGAAGTGAGACGAGCATGGAGGTTTGCACCTCGAAGGGCGAGGCGGTCTGCCCCGTCATGTGCTCGACCGCCCAACGAAGCTGTTTGACGCCGCGCAGGCCTGCGGCCTGCTTGGCGAACGCAGCGATATCCGCCGCGTTCAGGAGCGGTGTGCGCTTCCATAGGTTGGTGCCTTTGCCATTGACGTCGTTAACTCGTTCCCAACCACAGTTAGGTGGAATGAGCTTAAGCGAGATAGCTTCATCGAGTTGTTGCTGCGTTCGCGCGCAGGGTTTAAATACTGCAAAGGAGCCGCACATCTCGTAACAGGCCATGAGTAATTGGTTACGTGAGACCTGCGTAGCAAGGTTGAGCAGCGTAAACTCCGGTGACGTGACATCAAATCCATGTTCAGTCTGCCTAAACGACCCAGGAGGTGGCTCTTGGGTCAGTAAGCGGCTGTGGAATAGTTTTCCGTTAAAGCGATTGCCGCGGGCGCTTACAAATCTCCAAACGGGCTTGCCAAGCAGGTCTTTAAATACTGGCTGCTGAGAGTAATGCACCAAGCGATGGTCATGGTCGGGCGGCAGGATTGCCGGATAGAGCCCTAGTATTTGAGGCGGGATGCGATAGTACTTGAAGGCCGTGGGTCCGCAGGCAAGAAACGACATAGCAATCCGATCGTTTGAGCGTTGTTTGGGCTTGAAAATGCTACTGGTTTCGGAAGTGCGGGGAAAAAGAGAAGCAGGCTAAGCACAGGCGGTATTTGAGCCAACTTTATCAGGGGTTTTGTTGAAATAAAAGGGCTTGTGCTCAGGGGTCAGCGAATTTTCCCCGCACTTCCGAAAACGCGATCGGATTAGGCTTTGCTAAAACGATTTAGCAGTCTTGGTCGGGGTGCGGGTTCGCCCCCGGGCGGACACTATTGATGCTCGGAACGCTCGTTTCGGGCCTTGAAGGGCGATTTTTGCGTCCTTTGGTAAAGAAATAGGCGCAAGTCGTGCCGCGTTCTGGCATCGACATACAGAAAAAGGGCCCGGAAGGCGAAGCCTTCCGGGCCCTTTGCAATGCAAGTCTGCTTGCAAGTGCGATTTAGCGCACCTGAGCGACGTAAGCGACGTTGGTCGAGGAGACCTTGTCCTCGAGCTGGACGCTCATGCGGGGATCGCCGGCGGTGGCGACGGTCAGATCGCCGGTCTCGACGTAGCCGAGCTCCTTAGCGGTCTCGATCGCCTTGACGATCGTACCGTTGACGGTGCCCTGGGTGATCTCGGCCTGGTGCGGGATAACGCCCCAGTACATGATCATCTGCTGGACAGCCCACTCGTGGCGGGAGAATGCGCAGATCGGCATGTTGGGACGGAAGTGCGAGATCAGGCGAGCGGTACGACCGGTGGTCGTCGGCACGGTGATGCACTTGGCGCCAACGGTGGTGGCCATGTTCACAGCGGACATGCCCACAACGTTGTTGACAACGCGGGTGCCGTGAGCGTCAGCCGGAACCTCGAGCGGAGCGTGGGCCGGGAGGTACTTCTCGGTCTCCAGGGCGATGCTGGCCTGCATCTTGACGGCCTCGACCGGGTACTTACCGGCAGCGGACTCGCCGGACAGCATGACAGCGTCGGTGCCGTCGTAAATGGCGTTAGCGACGTCGGCAACCTCGGCGCGCGTCGGGCGCGGGTTCTGCTGCATGGAGTCGAGCATCTGCGTAGCGGTGATGACGGGCTTGTAGGCCGCGTTGCACTTGGCGATGATCTCCTTCTGGATGTGCGGAACGAGCTCGGGCTTGATCTCGATGCCCAGGTCGCCACGGGCGACCATGATGCCGTCGGAAGCCTCGAGGATCTCGTCGAAGTTCTCGACGCCCAGGGCGCACTCGATCTTCGGGAAGATCGTTACGTGCTCGCCACCGTTCTCGCGGCAAAGCTCGCGGATGCCGCGGACGGACTCGCCGTCACGGATGAAGGAAGCGGCGATGTAGTCGATGTTCTCGGTCAGGCCAAAGAGGATGTCCTGACGATCGCGCTCGGTGATGGCGGGCAGCGAGATGTTGACGTTGGGCATGTTGACGCCCTTGCGCTCGCCGATCAGGCCGTCGTTCTTAACGACGCAGGTCATGTCCTGGCCGTCGACGGACTCGACCTCGAGGGCAACCAGACCGTCGTCGATCAGGATGAGGGAGCCCTTCTCGACCTCGGAGGGCAGAGCCAGGTAGTCGAGGGAGATGTGCTCAGAAGTGCCGTGGAAATCCTCGGACGTGGGCTGAGCGGTGACGACGATCTTGTCGCCAGTCTTGACGGCAACCTTCTTGCCGTCGACCAGAAGGCCGGTACGGACCTCGGGGCCCTTGGTGTCGAGCAGGATGCCGACGGGCATACCGAGCTCCTTGGAAATACGACGGACGCGCTCGATGCGACCGTGGTGCTCGTCGTAGGAGCCGTGCGAGAAGTTAAAACGGGCGACGTTCATGCCCGCCTTGATCATCTCGCGGATGGTCTCGTCGCTATCGCAGGCGGGACCCATGGTGCATACAATCTTGGTGCGCTTGTACATTCAGACCTCCATCTGACATCGTCTTGCGCTGATAGATAAACCATAAGAAATAAAACCGAGAAGATTATAACGAATTGCCGACCGAATACCCCTAAAAATCGACCGTACGCCGATTGAGAAGTTCTTTTTTGCGGGAAAAACGGTATATGCAAAAACTTTACCAACCGCTCTTACCGCTGCTATCTGGGCGATATTTCAGTTTGACGATGTACCAAAGAAAAAACGTTTTATCACTTTTGAGCATCACACCGTCTGCACCGTTGCGTCCATGCCGTATTTCCAAATGGAATGTTTTGGCTAGACGCGCCGCTTTGGGGTACCATAGCTCCACTATCAACTGCCGCTCAGCACGGCAGCCTTGATGAGCCCTTGCCCTTCTCCTGGGAATTATGATCGGGCATCAATCTGCTGAGTGGCCCGAATCCCAGGAGGGGACTCTATATGCAAAAGGAATACCTGTCCGCCGCGGCGGAGGTGCTCAGCGACCAAGGTGTCGATGAGAACCTCGGCCTGGGCAACGACGAGGCGTCGTCGCGCCTCGCCAAGACAGGCCCTAACAAGCTCGAGGAAGCCGAGAAGACGCCGCTGTGGAAGCGCTTCTTTGAGCAGATGGCCGACCCCATGGTCATCATGCTGATCGTTGCCGCCGTCATCAGTGCGCTCACGGGCATGGTTAAGGGCGAGCCCGACTTCGCCGACGTCGCCATCATCATGTTCGTCGTTATCGTCAACTCGGTGCTGGGCGTGGTCCAGGAGGCCAAGAGCGAGGAGGCCCTCGAGGCCCTGCAGGAGATGAGCGCAGCGCAGTCCAAGGTTCTGCGCGACGGCAAGCTCGTGCATCTGCCGAGCGCCGAGCTCGTGCCCGGCGACGTGATCATGCTCGAGGCGGGCGACTCCGTCCCGGCCGATTGCCGCGTGCTCGAGAGCGCCACGATGAAGATCGAGGAGGCTGCGCTCACCGGCGAGTCCGTGCCCGTTGAGAAGCATGCCAACGTGATCGAGCTTGCCGCGGGCACCGACGACGTGCCGCTCGGCGACCGTAAGAACATGTGCTACATGGGCTCCACCGTGGTGTACGGCCGCGGCCGCGCTGTCGTGGTCGGTACCGGCATGAATACCGAGATGGGCAAGATCGCCGGCGCTCTGGCCGAGGCCAAGGAAGAACTCACCCCGCTGCAGGTTAAGCTTGCCGAGCTCAGCCGCATCCTCACCATCATGGTGATTGTCATCTGCGTCGTGATTTTTGGCGTCGACATCCTGCGTCACGGCGTGGGCAACGTCCTCACCGACCCGACCGCGCTGCTCGACACCTTTATGGTCGCCGTCTCGCTCGCCGTCGCCGCTATCCCCGAGGGCCTGGTCGCCGTCGTGACCATCGTGCTTTCGCTGGGCGTGACCAAGATGGCCAAGCGCCAGGCAATCATCCGCAAGCTTTCTGCTGTCGAGACCCTCGGCTGCACGCAGACCATCTGCTCCGACAAGACCGGTACCCTCACGCAGAACAAGATGACCGTCGTCAAGCACGAGCTTGCCGCGCCTAAGGAGAAGTTCTTGGCCGGCATGGCGCTGTGCTCCGATGCCCAGTGGGACGAGGAGCTGGGCGAGGCCGTGGGCGAGCCGACCGAGTGCGCGCTCGTCAACGACGCCGGCAAGGCGGGCCTGACCGGCCTGACCGCCGAGCACCCGCGCGTGGGTGAGGCACCGTTCGACTCCGGCCGCAAGATGATGTCCGTGGTCGTCGAGACCCTGGACGACGAGTATGAGCAGTACACCAAGGGCGCGCCCGACGTGGTGATCGGCTTGTGCACCCATATCTACGAGGGCGACAAGGTCGTCCCGCTGACCGAGGAGCGTCGTGCCGAGCTCGTGGCCGCCAACAAGGCCATGGCCGACGAGGCCTTGCGCGTGCTGGCGCTGGCGAGCCGCACCTACACCGAGATTCCGGCCGACTGCAGCCCCGCCGCGCTCGAGCATGACCTGGTCTTCTGCGGCCTGTCCGGTATGATCGACCCGGTCCGCCCCGAGGTGGCCGACGCCATCCGCGAGGCGCACGACGCCGGTATCCGCACCGTCATGATCACGGGCGACCACATCGATACCGCCGTGGCCATCGCCAAGCAGCTGGGCATCGTCACCGACCGCAGCCAGGCCATCACCGGCGCCGACCTCGACCGCATGAGTGACGAGGAACTCGACGCACACATCGAGGACTACGGCGTGTACGCCCGCGTCCAGCCCGAGCACAAGACGCGCATCGTCGAGGCCTGGAAGTCGCGTGACCAGATCGTGGCCATGACGGGCGACGGCGTCAATGACGCGCCGTCCATCAAGCGCGCCGACATCGGCGTGGGTATGGGCATCACCGGCACCGACGTCACCAAGAACGTCGCCGACATGGTGCTCGCCGACGACAACTTCGCCACCATCATCGGTGCCTGCGAAGAGGGCCGTCGCATCTACGACAACATCCGCAAGGTCATCCAGTTCCTGCTTTCGGCCAACCTTGCCGAGGTCTTCTCGGTGTTCATCGCCACGCTCATCGGCTTTACCATCTTCCAGCCGGTGCAGCTGCTGTGGGTGAACCTGGTCACCGACTGCTTCCCCGCGCTCGCGTTAGGCATGGAGGACGCCGAAGGCGACATCATGAAGCGCAAGCCGCGCAACGCCAAGGACGGCGTCTTTGCCGGACATATGGGTCTGGACTGCGTGGTCCAGGGCCTGATCATCACCGTGCTGGTGCTGGCGAGCTTCTTTGTGGGCGTGTACTTTGACATGGGCTACATCCACATCTCCGATATGATCGCCGGCAACGCCGACGAGGAAGGCGTGATGATGGCCTTCATCACGCTCAACATGGTCGAGATTTTCCACTGCTTTAATATGCGCAGCCGTCGCGCGTCGCTGTTCACTATGAAGAAGCAGAACAAGTGGCTGTGGGCTTCGGCCGCGTTGGCGCTGGTGCTGACGGTGATCGTGACCGTGCAGCCGACGCTCGCCGAGATGTTCTTTGGCCCCGTGACGCTTGAGCTTAAGGGCGTTATCGCCGCGCTGGGCCTGGCCTTCCTGATCATCCCGCTGATGGAGATCTACAAGGCGATCATGCGCGCTGTGGAGAAAGAGTAACGTGCCTGTCCGGGCTCGTCCGCCTGCGGGGTTTCTTCTTCGCTGGTCCTCGCGCTTCGCGCTGCGGGATCGCTCAGAAGAAACCCCTCCCGGCGGGCGGGCCCTGCGGTAACGTTGCTGGTTTCTCTCGCGCGGATGAAAAAGGCTGAGGGAAAGTGTGTGAGCTGGTCGGGCTTTGCCCGGTCAGCTCTTTTTGATTTAAAATACCTGCTCAGTTGTGTGGTTGTTTGCTGGGAGGCGTTTGTGGGCAAGGCTAAGGCTAAGGCGAAGAAAAAGACGACGGGGGCGCGGGCTAAGCGCGATCGTCGTCGGAAGCTTGCGACCGAGGCCCCTGCATCTGCTGAGGAGCTACTGGCGAGCGTGCCGGGGCTCGATGCGCTGCAGGATGTTCCGGCGTTCGATGACCTGCCGGTCGATGCGGCTCAGCAGACTGCCTTCGATGATTTTTGCGCACATGCCGAGGAGCCCGAGCAGATGCAGCTCGGTGCCGTGGTGCGCCTAGACCGCGGGTTTCCGCTGGTAGCAACCGCCGATGATACCTTCCGTGCCGAGCACGCCGTGGGGTTTGCCAAATCACGTGGCGAGGACGAGGTCCTACTGCCCGCCGTGGGCGACCGCGTAGCGGTGCGTCGCGCGCCCGGGCACGACATGGGCGTGATCGAGTGCGTTCTGCCGCGCCGCACGAGCTTTGAGCGTTGGCGCGGCCGCGCTCGCGGAGAGCGCCAGGTGCTCTGCTCTAACGTGGATAGCGTGCTGATTGTACAGGCGCTCGGCGCCGGTGAGGTGCTGCTCGACCGCGTGGCGCGCTCGCTGGTGCTGGCGCTCGACTGCGATGCCGAGCCGGTGGTGGTGCTTACCAAGGTCGACCGCTGCGAGGCCGACGAGCTTGCGCGCGACCTGGACCGCGTGCGTCGCCTGGTGGGTCCGGATGTGCGCGTGATCGTGACGTCTTCTGCCGAGGGCCTCGGCATGGACGAGGTACGCGCCTGCGTGCCGGCAGGGAGCTGCGCCATGATTCTGGGCGAGTCGGGTGCTGGCAAGTCGACGCTGCTCAATGCGTTGCTGGGCCACGACACGCTGGCTACCGGCGGTGTGCGCGAGCGTGATGACCAAGGTCGCCACACCACCGTCGCGCGTGTGATGGTGGCGCTGCCGGGAGATGCCGGCGTGATCGCCGATGCCCCGGGTTTGCGCAGTCTGCCGCTTGTGGGCCACGAGCGGGGTTTGGCGCGCGCTTTTCCCGAGATCGTCGAGGCGTCGCGCGCGTGCCGATTTGGCGATTGCACGCATACCCACGAGCCCGGTTGCGCTGTTCGCGAGGCCGAGGATGCCGGGGAGATCGACAGCCTGCGTCTGGAGACGTTCCAAAACTTGGCGTCATCCATGCGCGTGAGTGCCCAAATGCTCGATCCCGATGTCCATCTGTAATTGAATTTTCCTATGACAGCCGTCTCCCAACTGCTCGGGAGGCGGCTTTTTTGTTGCAGAAGCATCTCAAAACAGGCGTTTTGGCGACGTGCTGACCAAAACCTTGCCGCGAGCTTGACGGCCTGGTCAGCTTTTGGTCAGCAATTGGTTTGACCGCGAAACCTGGGATCGCCATCGCGACGTTTTGCGCCTTGGCCGCCCTGACAATGGTGGTACGGGCATCCGCCCGCTACCGCCATGAGAGGAGCGGCCGTGAACAAGAGCAAGCGCATCGCCATCAGTCTGGCCGCAAGCGTGCTTGCCGCGGCCCTTTGCATGGCTTACGGGTCGTCAATTCGCTCGCAGGCCGATCAGGCCCAGGCCGAGACCTTGGCAAAATACAGCGGCGACCGCATCGAGGTGTGCGTTGCCGCGCGCGATATCGACGCGGGCGAGACCCTCGACGAAACCAACGTCATAACCCAGGAGTGGCTGGCGAGCCTGCTGCCGCGTGATGCGGCGACCGAGCTGCGTCAGGTGCGCGGCGACGTGACGACCTCGCGCATTCCCAAAAACGCCGTGATTTGCGATGTCTACACCAAGGCCGAGAGCCACACGCTCGAGGTGCCCAAGGGCAAGGTTGCCGTTTCGGTGGCGGTCGATGCCGAGCATTCGGTGGGCGGCGCCACGGGCGTTGGCAGCTATGTGGACGTATACGTGCAAAAGGATGGCGTGACCGACCGCCTGTGCGGTGCGCGCGTAATTGATACCAGCGAGGAAGCCGGTGCCTCGCGCGAAGGCAAGATCGAGTGGGTGACGCTGGCGGCGGATCCCGACGACGTTAAGGAATTGCTGGGGGCCTCGGGCAAGGGAACGATCAGCTTGACGATTCCCGCCACGGCGCGCGGCAAAAAGAGCGGAGGCGACGAGTGATGAAGGCGATCTGGCTTGCGTGCTGCGCGTGTGGCGATTACGGCCTGCTGCAGCGTGAGGTCGAAAGCCGCGATGCGGGCGCACAGGTGCTGCGTGTCGGGGACCTGGATGGCCTGGTGGCCATGGCGCGCGCGTTTCCGTCGCGTCGCGGGGCTGCCATGATCGCGGCGGCGCCGTTTGCGCCTGCCGATGTGCGGACGACAGTCGCGCGCCTGACGGCCGAGGGCCGCGTGGAGCGTGTGGTCGTGTTGATAGAAGCGCTCGATCCGTCGGATATCGAAGGGCTGTTTCGCGCGGGGGCGACCGAGGTCATCGCCGCGCACAGCGTATGCGGCAGCGGGCATGCGGGCGAGGGAGCGGCCGATCCCGATCGGTTGGTGCCGATCGAGCCCGATGCTTTTGTTGATAGGGAACCCGGGGCGCCTCGCGCTACAGGAGGCCCGCGTGTTGATGATTATGGAAAAGCGGAAGCCGAGCATGGTCGGCGCCCCCGGGACCCCCTTACATACGATGACGTCGGGGTGTCAGCGCCGTATGGCGATGAGCCTCTGACGACGGATATGGGATACGTGCACGGCGTAAACCTGGCAGAAGGACTCGATGAAGTCGAGGGCTTTGCCGCGGGTGCGAGCTCGTTTGATGGGCCGGCGCCCGTGCAAGTGCCGCCCGTATGCCCCGCACCAATCGAGCAGTCCGCGCCAACTGGGCAACCCGCTATGCCTGTCTGGGCACAGCAGGTGGCTGCAGCCGGAGAGACGGGGATGCTGTCCCCGATGCCTGCCACCCCCGCCTCCACAGCGTCCGACGACGTCGTGGGGTCTTCGCACCGCGCGCCTGTCATCTGCGCTGTTTCGGGCTCGGGCGGCTGCGGCAAGTCGACGATTATTGCCGTTATGGCGTATACGGCATCGCTGCTGGGCCTGCGTGCCGCCGTGCTCGATCTAGACCTTATGTTTGGCAACCTCTACGACCTTATGGGCGCCGAGGCCCCGCGCGATATGGCGGCCCTGATCGAGCCGTCCGCTGCCGGCTCGCTGGCGGAGCCCGACGTGGTCGCCGCCTCTATGCGCGTCGCCCCGGGCGTCACGCTCTGGGGACCTGTCGCGGCCCCCGAGAAGGCCGAGCTCATGGCGCGTCCAGTGGAGCTGATGCTCGATATCTTGCGGCGCGAGTCCGACGTGGTCTTTGTCGACACCTCGGTCTTTTGGGGCGATGCCGTGGCCGCCGCCGTGGCGGCAAGCGATCGCTGCCTGGTGGTGGGCGATGCGGCGGTGTCGTCCGCGACCTCTGCGGCGCGCGTTATCGAGCTGGCAAGTCGCGTGGGCGTGCCGCGCACGCGCATGAGCGCCGTGTTCAACCGGTTTGGTGCGCGCGGTGCCGATGAGGATGTCGCCATGCGTTTTGAGATCGCGTGCTCGCTTAGCTCCAAGATTCGCATTGCCGACGGCGGGCAGGACCTGGCCTCGCTTATGGCATTCGGCCGCGCCGACGAGGCGATAGGCCAGACCGGCGCCTTTGCGACAAGCGTTCGTGAAGCCACGCGCGAGATGCTCGTGGAGCTTGGCTGTGCCGTCGGTCCGTGGAGCGACATGGTCAACGACCGCGCGACACGCAGCGAGCGTCCGCGCATACGTCTGCCGTGGTCGCGTGAGGGCGATCCGCGATGAGCCTGCAGACAAGGATTAAAGCTGCCGGTTCGGCTGCGGTGACAGCGCCCGTCGATGCGGGCCGCCATCGCGCGATCAAGCGTCGTACCAAGCGCGCCGTGATGGATCGCATGGGATACGACGAGGTGGCGCGCATCAGCTCCTACGTCGACCCGGTGCTCGCCCGCACCGAACTGCGCCCGGCGGTGGAGGCGGCTCTTAATGTAGAGGAGTCGACCGACCTGGCGACGCCCGAGCGTGAGACCATCATCGACGAAATTCTGGACGACGTGGTCGGCTTGGGGCCGTTGCAACCGCTCATCGAGGACGATACCGTCACCGAGATCATGATCAACGGCTGCCGTTCCGCCTTTTTCGAACGCGGTGGCGTTCTGTATCCCATCGAGCACGCATTTGACGACGACGAGCAGATTCGCGTGCTGATCGACCGCATTATCTCTCCGCTCGGCCGTCGTATCGATGAGCGAAGCCCCATCGTCAACGCGCGCCTCAAGACGGGGTACCGCGTCAATGCGGTGATTCCGCCCGTGGCGATTGACGGGCCGATTCTTACTATCCGCAAGTTCTCGGACCGCATTTGCTCGCTGGATGAGCTCGTGGGGTTGGGGTCGCTGCCGCTTTGGTATGCGCAGCTGCTGTCGTGCGCGGTGTCGCTGCGGCAGGATTTGGCTGTCGCAGGCGGTACGGGCTCGGGCAAGACGACGCTGCTCAATGCGCTGTCGTGCGAGATTTCCACGGGCGAGCGCATTGTGACGATCGAGGATTCCGCCGAGCTTAAGTTTGCGCACCATCCCCATGTCGTGCGCCTGGAGGCTCGCGAGGCCTCGATCGAAGGTGAGGGCGCGGTCACGATTCGCGACCTGGTGACCAACGCCTTGCGCATGCGTCCCGATCGCATCGTGGTGGGCGAGGTGCGCGGCGCGGAGTGCTGCGACATGCTGCAGGCCATGAACACCGGCCATGACGGCTCGCTCACCACGCTTCATGCGGGAACCGAGCAGGAGACGGTGGTGCGGCTGACGCTGCTCGCGCGCTACGGCATCGACCTGCCAAGTGAGCTGATCGAGGAACAGATCGCCATGGCACTCGACGGCATCGTGATGTCCGAGCGCCATGCGGACGGCAAGCGTTTCGTGTCCTCGTACTCGGGGGTGCGTCGCGCTTCGACGGGTGGCGTGGAGCTCGAGCGCTACGTGACGTTCGACGCTGCCGAACGCACCTGGACGCTCGACCGCGAGCCACCGTTTATCGCAGAGGGCTTGCGCTCGGGAACGCTCACGCAAGAGGAGGTGGACGAATGGAGATCGCTGTGCCCCTCGTCGTAGGGGGCCTCGCGGGACTGTCTGTTGTGACGGCGTGCGGGGCGGAACCCCGTACGCCGCGGGTCCCGCCGAAAGAGATGGCGCATCAAACGCTGGAGTCGGTTGCGGAGAGGCTGCCCCGTGAGCTGGTGGAAAACGACACATTGGCAAGGCTTGCTCGTTCCTGGGTGTCGCTGATCCCTGCGGGCCGCCTGGGTTTTGCTATCGAGGACGATGCGGCACGCCTGGCGTTTCTGCTGCTATCGAGCGGTGTTGCGTGCCTTGCGCTGACCTTGGTATCGCTTTCGCTCCTTGGGTTTTTCCTGGGGCTCGCGGTGCCGTTTGCCGCTTCTGCCGTGCGTGGCACCTTTGATCGTCGCCGCGAGCAGCACGATGCGGAAGAGGCTATGCCCGAGGCTTTCACGGCGCTTTCCATGTCGCTTGCCTCGGGACATTCGCTGGCCCAGGGCATGCGTTTCGTGGGCGTCCATGCGCAGGAGCCGGTCCATACCGAGTTTTTGCGCGTTGCCGCGGCAATTGAATGCGGCATCTCGGCAACCGACGCCTTGGATGATCTGCTGGTTCGCGTCAATGCGCCCGGGCTTTCGCTCGTTACCCTGGCGCTCAAGGTCTCGCAGCGTACCGGTGCTCCGCTTGCCGGCCTGCTGTCCGAGGCGGCAAGCATGGTGGGGGAGCGTATCGAGCTTAAGCGTCGTCTAGACGTTAAGACGTCGCAGGCCCGCATGTCGGCACATATGGTCGCGGCGATGCCGGTGGGCATGTGCGCGGTGCTGGCGCTTCTTTCGGCCGACTTTCGCCGCGGTCTCGCGACGCCCGCGGGGGCCGGTGCCGTGGTGCTGGGTCTGGCCCTCAACGTCGTCGCGCTGGTGGTTATCCACCGCATTATGAGGATGGAATTATGAGCGTCCTGGTTGCCGCGACGGCTTGCCTGTGCGCGCTGAGCGCCTTTGTCGCAACGGGTCTTGCGCGTGCTGAGGCACGCGATATCGCAATGGCCTGCAGGCGAGAGACGGCGCTGATCCTTGCTGCCGCCCGATCGCTGATCGATGCTGTCGCCGTGCGCGTTAGGAGAGCGGCTGGCGCGAGGGACTCGCAGCGTGTGACGCTCGGCGAGGTGTCCGAGATGATCGACGTCGTGCGCCTGGGCCTATCTGCCGGGCTTTCGTTTGACGCCGCGCTCGAGATTTTTTGCGCCAATCGCGCATCGTTGCTGGCGGTCCGACTTGAGCGGGCGTGCATGGCGTGGCAGGTGGGCGTGGGGACGCGTGAGGACGAGCTGATGGCGGCGGCGCGCGACCTGGATGTGCGGGCGCTCGAGACGTTTGCCATCACGGTGGGTCAAGCGCTCGCTCTGGGCGCCCCGCTTGCCGAGACGCTTGCCGCGCAGAGCCGCGAGATTCGTGCGGCTCACCGTGCCGCGGTCGAGCGCGAGATCGAGCGAGCGCCCGTCAAGTTGTTGATCCCCACCGGCACGCTCATTTTGCCGGCGCTGCTGCTATCCATATTGGGCCCGCTGCTGGGAGCAGGCGGGATGATGTAGGGAGGAATATATGAACACGATGACTGACATCGCAGGGAAGGTCTGGAGCTGGGCTTTTTGCCAGACAATTCGCGCTCGCCAGCACACTGGGGCGTTACTGCGGGAGGAGAGCGCACAGGGTACCACCGAATATGCCATCTTGGTCGGCGTGCTCGTGGTGATCGCCATCATCGCCATCGTCGCGTTTAAGGGCAAGGTCGAAGAGCTGTGGAACGCGATCAGCGACGGCATCAACAGCCTGTAGGACATGGGCACCCTGCCGGTTCGCTGCTGGTGCTTGCCTGCTTGATCGTGGCGATCGTGGCTGTGATGTGGGGACTGGGCGCTGCGCGTCGGCATGGTTCCGATAGTGTCGAAGCTCCTGCTGCCGTAGCGTCCCAGGATGATGCGGCGCAAAATGACGGCGTTTCTGCCGCCGACGGAGATGCGCCCGTCACGGCGCAGACCTTTCTGCAATCGCTCGATACCCAGGCGGGTGCGGTACCGGAGCCGTCCGGGGACAGTGCCATTGCGGCGCGGCTCGCATGGTCCGAGGACCGTCCGATGACGGAGGCTGCCGCGGACATGCTGCGCGCCTACCGGGAGATGCCCACGGCGCATCTGGCCTTGAGCGGCTATATCGACATCAAGGGCAACCTATGGGGCGCCATCGTGCGCGACGACCGCGGATGGGTTGACATGATAACTGTCGCCGCAGATGAGGGCGATGCGTCGTGCCGTCTGCGCGCGGTGCGCCTGGTTCCGCAAAAGACGATCTTGGAGGAGGGGTCGTGAAATGCAAGATGCCCTGCGCGAAGAGTCTGCCCAATCGACCGTCGAATACGCCATCGTCACGTTGGCGCTGCTCTCGATTGTGCTGGCAATCGCCGGCCTTTGGCGCGCCGGCACCGATGGCCGTCTGGCGGCGTTGGTCGAGCGGGCGGCGTCGCATGGCATTGCCCCCATGTCGATCATCGATGCCGCGACGGGTGCCAAGGATATCGCGCTGTATTGATGCCGCACGTGAGGACCGGGCGCAGTCGACGGTGGAGGCCGCTTTTTTGCTTCCGACGTTTTTGACGCTCATCTTGCTGGCATTGCAGCCGGTGTGCCTGCTGTATACCCGCGCGGTTATGGAGTCTGCTGCTGCCGAGACCGCGCGGATCATGACTACGACGACGGTGGACGACGACGCCGACTTGGAGGAGTTTGCCCGCCGCAGGCTCGCCGCGGTACCCAACGTCTCGATATTCCATGCCGGAGGTCCGCTGTCGTGGGATATCGAGTTGGGCCGGGCGGGCGCGGGCGGCACCTCGTCCGTATCTATTGCCGGCGACGTGAAGCCCTTGCCTGTGATCGGCGCCTTTACGCAGGCCATGGGCACCGCAAGCGCGGACGGATACGTTGAGCTCAGAGTCGATGTCTCATATCGTTCGCGTCCCGAATGGTTGGAGGGGGACTATGATTCGTGGATTGCTTCTTGGGATTAAACGCTTTTGGTCAAACCGCGTTCCGGCGCGCCGTCGGCGTCCCGGTTCCCGCCGAAAGCGGGGCGGCTTTATGGGCCGCACCGGCATCGATTTGTTTATCGAGGACGGCGCCTACACCACGCTCTCTTCTGCCGTGGTCATCTTGGTCGTGCTCACGCTGCTGTTTTCCTCGACGGCGGCGATATGGAGCATGTCGCGAGCTGGAGATACGCAGGTGGCAGCCGATAGCGGTGCGCTGGCAGGTGCCAACGTGGTGTCGTCCTATCATACGGCCGCCACGGTACTCGATGCGTGCATCTTGAGTCTGGGCCTGGCGGGCTTTGCCACCGTCGGCACCGGTCTGGTTGCCATGCTCATACCGGGCGCCGAGGTGGCGGGGGCCGATATCGTCGATACCGGCGTTGAGGTCATTAAAACTCGCAACAAGTTTGCCAAAAGTGCATCCAAGGGTCTTCAGAAGGTGGAGACCGCCCTGCCGTATTTAATTGCCGCGCGTGCCATGCAGGCCGTGTCGGCGCAGGATACCGAGGGCGTGACCTATACCGGCATGGCGCTCGCCGTACCCAGGACCTCCGATTCGGATTTTGCCGCGCTCGAAGGGTCCGAGATCTCGACCGATGCCATCGAAAGCACCTCAAAAGACCTGGACTACGCTGCCAAGGAGCTGCAGAAGGCGTCCGAGAAAACGGCAAAGGCCAAAGAGCGTGCCTGGCTTGCCGACTGCGGCGGGTCGGATAAAGACACAGTCGGAAGCTGCTCGTGCATGTGGGAGCGTGCGAAGAGTCTGACGGACCTTTCTGGTGGCAAAAACCCGCATTTCGCCTCGAGCATTACGTGGGAGCCGCAGGAGGCGCTCGACCGCGCAAAGGCGTACTACCATCGGCGCTTGGCAATTGAGACGCCGAAGGGTTCGAGTGTCGAGATGATGGCGGAATCCGCGGCGCGCAAAGCGTTCTACAGCTATGCGAGCGATGAGGTCGACCGAGCTTACATACATGATGATGGCGAGCAGATCTCGTCCTACATTCCGTTGCTGCCGAGGAATTCGGATGAGGTGCGCGCAACCGAGCTCTACACCGACGCGATATGGCCGACGAGCACAAATGACGGCAAGACGTACCTTCACTATGGAACAAGCTGCCCCAACTATGCAAAGGGAACTCCGGGCGGATTGGCATCGATCGCCGATTACGATGGGCAGGATTCGTGCGGGCGCTGTGGCTTTGACGTGCTCAGTTTGGCTCGCGTGCCCATGCCCACATCGGTGATCGAGAGCGGCTTTGAATATCACTTCGATCGATTTAAAGACGCTATGGAAGACTATGTCGATTGCCGCAAAAAAGAGATTGAACTCGAGCGTCAGACCGAGGACGAGGCCGAGCGCGCGGGCGGCGCATTCGACGATGCCATCAAGGCGCTTTCCGCCGAGCGCCCGCGTATCGCTCCGCCCGGGCGCAATGGCGTGGTGTCCTTTGCGGTCTCGGGCGCCATCTCTAGCCCCGACGAACTCAACTCTTCGTTTAACACGGCAGTTAGGCTTGGCGATCGCGGCGCGATTTCCGCCGCGGTGCTGGCGCCCGATGACGCGACCGCGCAAAACAACGTGCTCGCGCGTTTCTTCTCGACGATGGAAGAGCGCTCGGGCGGAGGCATCGCGGGGGCGTTTGACGGCGTCATGGACGTTTGGGGCCAGTTGCTAGTGGGTTACGGAGATATCCAACATGCGGCCGATGAACTCATGGACAGTCTGATTGGCGGTCTGGGAGGAAGCAGCGGGGTACTGGGTTCCATTGCGTCGTGGCTTGGCGATACCGTGTCGGGTTCCGTGGCGGGTCTGGGTCTTGAGCCGTGCGACCTGCGCCTGCGAAAGCCCGTGCTGACCGATACCGCAAACGTCATCAAGAGTCCGGGTTCCGATATCTCCGGTCTTTCAAAAGTTCAGGATAGCCTGCGAAAGATTCCGCTTGGTGTCACTGACCCCAAGGCACTTTGCGAGGCCCTGCAGTACCAGGTCGAACGTACAATTAACGAGGCAGTGTTTACCATTGCGGAGATTCCGCTGCCGGGTGGCGGCTCCATTCCGATCACCGTCGATGTCGCCACGCTGGCGGGCGTGTTTGGCGGTGGGTCGTAATGGTCGTTCGTACGCGCTTGCGCGAGGAACGTGCTCAGGCGACGGTCGAGATGGCCATGATTGTGCCCGTCCTGCTTGTGCTTGCTCTTATCGTGTACAACGTCATGATCTTTGCCGGCGCGGTCGCGCGCTTCGACCGCGTGGTGCCCGACATCGTGCTGGCGCATGCCGTGGCGCCGGGCGGGGAGGGCGATGACAGTGCTGTCGATGCTTCCGCGACGGTCCAGGCGCAAATTCAGGATGCCATGGAGGGCTATGAGCTGCAGATCGAGGTTTCGAGCGAGCAGGGCACGGCGACATCGGATAGCGGCCTGCTTTCTCTTTCCGGCACATTTAGGACCTATACCTGCACCATGCATTATGAGCCGTGGCCGAGCTCGCTGAGCATCGCCGGCTTTTCTCTGGGGGCGCCGGCTGTACTCACGCACGAGCGTGTGGTGACAGTCGATCCATGGCGCCCGGGGGTGGTCATGTGAGTGCGGTCTCGTCCTATATCGCCTACGCGCGGGCACTCAACAGGTTGGGCTGGACGCCGGCTGAGTTTGTGGTGGCGGAGTCGTTTGCCATGCGTTTGCGCGGCATGCTGGGGCGGCAGCCGGTTGCCGCCAGCGGACTGCCGCTTGTCATAGCGTTCCCGCGCTGTTCCTCGGTTCACACCTGCTTTATGGCCTATCCCATCGACATTGCCTTTATCGATCGCAACGGCAATGTTCTCGCGTGCTACGAAAACGTTCGACCTTGGTGCATGTGCTCCCACCCATGCGCCTGGGCCGCACTGGAACGCCCCTCAATCCTCGTATCGCCTCCTGCTTTCCAACGAGTACCGGCTTAAGAAATGGCGGCAGCGTACTTTCGTCATACGAAATTGGGTAAGATAGAGGAGAAGATGCATGGATGTCGAGATTCATCCCAACGCCAAAAAGCACCTGACGGAAAAGCAGGTGCTTTGTGCCTGGGCCGCGGTTACGGAGTGCATTCGTCGCGAGTCGGAAGACGAGCCGCCGAGATGGCTTGCGATTGGATGGCTTCCGGACGGTCGGAGTGTGGAGCTCGTTGCGGTCGAGCTAATTCGTGGATGGCTCATCATTCATGCCTTATCTCCGGTTCAGAAGAAATTCTGGCAAGAGATTGAGCGAGCTCGGCAAAGGGGTCGATGATGAGCAAGACATATACGACCGCTAACGGTCAGGTTGTAACGGATGAAATGATTGACACGTGGTGCGAGTCGTACGAGCGTGGCGAATTTCCGGATGGCGAGCACACCGTTGGTGGAATCGTGCATGGACGGCCCCCACTCTCAGGTGAGGGGACGGCAACACTATCGGTCAAGATTCCCCTGGGAATGAAGGAAGCCATTCGTCGACGGGCAGCTGCCGAGGGGATGACGCCAAGTGAGTTTGCCCGTGCGGCCCTGAGCGAAAAACTTCTTGCGGCTGGATGATGCCTCTGACGTGCTGTTCTGTGGGCCCGAGGTTATGGCTGGTGCCGTACTCAAAAACTTTTTTAAAATTCTCGGTTGACCGGCGCGCGTCCTTGGTTATACTAATCAAGCCTTGAAACAAGGCACACCTCAAATGGCTGGGTAGCTCAGTTGGTAGAGCAGAGGACTGAAAATCCTCGTGTCAGGGGTTCGATTCCCTTCCCCGCCACCTTGAATTGACTAGGACCTCTGCAAAGGGGTCCTTTTCTAATATGAGAAAGCCATTGTCAATAGGCACGTTCATCCGAGCCCGGTTTCAACCGGGCTTTTTCGTTTCCCGCCGG